>ONPC01000160.1 GCA_900319565.1 uncultured Eubacteriales bacterium | reverse complement strand
GGTCGGATTGTTCGGATCGCTGACCTCAAGCCCCAGGCGGCCGTCGTCGCGGAACTGGTAGAATGTGAACCCCGAGAACCAGCGGACCGGGTCATTTTTGATGCATTCACAGAAATTGCGGATCATGTCTGCCTGTTCGTAAGGGCCGGTCACATCACCGTCCGCATTGCATTCGCTCATGACCATGGGTTTTTCGGCCCCGTTGCAAAGGTATTTGAAACGTTCGTAACTGCGGCGCGTCATCTCATAGACATCAGCGGCGCTTTCCCGTTTATGAGACTTTCCGCCCGGCTCGGCTATATCGTAAGGCCAGCCCCAGTGCAGAGCCATATATTTGTCGACCGACCATATGTCCGTTGCGCGGACCGCTTCGGTAAACTCACGCTCCATGACCATTTCTTCGCGGTTCGGATCCTCGATGCCACCGATACAGAGAATGGTGGAAACATTCGGCGCGTATTGCTTTATGATCTTGTGGAAATGCACATAGAAGTCGGCAACCTCCTGATAGGAGCAGCGGCGGTTGAAGGAAAACCAGTTGCCGGTCGCCTCGTGATTTATGCGCAGGAAGATGCGGCCGAAGGTGGTCAGATCCTTTGCGATCGCGATCAGATGGTCATCGCCCACATGCGGATCGATGGTCAGGGTGAGCAACACGTCCTGGCCGTGGCGGCGAATGTCGCGCATATATGTAAACGGTTCATCATCTTTATCGCCGATGAGGCCGCCTTTGTAGGTGAAATAATCATCGTAAGGGTAGTCCCATGCGAAAGATACGTTCGGATTTGCATGGACCACACTGGCACGCCCCGGAAAGCCTTCATCCAAAGGATAGTAGCAATACATTAAGTTTACGGCGTGGTGCGGGCGTCCGAGTTTCTGCAGAATATAGTCCTGGTCCACATAGGGACCGCGTTCGCTGCCGTCGCCGAGATCGACTGCGCAGGCAGCCGGACCGATGTGTACATGATAAGCTTTTAAGGAATCCATAAAAATCCTCCCCGTTCCTGCGATTCGGTTCTGCAGCTTTTAAGCGTACAGATTTCCGATCACGTTCAGTATAGCATCGGGGAGGATCACGGTAAATGTATTAAATGAGTGTGTTTATGTGTTTATCGATGTTTGATCAGGGCCGGAAGGCTTCTTGGAAAACCTCTTTGCGTAGCGTTCTTTCAGGTTTTTCACGATCGTATCGGTTCCGTTTTGCACCAGACAGGCGAGCAGGAATGTCAGCGCCAGGCAAATGAAAAAATACAGGAAGTATTTAAGGCAGGACAAAGTGGTCGGAACACCGCCATTGGGAGCAAGACGGGCTAGCAAACGCTCCTGAATAACGTGATGGACCAGAAACATCGAAAAGGAGTATTTCGATAAGGTGCCTATAATGCTACTCAGGATCGGGATCCGGGTGTTTTTGTTTCCGTCCTTTTTGAATGCATATGTTATGATCATGAATACTGCGACTACGCTGAGGATGTTTCCGTAGATCCAGAATCCCTTAAATGTATCGCCGGGAAACAGTCTTCCCGGAAAATCGTACAAGGAAAGCGTGACGAAAACAGCACCGGAAAGCAGCAGGAGGGCGGGATGGCACTTTTTAACGTAGAAGGCAAAGTAGATGCCGATCACGAATTGCAAAAGCCATACGATGGCAGACATTGCCTGCCCTTCCGGAATGAGCGGATGTTTAAAAACCTTCGTAACCGCAGCGGCAAGGGCTTCGTAATTATACATGAACAGAACGTGAAGCACGAGCAGACTTAAACCGAACAGGAGAGGGGCTTTCTTGACTGCTTTATAGAGAAAGGGAAACAGGAGGTAGTAGAGCAGGATCACGCCGAGGTACCATTCTCCGATCCGATAACTGGTGCTGAAACCGCGTACGGACATGAAGCCGTCGATGCCGAGAAGAGACCATAACTGATTTTTTGAAAAAATATGTCCTGCGGGAACATCGATCCAAAGATAGACAACGAAATAGCAGGCATAAAAGAGCGGAAAGATCGATAGGAGACGTTTTTTGTAGAAAGTCGCGACCTTTTCACCGGAGCGTTCGAAACTGTTTTTCAGAACATATCCGGAAATCATCAGGAAGATGCCGACGCCTAACGAGCCGAGGGTCCAACTTTCCGCGCTTACAAACAGGGGAATCGTTTCGACCATATCGGTTTTCATCATCAGATTGAAATGAAACACAAAGACCATCAGAAAGGCCAGGCTTCGCAGCAGATCCAGATTAAAATTCCTTTTCATATCGACCTCCGTAGAGATAAAAAACTACAGATATTTTAGCATTTCATACGATCGTTTGCAAGTGAATATCGACCGGCGACCTGACAAAATGAAACGATATTTGTGTATATTTTTTCCGAAAAGTATATTGAAGTTCGAAAGTGGTTGTGATATGATGAAGCCATCATACAAACAACATGCTTTTTTAAAAAAGCAGAAAGGTCAGGTGGAAAATGATAAAAGAGTTTAAGGAGTTTATCTCAAAGGGTAACGTTATGGACATGGCAGTCGGCATCATCATCGGCGGCGCGTTCACGGCTATCGTAAATGCACTGGTTGCGAATATCCTGATGCCTCTGATCGGTTTGATCGCAGGAGGAAGCGCCGTTTCGGATCTTTCTTTCTCCATTAAGGACACCGTATTTAATTATGGTGCACTGCTGCAGGCCATCATCGATTTCGTTCTGATCGCGTTCGTTCTGTTCTTGATCATCAAGGCCATGAATAAGATGCGCAAGAAGAAGGAAGCTGCTCCCGCTACCACAAAGAAGTGCCCGTATTGCATCACTGATATTGCGATCGAAGCAACCCGTTGCCCGAATTGTACTTCCGAATTACCGAAGGCAGAATGATCTTCCTTTGATATAAATATCGAGTACCGCAGGCGGTATACGCATTGTCGTATACCGCCTTTTACTTTTTTATTCCAATTGAATAACATGCGGTTGAAATTTACATGCCTAAGTGCTAGAATAGTAAAAGAGTGCGGCTTCATGGCCGCATCTATTGAAATGCAAACAAACCGGAGGTCATTCATGAGTGTAAAAAGAGTTTATGCTGAGAAAAAAACACCTTTTGCCGTAGCGGCGAAGGAATTACAGGAGGAAATCGGTAGTTATCTGAACATAAGCGGCGTTTCGTCCGTACGTGTGCTGATCTGCTACGATATCGAGAATCTTTCGGATGAAGTGTATAAAAAAGCGCTGACGACCGTTTTCTCGGAGGCCCCGGTAGATACATACTATGAGGAGAGCTTTCCGC
>ONPC01000156.1 GCA_900319565.1 uncultured Eubacteriales bacterium | reverse complement strand
TGAATTACCTCCTGTATACGTTCTTTTTTTCAAGGTCTGACAACGCAACTGCTTCGAACGTCCTGCATAACAGTGTTTTAAGATGATGCATTGTCCCCTTCACTATATATATCAACATTTTTTCGAAAAGGTTGCATGTTTTTGCAAATTTCTCCAAAAAAAGTTGAATGAAAAAGCATAGAAGGGGATTCAAAAAGGAGTTGCCGCACCGAGTCTCGGCTTAGCAACTCCTTTTACAGAGACATTTCTTATCTTTCATCCAAATCGATGTATGTGTTTTCGTCCGCTACGCTCATGTAAGCCGGGCGAATGATCTTGTCACAGTTGATCAGTTCCTCGATGCGGTGCGCGCTCCATCCGACGATACGGGCTATAGCGAACATCGGCGTATACAGTTCCTCGGGGATGCCGAGCATACTATACACAAAGCCGCTGTAGAAGTCGACATTGGCCGAAACTCCCTTGTAGATGTGGCGTTCGCGGGCAATGACCTTCGGTGCCAGCTCTTCGATCATGGAATACAGGGCGAATTCCTTCTCGAGATGTTTCTCCGTTGCGAGTTTCTCGACGAACCCGCGGAAAATCTCTGCGCGCGGGTCCGAGATCGAGTAGACCGCGTGCCCCATGCCGTAGATCAGGCCCTGCTGGTCGAAGGCTTCCTTATGCAGGAGTTTTACCAGATATTCCTCCACCTCCGCCGGGTCGTCCAGGTGCTTCACGTGCTTCTTGAGGTCGCGCATCATCGCGATGACCTTCAGGTTCGCGCCGCCGTGTTTCGGCCCCTTTAACGAGCCCAGAGCGGCCGCTATGGCCGAATAAGTGTCCGTACCCGAACTGGATACCACATGCGTCGTAAACGTCGAATTATTGCCCCCTCCGTGCTCCATATGGAGGATGAACGCGAGGTCCAGTACCTGCGCCTCGAGCTTCGTGTAACTTTTATCCGGGCGCAGCATGCGCAGGAAGTTCTCCGCCGTGGAGAGCTTCGGATCCGGATAGTGAATATAAAAACTGTTGCCGCGCTCGTAGTGGTTGTAGGCGTGGTAGCCGTACACAGCGAGCATCGGAAATACGCTGATGAGCATGATGCACTGCGCCAGTACATTGGGCAATGAAAGGTCGTCCGTGTCATTGTCGTAGGACGCCAGCGTCAGAATGCTCTTCGACAGGGATGTCATCATGTCCTTACTCGGAGCTTTCATGATAACGTCGCGTGTAAAATTCGTGGGCAATGTCCGATTCTGCGCCAGGATCCCCTCAAATTCCTTCAGCTGTTCCCGGTTCGGCAGAGCGCCGAAGAGTAAAAAATAAGCCGTTTCTTCGAAACCGAAACGACCGTCCTTCACAAAGCCATTGACCAGATCATGGATATCGATCCCCCGATACAGGAGACGTCCGTCGATCGGAGTCACCGTTCCGTCTTCATTTTCCTTCTTTGATTCGATCAGTGATATCTTCGTCAGTCCGGCCAGGACACCCTTACCGGTAATATCACGGAGTCCGCGGTTAACGTTGTATTTCTTATACAACGAGGCATCGATGGTGCCGCACCAGGTACATAACTGTGCGTACTTTTCCATCATCGTGATGTCATTCTTCTTTTTCTTGATCATCGTGGCTCCTTTCCTGTTGAGGGTTCGCTTCACGAACCCTCAACGTGAGAAATTTGGTTCTTGTGAGGAAACATCGGTTTCCTCGCGAGAATAAATTTCGAGCCTATGGGATTTGCGGAGCAAACCTTCCTCTTGTTTTTCGGGCTCTCATACGAACCCTCGACGTTATCAGTTTTCTACATTCCAACTGTGTTATTTTTCGCACCATTTCTATTTTACACGAAAGAACCCCGATTCGTCAAGTTATACCGCTTCACACCTTTCTCCTCCCCTGTACAAAGTGGCCGTCGCCGTTTGAACGCGACTTGGGTGAAGAAGTCTTTGGGGGGTGCCCTTCCCTCTCGACACCTTCGGCCTTCCTACTCCGTTGTGGCCGCGTGTGATACGATCGTGAGCGGGCATTGGAACGAGCGCATGAAAATCGCCGCTCGCGAGAAGACGAATGAAGGGCAAAATCGGTTTCCGAGACCGATTTTGAGCGAGTTGAGGTCGTTTTCATAAAGAAAACGGCCGAAATCGAAGCGGTATCTTCAAATTCGTCTTAGAGGCGGGCGGCAATGATTTTCAACGCGAAGCGACCTGACCGCGAATGATCGAATCACACGCGGTACAACGTAGAAACCATGGGGCCGAAGGAGTCGAGAGGGAGGGGCGCCCAAAGCAAAAGCAAAGGGCCGTCGCATTCCTGCGACAGCCCTTTGTTTTATTCTTCGTCTTTTCCGCCGAGTTCGTCAGCGAAAATATCCTTTAATGCATCTTCGATGTCATCCGAAAACTCATCTTCGGAGTCAGCGCTGTCGATGTCCTCATCGCCCGCGAAATCGCCCTCGACATCGTCGAGTTCGTCCAGCGAAAGCTGCAGAAGATCATCATCGTCGTCATCCTCTTCGGAAGTCTTTCTGCGGCTGCGTTCACGCTCCGCCGCCAGACGGATGTTCTCCATATCGAAATCGGTATTGAAACGGATCTCTCCGTAGTTCTTCATGCCGGTTCCGGCAGGAATGAGCTTACCGATGATAACGTTCTCCTTAAGACCCGTAAGCGGATCCACCTTACCGCTGATCGCAGCTTCGGTCAGAACCTTCGTGGTCTCCTGGAAGGATGCAGCGGACAGGAAGGAATTCGTCGCCAGAGAGGCCTTCGTGATACCCATCATGTTGATCTTTCCTTCTGCCGGAGTCTTACCCTCTGCGATGAGCTGCTCGTTCATGCGCTCGAAATCCAGAACATCCATGGTGCTTCCGGGAAGTACCTGGCTGTCGCCGGATGCCTCGACGCGTACCTTCTTCAGCATCTGACGAACGATCACCTCGATATGCTTATCGTTGATCTCAACACCCTGAAGACGATATACTCTCTGAACTTCATGGGTCATGTAATCCTGAACCGCACGAACACCCTTAACCTTAAGGATATCGTGAGGGTTAATGCTACCGTTGGTCAGCGGATCGCCAGCCTCAACATCGCTTCCGTCTCTTACGCAGATACGGGAGCTGTAAGGGATCGCATAGGTCTTCGACAGACCGTCATCGTCCGTGATCGTAACCTCACGCAGACCGCGGCGGGACTCGGTAATGGAAACGTGTCCACCGAATTCGGCAATGATCGCGAGACCCTTCGGCTTACGTGCTTCGAACAGTTCTTCGACACGGGGAAGACCCTGTGTGATATCACCGCCGGCAACACCACCGGTGTGGAACGTTCTCATGGTAAGCTGTGTACCGGGTTCACCGATGGACTGAGCGGCGATAATGCCGACTGCTTCGCCCATGTGTACGGGCTCACCGGTAGCCATGTTTGCGCCATAGCACTTCGCGCAGACGCCGTTGCGGCACTTACAGGACAGGATGGTACGAATCTTAACGGATTCTCTTCCGAGTTTCTCCAGAGTCTTAATGACGCGGGAAGCTCTTCTGGGCGTTACCATATGGTTCGCCTTAACGATCATTTCCCCGGTTTCCGGATCCACGATATTCTCAGCGATGAAACGTCCGGTAATACGCTCCTCGAGGCTTTCTACGACTTCCTGGCCGTCCATGAACGCCTTGATCTCCATGAAAGGAATCGCTTCTGCGCCCTTTTCGGCGATCTTATCCGCGCAGCAGTCTACTTCGCGGATAATGAGATCCTGAGATACGTCGACCAGACGACGTGTCAGGTAACCGGAGTCGGCGGTACGGAGTGCTGTATCGGACAGACCTTTACGTGCACCGTGTGCGGAAATGAAGTACTCGAGTACGGACAGACCTTCACGAAGGTTGGACTTGATGGGCAGTTCGATCGCACGACCGGTCGTATCGGACATCATACCACGCATACCGGCCAGCTGCTTGATCTGCTTATCGGAACCACGGGCACCGGAGTCCGCCATCATGAAGATGTTGTTGTATTTATCCAGGTTCGAAAGAAGGGCTGCGGTGAGCGCATCGTCCGTTTCTTTCCACGTATCGACGGT
This sequence comes from uncultured Eubacteriales bacterium, assembly GCA_900319565.1. Classification (GTDB taxonomy): domain Bacteria; phylum Bacillota; class Clostridia; order Lachnospirales; family Lachnospiraceae; genus UBA1201. The sequence continues at coordinate 807 of ONPC01000156.1, read as the reverse complement.
CTCTTTGTAACGCTCTTCTTCGGTCAGCCAACCACGGCGTGCGCGCTTTGCGATCTCCTCTACGCGCTTCTCAGCCTCGGCGATCATTTCCTTCTTCTTCTCAGGAACGGTCATGTCGCTGACGGAAACCGTCATGGCAGCTCTCGTGGAGTATTTGTATCCCATGGCCTTGATCGAGTCCAGAACCTCTGCGGTACGGGTCGCGCCGTGGGTATTGATAACTTTTTCCAGGATCTTCTTGAGTTCCTTTTTCTTTACCAGGAAGTTAACTTCCGGCAGGAGGTAATCCTCCGGCTTATTACGCTCTACGAAGCCCAGATCCTGCGGGATGATCTCGTTGAAGATCAAACGACCCACGGTGGAGTCTACGATACCGGAAACCTCGGTGCCATCCTCGAGCTTCTTCGTGATGCGAACCTTGATCTTAGACTGAAGCTTGATCACACGGTTCTCGTAAGCCATGATCGCTTCGTTCACGTTGCGGAATACCATGCCCTCGCCGATCTCGCCTTCACGCTCCTGGGTCAGGTAGTAGATACCGAGAACCATATCCTGCGAAGGAACGGCAACGGGGCCGCCATCCGAAGGCTTCAGGAGGTTATTCGGAGACAGAAGCAGGAAACGGCACTCTGCCTGTGCTTCCACGGAAAGCGGAAGGTGAACGGCCATCTGGTCACCATCGAAGTCGGCGTTAAATGCGGTACATACCAGCGGATGCAATGTGATGGCACGACCTTCGGTCAGAACAGGCTCAAACGCCTGAATACCCAGACGGTGCAGCGTCGGTGCACGGTTCAGCAGCACCGG
>ONPC01000155.1 GCA_900319565.1 uncultured Eubacteriales bacterium | reverse complement strand
GACCGGTGGCGTAGGTTCCGGAAAGACGGCTGTCTGCACGACTGTCGCCGAAGAAACGAACGCGAAACTGCTGATTGCCGACGATATGGCCAATCAATTGATGGAACCCGGCGGTCTTACCTATCGGGTTCTGATCGATGCGTTCGGCCCGGATATCGTTCGCAAGGAGGACGGCTACATTGACCGGAAGCTTTTGGCGGATCGCGTGTTTGCCGACGGCGGGTCGACCGAAACGATCAACAAGATCGTACATCCCATCGTGATCGACCAGATCAAAAAGGAAATTGCCGCTTTCCGTTATTCGACGGAAGATAATGATACTACTCCGGCGTTTCTCGTAATCGAGGCAGCGCTTCTTCTGGATACTGATATACCTGCGTTGTGCGACCATATGTGGTATGTTTTTGCCCCGGAACGCATTCGCATCGAACGTCTGATCGAATCCCGCGGATACAGCGTGGAAAAATGCCGGGCCATCATGCGGCAGCAGCGCAATGAACGGGAATTCTTTGAGGCTGCGACGGAAGTCATTCCTACGGGATATGGTTTTCGGGTCACGGCGGATCGCATTCGCCGTATCATCGCTTCGTTGTAGTACTTGAAGTTTGCCTCGAATGCTACTATAATGGCTAGGTAGTATTTTTACACTTTCGGTCTGAGCCTTCAGGCCGTAGACAAGGAAACACCAACTATGAAACTGACTAGTATCGCCAGCGGAAGCAGCGGTAACTGCACACTGATCAGCGGGAATACGACGGACATCCTCGTGGATGCCGGCATTTCCTGTAAGCGCATCAAAGAAAGCCTGGAAGCGCTCGGCGTCGTTCCGGAGCGGCTTGGCGCACTGCTGATCACGCACGAGCATTCCGACCATGTGTGCGGGCTCTTTATCTTTGAAAAACGTTTTCACGTGCCGATCTATGCGCCGCAGGAAACGCTGGATGAGATCCGGCGACAGGATAAAAAAGGGGAGATCGATCCCGAACTTATGCATCCGGTCACTACGGATGAATGGTTTTCTGTCGGGGATCTGTCGATCCTGGCGTTCAACAATCTGCATGATGCGGCCTGTCCGGTCGCTTACCGCGTGGAATGCGAAGATAAGGCGGTCGCTGTATGTACCGATCTGGGAAACTATACGGGGTATACGGTGCGAAACCTGCTGGGACTCGATGCATTGCTGATCGAAAGCAACCATGACCTGAACATGCTGCAGGTCGGTCCCTATCCCTATCAGTTAAAACGGCGCGTCATGAGTGATTACGGTCACCTGTCGAACGAACGTTGCGGACAGCTTTTGTGTGAGATCGCAAATCCGCGCTTGAAATATGCTTTGTTAGGACATCTGAGTCAGGAAAACAACATTCCGCAGCTCGCGCTCGATACTGTGCGCACCGAACTGAAGGACGGCATGGAACCTTCATTGGCTCAGCAAATATATATTCTGGTCGCGAAACGCGACGAAATGACAGAAACGATCGAGATCCGTTGATGACCGATCCCGAGGAAAGAGGTACGAACATGAATAAAGCGATAATTACGGTAGTCGGTAAGGATACGGTCGGGATCATTGCCCGTGTATGCAGTTATCTGGCAGATAACAAGGTCAATATTCTGGATATCTCCCAGACCATCGTTGACGGATACTTCAACATGATGATGATCGTGGATATCTCCGCATCGGAAAAGAAGATCAGCACCATGGTCAGCGAGCTGGAGGGTGTCGGAAACGACTTGGGCGTTGTGATCCACATGCAGCTTGAAGAGATCTTCACCAAAATGCACAGAATCTAGGAGCGCTTTATGATCAATATTTTTGAAGTCAATGAAACCAATAATATGATCGAGCATGAGTGTCTGGATGTTCGTACGATCACGATCGGAATCAACCTGCTCGATTGCGTGCGCACGGACGTAAAGACGACTTGTGAGGCGATCTATGAAAAAATCACACGCATAGCGAAGGATCTGGTATCCACAGGCGACGAGATCGGAAAGGAGTTCGGCGTTCCGATCGTTAACAAACGTATCTCGGTAACCCCGATCGCCTTGGTCGGTTCGTCGATCTGTAAGACGACCGATGATTTTGTTGAGATCGCTAAGACGTTAAACCGTGCTGCGGTCACGGTCGGCGTGAATTTCATCGGAGGTTATTCCGCACTGTGCAGCAAAGGCATGACGAAGTCGGATGAACTTCTGATCCGTTCCATACCGCATGCCCTGGCACAGACGGAATTCGTCTGCAGTTCGGTCAATGTCGGATCCACAAAGACCGGCATGAATATGGACACCATTCGTCTGCTCGGACATATTGTCAAAGAGACTGCGACACTTACGAAGGAGCAGGACTCTTTAGGCTGTGCGAAACTCGTTGTTTTCTGTAACGCACCGGATGACAACCCGTTCATGGCCGGCGCATTCCACGGCGTGACCGAAGCAGACAGCGTGATCAATGTCGGCGTTTCCGGTCCCGGTGTTGTTAAGGCAGCCCTGACGCAGTGCCGCGGTGCGAACTTTGAGGTGCTTTGCGAAACGATCAAAAAGACAGCGTTTAAGATCACACGTGTCGGTCAGCTGGTAGCGCAGGAAGCTTCCCGCAGACTGGGCATTCCGTTCGGTATTATCGATCTGTCCCTGGCGCCTACACCGGCTGTCGGAGACAGTGTTGCCGAGATCCTGGAAGAGATCGGCTTAGAGAAGGTCGGCGCGCCCGGAACCACAGCGGCTCTGGCGCTGCTGAACGATCAAGTGAAGAAGGGCGGCGTCATGGCATCTTCTTATGTCGGCGGACTCTCTGGCGCATTTATCCCGGTCAGCGAGGATCACGGCATGATCGAAGCCGCGCAGTGCGGTGCACTGACGCTGGAGAAACTGGAAGCCATGACCTGTGTTTGTTCGGTCGGTCTGGACATGATCGCCATTCCCGGCGATACCACGCCGGCTACGATCTCCGGTATCATCGCGGACGAAGCAGCCATCGGTATGGTGAACCAGAAGACGACAGCGGTACGCGTGATCCCCGTGATCGGAAAGAGTGTCGGCGACACCGTAGAGTTCGGCGGCCTGTTGGGCTACGCTCCGGTCATGCCGGTGAACCCGTACTCCTGCGAGAAATTCATTGCCCGTGAAGGAAGGATCCCTGCACCGATCCACAGTTTTAAGAACTAGAGCTTTATTAAACATCACCATATAACGAAAGGGGCCGGCATGATAAAGATCCGTGAGATACCATACGCAGTAGATCAGCGAAAAGCTACGTCAGCGAGCGTGGCAGGTATCGTTGCGGAATTCAATCCTTATCATACCGGCCACGAGTATCTGATCCGCAAAGTCCGTGAGACCACCGGCTGCGCCCATGTCATCATCGTCATGAGCGGTAATTTCACCCAGTACGGTGCGCCGGCGATCGTAGATAAGTATACCCGTACGAAAATGTGCCTGTCGGGTGAAGCGCACGCGGACATGGTATTTGAGATACCGGCAGTCTATGCGACCGCGAGCGCCGAAGGTTTTGCACACGCCGCCGTGTCGCTTCTGGACAGCCTGGGCGTGGTCGATTATCTCTGCTTCGGAAGTGAGGTGATCGACACCGATGCCATGCAGGAAGTTACGCAGATGATGGTTCAAGAGCCCCCCGAGGTCCGCGACAAACTGCGCCGGTATCTCGAAAACGGTAAATCTTTTCCCGCTGCGTATGACTGCGCGGTCTACGATTATTTCGTTGAGATCGACGGTAAGGAAAAGGCGGACAGCATTCGGTCGATGCTTCGAAACCCGAACGCTACGCTGGGGTTGCAGTACTGCAAAGCATTGGCCGCGCTCAAATCGAAGATGAAGCCGGTTGCGATCAAAAGGGTAGGAGCGGCGCATAATCAGGCATCGGCTTTTGATGAGACATATGCAAGCGGTTCCTATCTGCGGGAACTGATCGCGAGCGGAGCAACTGCCGATGAAACGGAAAGCTTTTTTTCGAAGCCTGCAGCCGCCGTTCTGAACCAAACATTGGAGCACTACGGACCGGTCTGCGAAGACGAACTGCTTCCGTTCTATAAAAAGATGCTGCTGGATATCCGCTATCGCAATCTTTGCTATGAAGCCCCGTATAACAGCATTGACCCCGGGCTTTTGCGACATCTGGTCAATTCTGCTGCGCAGGCCT
>ONPC01000137.1 GCA_900319565.1 uncultured Eubacteriales bacterium | reverse complement strand
GGCCCCATATCTGGATGGGTTCCCGAGTGGCCAAAGGGGGCAGACTGTAAATCTGTTGCGTTAGCTTCAGTGGTTCGAATCCACTCCCATCCATTCCTCTTTTGAGGATCATTATCGCGGGGTGGAGCAGTCTGGAAGCTCGTCGGGCTCATAACCCGAAGGTCGTAGGTTCAAATCCTACTCCCGCAACTCGGTGGAGGGTTCGACTTTCACCAGGGAAAGTTTCAAGCGAGGGTAGAGGCTGAGTTTGATAGCCACGCTGTTTACGCGCAGCTCCTAACCGCCAAATGCTTCGCATTCGTCGGAAAGTTTGGTAGCCACTTCGCTCGTAACCCAATCGTCAAACGCTTCGCGTTCGCCGATTGACCGTTTGCTCATAGATGAGCAAACGTATCGGTCTGCATTTCCTTCGCCATCCGAAAGCAAGCTTTCGATGGTCTCGGAAACACATACCGGGTTACTCGCCTAATTCTCCCATTCGCCCAGATAGCTCAGTTGGTAGAGCAATGGACTGAAAATCCATGTGTCACTGGTTCGATTCCGGTTCTGGGCACTAAATTTTGTTGATAAGATCGATGAAATGTTGATATCTTAACATTTCATCGTTTTTTATTGTGTACAAACCCTTAAAATGTCGTGTGGATCGGGCTTTTTCTTCATTTTTGTTCAAATTTCGGTGGCTTTATGGTATAATAACTTAACATCGGTTAGTATGCCCAATTGGACGTTTGGGAACCGATGGATCGGTTTTATCTGATCGATAGGATCGTTTTATCAGTCTGAGCCGGAGATGTTACCGGGCGAAACTACGGGAGGTACGGATGAAGGAAATCGCGCTGCTAGATAAACAGTTGGAAGCGCTGAAAGAACAACCGATCTACCCTTTTCATATGCCGGGTCATAAGCGGCGCGGCATGGAGGAATATCTGCGCGCGGCCGGTTTAGGGGATGCTGAGGAGTTCCGGAGTGGTTTCGACCGAATTCTGGAGATGGATATTACGGAAGTGGATCCTTTTGATGATCTGAACCATCCGACGGGTGAGCTTAAGGACGCAATGACGAGATGTGCCGCGTTCTATGGTGCGCAGGAGTCTTTTTTCCTGGTCAATGGTTCCACCAGCGGTATCTGTGCCGCGATCGATGCGGTTTGCTGCCCGGGGGATGAGATCCAGATGGCTCGCAACTCGCATATCAGCGTTTATCGTCAGGTCCTACACGGACGGCTTACTCCGTTCTACTTATATCCGCAGGAGTTGACGGTCGGTGATGCAGCATTTTACGGAGCGATCACAGCTTCCCAGCTCGAACGAGAACTTATAAAACACCCGAATGCAAAAGCGGTTCTGGTCGTCTCGCCGACGTATGACGGTATCCTTTCCGATATTTCCGCGTTGGCAGAGGTAGCGCATACATATCATAAGATCCTGATCGTTGATGAGGCGCACGGTGCGCATTTGAATTATATCCGGCCGGAGCTTTCTGCGGTTCGCGCCGGGGCGGATCTCGTGATCCAAAGTGTGCACAAAACATTGCCCGCCATGACGCAGACGGCGCTGCTGCACCGGTGCTCGGATCGGGTCGATGCGCAGCGGCTACATGATTCGGTCGCATATTTCACCAGCACGAGTCCTTCGTATGTTTTGGTGGCCTCGCTGCTGCGATGTCTTAAATTCATGGAGCGGCATGGAGAGGCGGCCATGCGTGCGTTTTACGCGCGTTTAGAGGCTTTTTACAATCGGTGCGAGGATCTGTCCGCAGTGAAGCTTTTCGGTCCGTTTTGGGGCAATGTTTCACGGAAGGAACTCTTTATAAACGGATGGTGCAAGGATCCTTCAAAGATCGTGATCCTGTGCCCGAAGCGGGGCTATGAGGTCGCGCAATCCCTGCGTAATGCGCAGATCGAGACGGAGGCAGCTTCACAGGATATGGTACTGGCTCTTGCGAGCTTGTTTGACAGCGAGGAGGGCTTCGATCGTTTGTATAAAGCATTGGCCGCGATCCCGGAGGCCGGCGCGGTTTCAACTGCGGTAGACGCAGTAGAAGTTGCAGATTCGGCCTGGGCCGAACAGGTGATGCCGCCGTTCGAAGCGTACCACCGAAGAGGTGACGGAGTAAAGAACGAAGGCTGCGAGGCAGTGGATCTGAAAAAGGCGGTCGGCCGCATCAGTGCGGACACGGTGTATGTGTATCCGCCCGGGATCCCGCAGATCGTGAGCGGCGAACGCATTTCCCAGGGAGTGATCGACCGGCTCATGAAGATGCAGGAGGCCGGAGCCACCTTGCGAGGCATGACGACAGAGGATCGCATCACGGTCCTTAAGATATAAGCAAAGGGTCACTTGAGGGCCCGAAATCGGAGACAGCAATGGGAAAGATATTTTACCTGATGGGAAAAAGCGCCACGGGAAAGGACACGATGTTCCAGTATCTGGAGGAAAACCCCGAACTGGATCTGAAGACGGTGGTGCTGTATACGACGCGGCCGATCCGTGAGGGAGAGAGCGAAGGTGTGGAGTACCATTTCATCAATGAAGCACAGATGGAACGGTTTCTGGCTTCCGGAAAGGTGATCGAAAAACGCACCTATCACACGGTCTGCGGCGACTGGAGTTACATGACCATCGACGACGGACAGTTTGATCTGAAAAACTACAACTACCTGGCCATAGGAACGCTGGAGTCCTATGCGAAGATCCGCGAGTATTTCGGGCCGGAGGTTTTGGTCCCCATCTACATCTGGGTGGAGGACGGCGACCGCCTGGCACGGGCACTGAAGCGGGAACGCAAGCAGGCGCATCCGCGGATCGCGGAAGTGTGTCGCAGATATCTGGCCGATGAGGCGGATTTTTCGGAGGAGAACCTGGCGGCGGCAGGCATTGACCGCAGGTTTGAAAACGACGACCGGGAGGCGACCATGGCGGCCATCGAGGATTATATCCGGGAACAGATCAACGGGGATAAAGAGAGCAAACGAATGTAAGATAAACGGGAAGATGCTTTTGGCAACGGCATTTCAATCATCAACACAGGTCGCGGGCGTTACGGGGATGCGCGCGGCCGAAGGAGAAACAGATGGCGGATAACGAGAGTAGAAAACCGAATAAAGAGGAGTCCATCGGGATCGAGACAGGTCTGGAGACCAACGTGATCACGAACGACAGTGCCAGAAGATACAAATGGATCTTCGCGGGCATCTGCGGTGTTTTAGCGCTTTTGATCGCATTGAACGTGTTGGGTGTATTTCGGATCGCACCGCACAGTGAGGATGATCCGGAGGCGTGGTATAACGATATCGACACGAACCGGGAAACTAAGGCGACAGAGGCAGAACTGGTGGGCGCGGAGACGAAGGCGCAGCCCGGTGAAGCAAAACCGACGGAGTCCGTTTCGGCAGGACTGGATCCCGTGGAAACCAGCGAAGTAAAGCCGGAAGGCACGAAGGCAGAACCAGCGCCGGAAGACACGAAGGCGGAACCAGCGCCGGAAGACACGAAGGCGGAACCAGCGCCGGAAGGCACGAAGGCAGAACCTGTATCGGAAGGCACGAAGGCGGAACCTGTACCGGAAGGCACGAAGGCGGAACCTGTACCGGAAGGCACGAAGGCGGAACCTGTACCGGAAAGCACGAAGGCGGAACCAGCGCCGGAAGGAACGAAGGCAGAACCTGTACCGGAAGGAACGAAGGCAGAACCTGTACCGGAAGGAACGAAGGCAGAACCGAAGCCGGCAGGTCCGGTGGCGATCCCTGCAAATGCGAAGAAGGGCGCGACCTTTACCGCTACGGATAAAGACGGACAGCTCTCCGTTGTCGTAACCTTAGCCGACCAGTGGGGCGAAGGAAACGCATTTACCAAATATGACATGAAGCTGAACAATGCTTCAAAGAAAGACCTGTCCGACTGGGTCATCGAACTCACATTCGCTAAGGCTCCGGTGTTGGATCAGTCGTGGAGCGGAACGTTTTCGCCGAGCGGAAACAAATTGATCGTTTCGCCGGTGGATTACAACCGGACGGTCATGGCCGGACAGAGTCCGGACGTCGGTTTTATCGTTAACGGGACGACACTGACCGAGATCACGAGCGTGAGCATCGGAAAGGCCGTGGCATCGGTAAATCAGAACCCGCAAAACCAGAATCAGAACAATCAAAACCAGAATAATCAAAACCAGAACAACCAGAACCAGCCGAAGCAAAACCCCGGAAAGAAGGAAGTGCCGGCGCTGTCGCAGGATGACTGGCTCTCCGTTTCCGGAAACCAGATCGTCGACGCAGCCGGGAACCCGGTGTGGCTGACGGGTTGCAACTGGTTCGGATATAACACGGGAACCAACACGTTTGACGGGCTTTGGGCCTGCGACCTGAACAGTTCGCTCGCTGCGATCGCGGATCATGGCTTCAACCTGCTTCGCGTGCCGATCAGTGCGGAACTGATCCTGCAGTGGAAGGCCGGAAAGGCACCGTCCGCGAACTTTAACAATGCGACGAATTCCTATCTGGTGGGCATGAACAGTCTGGAGATCTGGGACTACGTCGTGGGTCAGTGCCACGCGAACGGCCTGAAGATCCTGATCGACATCCACAGCGCGAAGACCGATGCGATGGGCCACATGAAGCCGCTCTGGGTGGACGGCAACATCACGGAGAAGGATTATCTGGACGCGCTCGCCTGGATGGCGGACCGCTATAAGAACGACGATACCATCGTGGCCTACGATCTGAAGAACGAGCCGCACGGCAAACCGTTCGAGTCGGAGAAGGCCATCTGGAACGACAGCAAGGATGCCAACAACTGGAAATATATCGCAGAGAAGGCGGCCAATGCCGTTCTCTCGGAGAACCCGAATGTCCTCGTATTAGTCGAAGGCATTGAGATCTACCCGATCGATATTAAGAAGAACGGGAACTATGCGTCGACCAACGAGAAGGACTACTTCTTTAACTGGTGGGGCGGAAACCTGCGCGGTGTAAAGGATGCGCCGGTGAACCTCGGAAAATACCAGAACAAACTGGTTTATTCGCCGCACGACTACGGCCCGTCCGTATATAAGCAACCCTGGTTCGACAAAGCGTACACATTCGACACGCTGATGAAGGACTGTTGGATGGACAACTGGTTCTACATCCATAAGCAGAACATTGCCCCGCTTTTGATCGGCGAATGGGGCGGGTTCATGACGGAGCCGAACCTGACGTGGATGACGCATCTGCGCCGTCTGATAAAGGAAAACAAACTGCATCACACCTTCTGGTGCTTCAACTCGAATTCGGGTGACACCGGCGGTCTGGTCCTGGATGATTTTAAGACCTGGGATGAGGCTAAGTACAAGTTTGTGAAGGAAGTTCTGTGGCAGAAGGGCGGTAAATTCGTCGGACTGGATCACAAGATCCCGCTGGGCGAAAACGGACTGACGCTGACACAGGGCGTGAAGTAAAAAACGGGAGCTCGTACATCCGGTCGGGGAGACCGAATGCAAAAGAGGAAGAATTATGGCGGGATTTGAGAAGGTGGTGGGACACCAAAAGGTCATCACCCATCTGAACAATTCCATACAGAGCGGGCGGGTGGCGCACTGCTACCTGTTCGTCGGCGAGGACGGAATCGGGAAGCGCATGGTGGCAACGGAGTTTTCTAAGAAGCTTCTGTGCGAAACGCCGGACGGGCCGAAGGCCCGACCCTGCGGTACCTGCCCGGCCTGCGTAGCGGTGGACCGCGGCTCGCACCCGGACTTGAAGTATGTTCTTCATGAAAAGCCGGCCACGATCAGCGTGGACGACGTGCGGGAGCAGCTCAACGGAGACATCGTCATCCGGCCGTACCGCGCGGACCGGAAGATCTACATCATCGATGAAGCAGAGCTTCTGAACACGCAGGCGCAGAACGCGATCCTGAAGACCATCGAGGAGCCGCCGTCCTACGCCGTGATTCTGCTGCTGTCGAACAACCGGGATATCTTCCTGGAGACGATCCGTTCACGTAGCGTTCTGGTGGAATTCCAGCCGCTTCGGCGTGAGGAGGTCGCACGCTATGTCGAGGAGAAATATCCGCCGACGAAAGACCGCGACTTCGCATTGGATCACTGCCGGGGAAACATCGGCCGCGCTCTGCATCTGATGGAAGATGAAAACGCGCGCGAGTTCGTAGCGACCGTAAATGCGATCCTGGAAAAACTTCCGAAACTCTCGGTTACGGAACGGATGAAAGCGATGGAGGATCTGTCGCAGGATCGTGAAGATGTGAAAGAGGTGTTGGAACTGTTTCTGGCGTGGTATCGCGACGTGGCTGTCTTCAAGGCGACAGGCGATCCGCGGCAGCTTCAGGCCGGAAACCAAAAAACAGCGAAGATCGAGCAGGCAGCACAGGCATATTCATTTGCCGCGCTGGGCCGGATCTTCGAAACGGTCCGGGAGACGAAAGCGCTCCTGCTGGCCAATGTAAACCCCGAATCGGCATTCGAGAATTTGCTGCTCGAGTGCGGAGTCGCGGGCTAGATCGTCGCGGCAAAAGGCGGGATCTGCAATTCGTCGGGTACGACAAAAGACCCCGCAGACCGCGAAAGAAAGATGAGGATAGATAGAAATGCAAAGCAATGAAACCATGAACAACCAAGAACCTCGCGAAAATCAGGAGGCCCGTGAAAATCAGGAGCCTCGCGAAAACAAAGACTCTCGGGAGAACAAAGATGCGCCTCGCGATAACGAGGCACAGGACGATCAGGTCATCGGGGTCAAGGTGGATAACAACCGTAAGATGTACCTGTACCTGACCGGAAAGAAGCAGGTTGCACGCGGCCAGCGCGTGATCGTCGAGACCGCGCGCGGCGTCGAGATCGCCACGGTCGTTATGAGCCCGCGCCGCTACGAGAAGCGCGACCGCGATCTGAAGAAGATCCTGCGCGTAGCGACGGAAGCCGACATCAAGAGAGACGAAAAGAACCGTGAAAAAGAGGCACGCGCCTTCGAGATCGGTCTGGAGAAGATCGCGCAGTACGGGTTGGAGATGAAGCTCGTGCGCACGGAATATACATTTGATAATAACAAGTTATTGTTCTATTTCACCGCTGACGGCCGCGTGGATTTCCGTGAACTGGTAAAAGGCCTGGCTTCGGTCTTCCACACCCGTATCGAACTGCGCCAGATCGGCGTGCGCGACGAGTGCCGCATGCTGGGCGGTCTGGGCGTCTGCGGCCGTGAGCTCTGCTGCAAGAGCTACCTGCCCGATTTCGCGCCGGTATCCATTAAAATGGCGAAGGATCAGGGCATTCCCCTCAATCCGCTGAAGATCTCCGGCGTCTGCGGCCGCCTGATGTGCTGCTTAAAGAACGAACAGGAGACCTACAACTATCTGAACAGCCGCCTGCCGAACCCGGGCGACGATGTGACGACGCCGGAGGGCCTGAAGGGTAAGGTCCACAGCGTGAGCACTCTGCGCCAGCAGGTGCGCGTCATCGTCGAGACCGATAAGGACGAAAAAGAGATCCGAGAGTATGATGCGACCGACCTGAAGTTCGCGAAGCCGAAGCAGCGCCGCAGAGATAAGCGCATGGACAGCTCGGAGGAAGAGGCAAACAAACTCGAAGAGATCGAGAAGATGGAACGCAAGACGCTGTACGAGGAAAGAGACGACTAAATGGAGCGTGTGGATAAACTGACGGCCAATGGATATAAGATCCTGCAGGACACGGACGGCTTCTGTTTCGGAATGGACGCGGTGCTTCTGTCGCGGTTCGCGAAGGTGGCTCCCGGAGAGACCGTGCTGGATCTGTGTACGGGAACGGGCGTGGTGCCGCTGCTACTCGCGGCACACACCGAAGGGAAGCATTTCACCGGCCTGGAGATCCAGGAGCGGGTGGCCGACATGGCGGGACGGAGCGTTGCCCTTAACGGCGTGGAGGATCGCGTGTCGATCGTCTGCGGGGACTTAAAGGAGGCTGCGACGCATTTTCCGAAGGCTTCGTTTGACGTGGTCACCTGCAACCCTCCGTACATGAGTCCGCAGGGCGGACTGGTAAATCCCTCCGACGGGAAGGCTATATCCCGCCATGAGATCAAGTGCACGCTGGCCGATGTGATCGCTGCGGCGACGCGGATGATGAAGAGCGGCGGGCGGTTCTACATGGTGCACCGGCCGCGGAGGCTGCCGGAGATCTTCGCACTCTGCGCGGAAAACAATCTGCATATACGGACGCTGCGAACGGTACAACCGAGGCTCGGCGAGCCGGCGAACATGGTGCTGATCGAGGCGATCCGCGGCGGAAACGCCCAGTGCAGCATTGCCCCGACCTGCGTGATCTACGAGGGTCGGGACGCGGAAGGTAAGGACATCTATACCGACGAGATCCGCCGGTATTTTGAGGAATAGAGTATGAGCGGTACACTTTATGTATGCGCGACCCCGATCGGTAATCTGGAAGATATCACCTACCGGGTGGTGCGGACGCTGCGGGAGGTCGACCTGATCGCGGCCGAGGACACGCGCAACAGTATCAAACTGTTGAATTATTTCGACATCAAGACGCCGATGACGAGCTACCATGAGTACAATCGTTTCGACAAGGCGAAGTATCTGGTCGGCGAGCTGCTGGCCGGGAAGAATATAGCCCTGATCACAGACGCCGGAACGCCCGGCATCTCCGATCCGGGCGAGGTACTGGTCGCCATGTGCGTGGATGCGGGGGTCACGGTAACGGCGCTTCCCGGGGCCATGGCGGGCATCAACGCCCTGATCATGTCCGGCCTGCCTACGCGGCGGTTTTGTTTCGAAGCCTTTCTCACGAATGAGAAGAAGGAGCGCACCCAGGTGCTGTCGGAACTGGCGCATGAGCATCGCACGATCGTGATGTACGAGGCGCCGCACCGGCTGACGAAAACGCTGGAGGCGCTGGAGGAACTCTTCGGGGCGGATCGGCGCATCGCGGTGTGCCGGGAGCTGACGAAGAAGCACGAAGAGGCCGTCCGGGGGACATTGGCCCAGGTCCGAGAGCATTTTGAGCAGACCGAGCCGAAGGGGGAATTCGTGCTCGTGATCGAAGGCGCATCCTATGAGAAGGAGCGCGACGAGAAGGAAAAAGAGTGGGCGGAAATGGATCTTTCGGCACACATGGACCTGTATCTGGCACGCGGCATGGACCGCAAGGAGGCCATGAAGCAGGTGGCGGCGGACCGCGGGATCTCGAAGCGGGACGT
>ONPC01000154.1 GCA_900319565.1 uncultured Eubacteriales bacterium | reverse complement strand
TCCAAACAGGCGACCTCCCGTAAGCGTGCGCTCGAGAAGATCCAGCTCGATGAGATCCGCCCGTCCAGCCGTAAGTACCCCTACATCGATTTCCGCCCCGAGCGCGAGATCGGTAACGAGGTCCTGACCGTTGAGCATCTGACGAAGACCATCGACGGAGTAAAGGTCCTGGACGATGTCAGCTTCATCGTGAACCACAACGATAAGATCGCGTTCGTCGGCTCGGACGAATTCGCTAAGACCACTCTGTTTCGCATCCTGATGGGCGAGATCGAACCCGACTCCGGTTCCTTCAAGTGGGGCGTGACCACGAGTCAGGCCTACTTCCCGAAGGACAGCTCCGCCGAATTCAACTCTGACCTCGTGATCGCCGACTGGCTGCAGCAGTACTCCCCGATCAAGGATGTCACCTACGTCCGCGGTTTCTTAGGCCGCATGCTATTCGCCGGCGAAGACGGCGTGAAGAAGGTGCGCGTGCTCTCCGGTGGTGAGAAGGTGCGCTGCCTCCTCTCGAAGATGATGATCAGCGGTGCGAACTGCCTCGTATTCGATGAGCCGACCAACCATCTGGACATGGAGTCGATCACGGCGCTCAACAACGGAATGATCAAATTCCCGGGCGTCATCCTCTTTTCCTCCCGTGACCACCAGATCGTCCAGACCACAGCGAACCGCATCATCGAACTGATCAACGGTTCCATCATCGATAAGATCACGACCTACGATGAGTACCTCGCAAGCGATGAGATGGCCATGAAGCGTCAGGTATTCCAGATCAAGGCCGAAGATACCGACGATATCGAAGAACTCGATTGAACTTCAAAATAGAATACAGCAAAGAAAAACCGGAGGCACCCGTTACGGGGCCTCCGGTTTTTCAGTGTATCATCTATATAAATGTATCATAAAATCCGGTAAGTGGTCGAAATCGAAGGTAAAGATGCAACGAGCCGGATCAGTTTTGGTAGAATTCCCGGTCGTACTCATAGAGTACCAGGGCTGCCGCAACCGCAATATTCAGCGAGGACTGCCCTTCAACCATCGGGATCTTCACGTAATCAGTGCACAGATCCAGTATCTCTTTCCGCACGCCGTTGCTCTCATTGCCCACGATGACGGCGATGTTGGCGTCATCAAAACGCATGTCATAGAAGTTGCTCGCGGAAAAGCGGGCGCTGGTGCCCCAGATGCGGAAGTTATGCGCGCGCAGTGTTTCCATCATGGCCATGTCATCCGTGCAGAAATAGATCGGGACACGGCCGACTGCGCCGCGGCCGCCGCGGATCGCGTTCTTGTTGAAATGGTGGGTGGACGGCGAAAGCAGGATGACCGCGTCCACGCCGGAAGCATCGGCGGTCCGCAGGACCATGCCCAGGTTATCCGGGTTTGCGATGCCGTCCAGGATCAGGAAGAAGTTTCGCTTTCGCGACAGGATCAGCTGCTCCTGGCTGCGCGCCTGCGCCCGGACCGTGCAGAGCGAATCCGGGGTCGGGTTCGTCGTCGTCATGGCCGCCAGCAAACCGCCGCTCGCGCGGTAGTACGCGATGCCGGCCTCGATGCAGGCCTGCGCCAGCGCCGCCTTCTGTTCCTCGGGAAGGCTGTCCGAATAGACGACCTTTTCCACCGGCAAATGATCCTTCAGCGCGCGGTTCACCATCAAGAACCCTTCCATCACGACGCGTCCCTCGTCGATCCGCGCCTTCAGCGTGGTCAGTTTCTTAAACTCGCCCACGATGTCGTCTTTCTTCGAGTTGATCACCCGCTCGCTCTTCTGGTGCGCGGTAGTGCCGGCGGGATTCGCCCGCCGCATGCCACGCATCCGGCAGGGGCGGTCCGATATTTCTTCGCGGAAAATGTACTCCGCGACCACGCTTTGATAGGTGTCTTCAAAGTAGAACTCGAATTTCCGTTCGTTCGGAATACTGCGAACCAGATCGCGAACCGCTCGCTCGCTGTTTGCCGCGATCAGGCAGACCGCGCTGTCCGGATCCAGGATCATCACCCCGGCCGGGACATGGATCGTGCTGAGGTAGACCGTCAAGTTTTCGGATTTGTTCTTTTCCGGTGCAGTTTCGGCTGCGTCCGCGTGAACCACGCCCTCTGCGACATGCATTTCAGGCACTACACCTGCGGCGGTTTTGGAGCCTTCCTCCGTCCCTGCGATCTGCTGCAGCCGGTCGCTGTATGCCTCGAGTTTCTCTTTATATTCTACGTTTGGCTCACTGCCTTGCATTTCCCGTGCGGTCGCCGATAAAAAAATGGCGGCAGCGCTGTAATCTTCCGTAATCTGTGCCATGGGCACCTCCAAATCAAGTATATTCGCAAACGCAGGTCACGCCTGCGAAACCATGTGTATCGCGCTGTGACGGATCTGCTATATAAAACACTTGACGCCGCGACCGGTCAAAACTCCTGCCTGCCGCGGCGTGTATCTCTATGTCAAGCGATCTCCGGCCCCGTGAAGCGGCCTTCCGCGAAATGCTGAAGTGCCACATGATATCCCTCGAAACCGAGCCCGCAAATGGTCTCCTTCGCGTACAACGAAATGTACGAGAACTGGCGGAACTTCTCTCTCTGGTTAATGTCCGACAGGTGCACCTCGACGGTCGGGATCGCGACGGCCTTCAGCGCGTCCAGGATCGCGACACTCGTGTGCGTGTACGCGGCGGGATTGATCACGATGCCGTCGTACTTCTGATACGCCGCCTGGATGCGGTCCACGATGAAGCCCTCGACATTCGACTGATAGAGGTCTACCTCCAGCGAAAGTTCCTGCGCCCAGGCGCGGATCTGTGCCTGCAGGGCGTCAAAGGTCTGCGCGCCGTAAATGCCCGGCTCGCGGATCCCCAGCATATTCAAATTCGGTCCATTGATCACTAAAATCTTCATAGAGTCTCCTTTGGGAAGTAATGTTTTTACTCGACGCTCCTATTATATTTCCGAGCCGCCCTTCGTTCCGAACAGATAACTCTCATACATCTGTCCGTCAACTTCAAAAATGCAGATCCACTATGGCCTGCGCCGCTTCCTCGATCGTGGTGACGTTCTCCACGGTCGCATCGGCAAATGCTTCATAAAGCGCGCGGCGCTGCTTATACAGGGTCTGCACGGACAGCTGCTCCGACAGGGGCCGGCCGGCGACTTCGAGTTGTTCCAGCGGACGCCTGATGTAATACACGCGTCCGTTCTGCTTAAGCAGCGCTTCATTTTCCGGGCGGACCACCACGCCGCCGCCACAGGACAGCAGGATGCCCGGCTGCTTCGTCAGGCCTGCGAGCACCTCAGTCTCGATCTTGCGGAATGCGTCCTCGCCGTCCGAAACAATGATCTCCTTCGGCGTGCGGCCGGTGCGCTTCGTGATCTCTTCGTCGCTGTCGACCACCTCGCGGCCCGTCAGCTGTCCGATGGCCCGTGCCACGGACGACTTTCCGCTGCCCGGCATGCCGATGAGGATGATGCTCGTCGTGCGCGCCGCGATGTCCTCATACACTTCGTCGATCTTCTCGCGCGCGATCGTCACACCGGTGAACACCTCGCACGCCCGCGCGGCCTGCGCCGTCAGCATCTCGAGTCCATTAACCGCGAGCATGCCCGCCTGCTCCGCCAGCAGCAGAAGCTTCGTTTTCGCCGGATTGAAGATCAGGTCGATGACGACTTTACAGTTTGTGAAATAAGCAGGATCCACCACGCTCTCGCCGTTGTTCGGAAACATCCCGACCGGCGTCGTGTTGATGATCACGTCGGCGTCGCGGTTTTTTTCCAGATTGTCGTAGTTATTCTCGCCTTTGCGGGAAATGGTTACCACGCTCGCGGCGCCCAGGTCGGCCGCAAGCACGCGGACCATCGCCGCCGCGCCGCCGTCGCCCAGGAGGATGACCTTCTTACCCTGAAGGTCGATGTTATGCTTTTCGATCGAGTACTTCAGGCCGAAGTAGTCGGAATTATCGCCATAGAGTGTGCCGTCCGCGCGGCGCACAACACAGTTGACGCTGCCGATGCGTTTCGCCGTCTCCGAAACCTCGTCAAGGTAGGGCAGGACCGCCTTCTTATACGGGATCGTGACATTGATCGCAGTGAAACCGCCGTTCTTCAGGAAGTCCTCCAGCTGCTCT
>ONPC01000153.1 GCA_900319565.1 uncultured Eubacteriales bacterium | reverse complement strand
TGGCTGACAAACATGTTTTCAGCGGCCCGGCTGAAGTTTTGCGTATGTGCCAGTTCTATGCAGTAATCGATCTGTTTGGTCGTCATGGTCCGCCTCCGCTATTTAAATATTAAATCAAGTATAACATAATTCGATTGGACTTTGCAATAGATGAACGCTATAATTAAGGCAAGAAGAAAAGGCATATGCCGGATCAAAGAAAAAAGGAGGCCCCCGTTATGGCGAAAACATTGACCGTATTTTTCTCAAGAGCGGATGAAAACTATTTTGGAGGCGCGATGCGCTACGTAAAGGTCGGGAATACCGAGATCGTTTGCGACATCATAAAGGAGCTGACCGGTGCGGACAGTTTTAAGATCGAGATGAAGACGCCTTACTCGCCGGTCTATATGACCTGCATTGAAGAGGCGAAGAAGGATCTGCGGGCGCAGGCGCGGCCGGAACTGGTCTCGCTGCCGGAGTCGATCGATGCATACGACACCATTATCCTGGCTTACCCGAACTACTGGGGAACCATGCCGATGGCCGTATTCACTTTCCTGGAAGCCTTTGATTTCAACGGAAAGACGATCCTGCCCCTTTGCACCAACGAAGGCAGCGGCATGGGCGGCAGTGAGAGAGATATCAAAAAGACCTGCCCCGGCGCAGTTGTAAGGAGCGGACTTTCGGTTACCGGTAGCCAGGCGGCGAATTCCCGACCGGCCGTGCAGAGGTGGCTTTCGGCAAATGGGTTGCTGTGATCGGTGAAACTGCAGAACATACGAAGAATAAGATCAAAAAAGGAGAATGCTATGGAATACATCGTACTGAACAATGGAGTTAAATGCCCGGTGATCGGGATCGGAACCTATATGCTGTCCCCTGCGGATGCTCAGAATAGCGTCAGGGAAGCTCTGAAGATGGGGTATTCCCTCGTGGATACAGCCAACGCCTATGTCAATGAGCGCGCCGTCGGACGCGGAATGAAAGAAAGCGGGGTTAATCGAGAGGATATATTCCTGTCCACAAAGCTCTGGCCCAGCGAGTATGAGAAGGAAAATGCCGTAGACGAGACACTTGAGCGTCTGGGCGTGGACTACGTGGATCTGCTTTATATCCACCAGCCCGCGGGTAACTGGCTGGCAGGATATCGACTTCTGGAGAAGGCATACAAAGAAGGAAAGGCGAAGACCATCGGAATCTCTAACTTTGAGGGCAAATATATCGAAGAATTGGAGACCAAATGGGAGATCGCTCCGCAGTTTATTCAGGTTGAGGCACACCCGTATTTCACCCAGAAGGAGCTTCGAAAAACGCTCGATCGATATGGCATCAAACTGATGAGCTGGTATCCTTTGGGACATGGCGACAGATCTCTAATCCAGGAGCCTGTTTTCGCAGAACTGGGCCGAAAGTACGGTAAGACGCCGGCGCAGGTCATTCTCCGCTGGCATACCCAGATGGGCTTCTCGGTCATCCCCGGCAGTAAAAATGTGGATCATATCAAGGATAACCTGAATATTCTGGACTTTTCGCTGACCGAAGAAGAGATGGGCGAGATCGCAAAGCTTGATAAGGGGGTTCGCTACTACCATCGTACGGAAGCCCAGCTCGTACAGTTCGCGGGCTGGAAGCCGGCATTTGAGGTTAAATAAAGCATGCGGTCCGGAGGACATTAATATGAGAATGAGAATTAAGTGTATAGTATGCCTGCTGCTGACCATGGGGCTGATCCTTTCATCCGTCGCATGCAGTAAGGCAGGGAGCGGCACAGAAAACAATTCTTCCGAAGCACCGTCTGAGGGAACAGGCAGTCAGACTGCAGCAGACGACAAAACAACTTCGAGGAAAACAGAAGAGCCTGCAGGTATTCTGGTCGTTTATTTCTCGCGCACCGGTGAACAGTATAATGTCGGAGTGATCGACCATGGAAATACAGCCATCGTTGCAGAGATGATCGCACAGGAGACCGGGGCGGATCTCTTTGAGGTGCTGCCTGCGGATGATCATTATCCGATGACATACGATGAATTAACCGATGTGGCGAAGAAAGAGCAGAACGAAAAGGCCAGACCTGCTTATGCGGGCGAAGTTCCGGATCTATCGCAGTATGATACCGTTTTTATCGGTGCGCCGGTATGGTGGGGCGACTGGCCCATGATCATGTATACCTTCTTTGAGAAAAATGCCGCTGCCCTTTCCGGGAAAAAACTGGTTCCTTTCTCTACCCATGAGGGTTCCGGACTGTCCGGGTTCGATAAGAAGCTTTCTTCTGCCGTTAATGGAAGTACGGTTCTAAAGGGGATCGCAGTGTGGGGCGGTGACTGCCAGAATAAACAGGACAGCGTTCGGAAAACAGTGCGTGACTGGATCGCGGGGCTGGGCTTCTGAGATCGTAGCCTGTGCTCATACCGCACATCCGCTGTGGTTTGGTGTTAAATATGCGCTCCTGCGTTAGCAGGGGCGCATATTTTTTGAAAAAGGGTTGACACGGTGTCAACCGTGCTGTATAATGCAATTACTGACACGGTGTCAACCGCGATCATCGGAAGGCAGAAAGGAGAGCATATGTTTAAGGGAACGGCCGATTTGATCACACAGAGACGTGAGGAGATCATCAACGCCTGTGAGCAGTTATACCGGACGATGAGTTTCCGCGAGATCACATTAAAGGAGATCGGGAATACCACTTCATTTTCCAGACCCACGATCTATAACTACTTTCAGACGAAGGAGGAGATCTTCCTGGCTCTGTTTCAAAGAGAGTATGAGCGCTGGAACGAAAACCTGACTGCCATACTCGAGGAAAACGAGACGCTATCGAAAGCAGAGCTGGCGGATAGGATCGCGGTGTCTCTGGCCGGGAGGGAGCAGCTCTTAAAGCTCCTGTCCATGAATATCTATGACATGGAAGCGAACAGCCGGCAGGAGCTCCTTACCGCGTTTAAACGAGCCTACGGGCGCTCGATGGAGCTGGTGAGCGCGCTGCTAAGGAAATATTGCCCGGATATGACTGCGGCAGATATACAAAACTTTATCTATACATTCTATCCCTTTATGTTTGGCATTTACCCCTATACGACGGTTACGGAAAAACAGAGGGTCGCCATGAAGGAAGCAGGGATCGATTACGTGTATCAAACGGTATATGAACTCACTTACGGTTGTTTGAGCCGCCTGTTGGGTGTGTGAGCGGGCGGACGTCCGGAGAAAGGATCGAAGTTATGAAGTATACGAAATTAGGGAACTCAGATTTAAATGTGTCACGGATCTGCATGGGCTGCATGGGCTTCGGGGATCCGGGAAGGGGGCAGCACAGCTGGACCATCGATGAGGAACACTCGCGGGAGATCATTCGCCGCGGACTGGATCTGGGGGTCAATTTCTACGATACCGCCATTGCCTATCAGAGCGGTACCAGTGAGCAGTATGTGGGCCGCGCATTGCGCGATTTTGCTAAGCGCGACGAGGTCGTTGTAGCGACCAAGTTCCTTCCGAGAACTCAGGAAGAGATCGAAAACGGCATCAGCGGCCGTCAGCATATAGAAAACATGATCAACACGAGCCTTCAAAACCTCGGGATGGACCATGTCGACCTGTATATCTATCATATGTGGGACTGGCAGACGCCCATCTACGATATCATGGAAGGCTTACACCGCATCGTGAAGGCCGGAAAAGCCAGGTATATCGGCATATCCAACTGTTTCGCATGGCAGATCGCGAAGGCCAATGCGCTCGCGGAGCGGGAAGGCTTCGCTAAGTTCATCTCCGTCCAGAGCCACTACAACCTGATCTTCCGCGAG
>ONPC01000152.1 GCA_900319565.1 uncultured Eubacteriales bacterium | reverse complement strand
TCACGTCGGTGTCCTCTAACGGCGGAGCCCCGTATTCGTTTCGTTTTTCATAATATTTCTCCTGTTTTGCAATCATTTCGCTTTTAATACATTCATTGCATTATTCTGGTTCTCTATGACTTCATTCCATCTTTCCATATTCGCCTGAATACCTTCCGCCAGGGTGATCTTTCTCGCAACGAGTGGCTGAAGAAAACGTTCCACTATGTTGGTATCATAGAGATCCATGACATAAAACTCTTCGCAGGGCTTGACATTTTTCCCGTATCTCATCCACTGAAGTGTCTCATCGGCCGACCTGCCATCCTTTACGAACTCATAGTAAGCTTCACGCCAAACGTCCTCCGGATCACAATATCCCGGAACCTGCTCCGTGATCATGTCGAAGACGCGTGCAATAGAATTTGCTTCATCATTGCTGAAACTAGACGGAATGATATAAACAGATGCCATATCCGTTGCGATCAGTTCCTTCCCATCCGGGCAGGGAAACATAACGATGCCCCAGTTATCTGCCGTCAGTTCGGATTTGACATTCTCCAAAGCTACGAGCAGAGCTGCCTCACCCCGGTTGAAGTCGGCGACCGGATCGGTCGCTATGGTACCCTCCGACTGCGGCTTGGAATACTGACGCATTTCATCCGCCCACGTAAGCGCAGACCGGAACTCCTCCGAGTTCATCTCGTTCACGAAGTAACCGTTCTCATCCTTTGTAACGGAATCCGCGCCGGAAGCATGGATCGCAGCCGCGTAATACTCGCTTCCGTAGAGGCCGCCGTAGTCTGTTCGGCGGTCGTACCGATTTCCGCCGCCGTTGTAGTCACATCCTTATCTTTGGCTCCGGCACACCCGGTAAGTGCTGCGAGAACCATCGTGGATGACAAAACAAATGCAGTTACTCCTTTCTGATTTTTCATAATACTCCTCCTATCTTTCGGGTTGCCTCCGGGCGCTTAATGCCCGGCCCAGATGATCGATCCTTTATCCGACAGTGTCAGTCGGGATCATTATCACTTAACAACCCTCCACGTTCTCTCGTGAACGGTACATAGACCAGCCGGTACAGCAGGTACATGAGCACAGCCGAAACCGGAGGAACCAGATATCCGATGACGGAGGTCACTCCCGGTTTGGATACCAGCAGGTTATAGATCGCATGGAACGTCACGGCCAGTGCGGTACCTCCCAGCATGGTCGAAAAGGACAATACCCGAAGTTTTCGTGCGATCAGGAGCCATACCGCCAGGGCCAGAATACTCTCCACGTGCATGACGCCGACCGCGAGTCCCCGGATCAGTATGAATGCCAGATTCTCCGCGCCGATCGTAAGCAGGTAACAGCTGTTCTCAAACGTTGCAAAGCCTGCTCCGACAGCGATCGCGATGTTCGTCAGTGAGCGGTTCCTGGCTCCCAGCAGGAAGTAAAACAGCAACAGCGGACAGAGTTTCAGGATCTCCTCCACCACCGGCGAGAGGAATACTGCCGTGTCTTTTTCTTCCGTTCCCGTGACGATGCTGATAAATCCGCTGAGATAAGCGGACAGCAGGCTCATTCCCATACCTAACAGGAAGCCGGCCACAAAGCGTCGGGACTCTCCACGTGTAAACAACAGGCATACTGCCAGCGGCATCGCGATGCAGAGCAAAATATTTTCGGCATAGATCGTCATTGCGCCCGCGCCTCCTTCCACATGGCCAGAAACATCAGGAAGATCGCTATATAAGAGCCTCCGAGTTCAATAAAATACCAGTTTCCGTCCGTCATGTACAGGGAAAATGTACACCAGGCGAAGGATATATATGCCAGACAAATGCTGCGTTCGGTCTCACTTTTCTTTCGCAGCATGCAGCCGGTCAGTACAAAGAGAAGCACCGATCCCAGCACCAGATAGATATAGCCGAAGAGCTCCGCGCTCCGGCCAAATGTCCCGTCGGCCAGCACGCTGCACGCCTGAAAGCCTACCGCAGCTGCCGCGCCTGCAGCGATAAAACTCCACTGTTTTCGGGAAAACTTGCCGCTGTACTTCATCTGCCGTACCAGCCCGTACAGTAAATAACTTATGGAAAGGCCGGTCAGCACATCCTGGATCCACTCGCCGTTCCAGTAGATCCACAGTGCGGTATTGGCCGCGACAAACAGAAGCACAAACGCCATTTCCCAAAGCAGTGAGATCCGCTTCTTCGCTACGTCGGTGATCAGTGTCGCCCCGAGAAGCAAAAACAGCGCCCACTCTCCCAGCTCATTGGCCGCGAAAGGAAGCGCCTTGTCTTCATACATCAGATCAAAAATGAACCAGTAACTGAAGGTCAGCAGGGCGCAGACCATCGCGAACGAGAACAGGATCATCCGTTTGGAACGGACGCCCTTTCGAAACTGCCAGATAAAATACCCGATCTCAAACCAGAGAACGGCTATGATCAGCAGAAGAAATACCCCGATATTCATGCCGAATCAGTGCTCCTTCCGATCCTGATTTGCCATCCGGTAATGGCATGCCAGCAGAGTCACAAAAACACCGCAGGCAAACGCCAGAAAGCCAATGACCACGTACCCCATATAGGGGGTCCGAAGGATCAGGCTGCCGTAATGCTGCTCCATGGAAGTAGAGGCGGTTTCATTGATCTGCGGCAGAAACGCTGCGGTCAGGATCAGGAGGGCCAGACAGGCACATGCGCACACCGCATAAACGACCTGCAGTTTTTTCGCCGAACGTCGTTTGCTTACGGTTTTTTTACGGTCCATGATATCACGCATCAATTCATCGGTATCACGCATACGAAAAGCCCATCCTTTCTAAAGTCTCTTTCAGCGCAGCACGCCCGCGCTCCGCCAGATGGTACGTCTGGCGCCGGTTTTTTCCCATGACCTTTCCGGCTTCTTCATGGGACATTTCCTCAAAATACAGCAAGATCAGGATCTGCCTGTAGTCGCTGTGAATCTGCTGCAGCGCCAGATAAACCTGCCGTTTCTTTTCATCCTCAATG
Source organism: uncultured Eubacteriales bacterium (assembly GCA_900319565.1). GTDB lineage: Bacteria > Bacillota > Clostridia > Lachnospirales > Lachnospiraceae > UBA1201. The sequence goes on along the minus strand of ONPC01000152.1, from coordinate 1,744 downwards.
ACCTTCAGCTCCGGCGTGTCCGCAGGATCACTCACGGTCTCGGAGATCTCTTCCTCCGCCGTCCTGTGGCGCTTGTTTTTCCGCAGATGCATCAGCGCCAGGTTCTTCCCGATAGAGAACAGCCAGGTCTTAAAGGAGCTGCGGCCGGAGAAAAGCGTCGGGCCGGCCGCCGTTTCCGCAAAGGTGTCCACCATCAGTTCCTCTGCGTCGTCCAAATTATGAACATAGCCGTTGATAAACAACAGCAGACTTGCCTTATGCCTTTCGACCAGTATCCGAAAAGCAGACTCGTCGTTGGATGCTAAATATCGATCGTATAAATCTTCATCGGTCTCGTTCATCACGGCCTTCGTCTCCTTTCGGTTTTTTCTCCAGGCACTCCCGGTCGCCGCTTCCCGATGGGGAAACCGGCGGTCGGAGCGTGCTTTTCACACCCCATCCACTGCATACGGATCCGCTTCGATGATCACACATTCAAAACTGGTTTCATTCTAACATTTTCCGAACCACAAATCAATACCCGCCGATCGCTCCAATGCAAAAACGACGGTTGCGGACCGGAAATCATTTTCCGCTTGACGAATGAAAGAAAAACGTGTATAGTATAAGGGCGCAGCCGGGGAGTTAGCGGTGCCCTGTACTTGCAATCCGCTATAGCAAGGGTGATGTCCCGTTTCGGGTTGGCCAGGTAGGGCAGCCCTTAGCAAGTGACGTTGACGTTTGAGTCTCACGCAATAGCAGCCCATGAACCGTGTCAGGTCAGAGATGGAGCAGCACTAAGTGGTTTCTGTTATGTGCCGTGAGGAAGCTTGGGCCGAGTTAACTACTAAGGTAACGCCTATTTATCCTTCACAACACGGGACGCGCATTTTTGTTATGATCCAAGGGACGAAAAGTCCCGCTTGGGTGTGCTTGCATACCCAAAGCGGACCTTGAGTCCCGAACAAACATGAGACCGGAGCCATTTTCCGAAGGAAAATGAGCGGAAGTCGAATGTTTGTAGGAGCGCGGGAGTTGCGAAGCAACGGAGCGATCCGTAGGATCATAACCAATCCAAGGTTCGAAAAGCCCACAAATCGAATGCTCGCATTCGATTTTGAGGCCTTGAGAACCAAACAAACATGAGACCGGAGGTGTTTTCCATGGATGACGATTTTTTCGATCTTCCGGATCCAGAGAAGAACAGGTCCCAGGAGAAGCGCGAGGAAAGCGCCGCCGCTCCTGAGGTAAACCATGCCCCTGAGATCCCTCAATACTATCCCCGGCCGCAATCGCCGGCGATGCAGTCGCCCTCCATGCCCTATAGCGAAGAGGACGCCCGTTCCGATCCTTATAAGGCCGGCTTCAACGATGGTTATTACACCGGCTACACCAACGCCATGAAGGACCATCCTTCTTTCACCTGGGACAATGATCGCCGATCCCGCCAGAGTTTCACCTTCGGCCTGATCGCGATTTTTACCATCTTCATTCCGTTTGTTTCCATTGCGGCTGCCGTTGCTGCCATCGTCATGGCACTCCAGTCACGAAACCACGGTAAGATGCCTCAGCGCTCTGTATACGGCCTGATCCTCGGGATCTGCGCTGCAGTGTTGATGCTCATCGCGTTGGTTCTGGCCATGAGCTACCTGCAAACGCCGGAAGGCCAAAAATTCATGGAGAACTTTTATAAATAAGCCGATCAAATATATTAAACGCCGTGTCCCACCTCGGGTCGCGGCGTTTTTTCATATTTTTCTCTCCC
>ONPC01000028.1 GCA_900319565.1 uncultured Eubacteriales bacterium | reverse complement strand
GGCCGGGCTTAACTACAGCTACCCAGTACTCCAGCGCGCCTTTACCGGAACCCATTCGAGTCTCGGCGGGCTTTGCCGTTACAGGCTTGTCGGGGAAGATCTTGATCCAAACCTTACCACCACGCTTGATGTAACGTGTCATAGCAACACGGGCTGCCTCGATCTGGTTGGACTTGATCCAGCAGGGATCCAGAGAAACCAAACCATACTCACCATTACTGATCTTATTTCCTCTAAGCGCCTTACCAGCCATGGTTCCACGGAACTGCTTACGGTGCTTAACTCTCTTAGGCATTAACATATTATTTTGCTCCTCCTTCCTTAGCAGCCTTTACCGGAAGGACTTCGCCCTTGTAGATCCAGACTTTAACGCCTACCTTACCGTAGGTGGTGTCTGCCTCAGCGAAACCGTAATCGATATCGGCACGAAGTGTCTGAAGCGGGATGGTACCCTCGCTGTAGAATTCTGTACGAGCAATATCTGCGCCGCCCAGACGGCCGGAGCATGCGGTCTTGATACCAAGGATACCGGACTTCATTGCACGGCTCATGCTGGACTTCATAGCACGACGGAAAGAGATACGGTTCTCGAGCTGAGCTGCGATGTTCTCTGCTACGAGCTGAGCCTCGCGGTCGGGTCTCTTAACTTCCTTGATGTCAACAAAGAGCTTATTCTTTGTCAGCTTCTGTACTTCGTTCTTAAGCTTCTCAATATCAGCGCCGCCCTTACCGATAACGATACCGGGCTTTGCGGTGTAGATAACAACTTTAACGCGGTCTGTGGATCTCTCGATCTCGATCTTGGAAATACCTGCGCCGAACAGTTTCTTCTTCAGGCACTTACGAATGTTGTAGTCTTCAACCAGGCAGTCTGCGAAGTTTGCGTCAGCGTACCACTTGGATTCCCAATCCTTGATGATTCCGACTCTCAGGCCGTGAGGATTAACTTTCTGTCCCATATTCTCCTCCTATCTTTCATTGAGCACGATGGTGATGTGGCTTACTCTCTTTAAGATGCCGTAAGCTCTGCCCTGTGCTCTGGGATGCATTCTCTTCATAGTCGGGCCCTGGTTAGCAAAGCACTCCTCTATAAACAGGTTATCTGCATTCATGCCGTTGTTGTTCTCTGCATTGGCAATTGCAGAATTTAATAACTTTAAAATAAGAGAAGAAGCATATCTGGGGTTGTAAGTCAGGATACCGATCGCTGACTTTACATCTTTGCCTCTGATGGCATCCAGCACGAAGCAAGCCTTCTGTGCGGATACTCTGGCGTAAGATAATTTAGCTGAAGGTCTGTTATCCTTCTGTGCGTTTCTCTCTCTTTTGATTTTGGATCTATGTCCTTTCGCCATTGGAAGTAACCTCCTTTCAATTACTTACGTGATTTCTTTTCGTCCTTGCCGTGACCTCTGTAGGTTCTGGTAGCAACGAATTCTCCCAACTTGTGACCAACCATATCCTCGGTAACATATACCGGAATATGCTTTCTACCATCATGAACTGCAATTGTATGACCAACCATCTGAGGGAAAATGGTAGAACGGCGGGACCATGTCTTGATAACAGACTTGTCACCGGCAGCGTTCATAGCATCAACCTTCTTCAAAAGGTGTGCATCCGCAAACGGTCCTTTTTTCAGTGAACGAGCCATATGATTTTTATCCTCCTATCTCGAATTACTTGAGTGCCTTGCCGTCGCGTCTTCTAACGATCAGCTTGTTGGACTGCTTGTTCTTCTTTCTGGTCTTAAGACCAAGAGCAGGCTTGCCCCAAGGAGTGCTGGGACCGGGACGACCGATACCACACTTACCTTCACCACCGCCGTGCGGGTGATCGTTAGGGTTCATAACAGAACCGCGAACGGTAGGACGGATACCCATATGTCTCTTACGACCTGCCTTACCGATATTGATGAGGCTGTGGTCTGCATTACCTACAGTACCGATCGTAGCCTTGCAAAGGCCGGAAACCATTCTCATCTCGCCGGACGGCAGACGCAGTGTAGCGTACTTACCTTCCTTTGCCATGAGCTGTGCGGAAACGCCTGCGGAACGAACCAGCTGAGCGCCTGCACCGGGATAAAGCTCGATGTTGTGTACGTTGGTACCTACCGGGATCTCGCTCAAAGGAAGAGCGTTACCAATTCTGGCTTCGGCCTGAGCACCGCTGTTAACGGTCATGCCGACTTCCAGGCCCTGAGGAGCCAGGATGTAAGCCTTAGCGCCGTCTGCGTAGCAGATCAGGGCGATGTTAGCTGTACGGTTCGGATCGTACTCGATCGCAACTACCTTTGCGGGGATACCATCTTTATTTCTCTTGAAATCGATGATTCTGTACTTTCTTCTATTGCCACCACCACGATGTCTGACAGTGATCTTACCCTGATCGTTACGGCCTGCGTTCTTCTTAAGAGATACCAGCAGGGATTTCTCCGGAACGGTCTTTGTGATCTCCGCGAAATCGGAACCTGTCATGTTACGTCTGGAAGGTGTATATGGGCTATATTTCTTAATTCCCATGGTTGTTACTCCTTTCAAAACCCCCGGCCCTCTATGTCCGGGTTCATTTATTATCTCGCTTTATTGCGAATACGTTGGGTCTTATGTCCTTTTGGACAATGTATTACAGACCCTGGAATACCTCGATCTCAGCGCTGTCAGCCGTAAGCTTAACGATCGCCTTCTTCATCTTAGCGGTCTTTCCGAAGACCTGACCGCGAGCGGATGTACGACGACGGGTCTTACCGTCCAGGTTCATGGTATTCACGCTTGCAACCTTTGTGCCGGGGAACATCTTCTCAACAGCCTCGGCGATCATTACCTTGTTTGCATCCGGATGAACGAGGAAGGTGTACTTCTTCTCGGCCATGGCGTTCATGCTCTTCTCGGTTACAACAGGCTTGAGGATCACGTCATAATATTTAATGTCAGCCATTACGCATATACCTCCTCGATCTTCTCAACTGCAGCCTTTGTGGCAACAACGGTGTCATACTTAAGGATATCAAACACGTTGATGGTGTTTGTAAGAGCTGTCTTAACGGTCGGGATGTTGCTTGCGGACTTAACAACGTTTGCATCGTTGTCAGCAAGAACGACCAGAGCCTTATCCAGCTTCAGGTTAGCCATGATCTGTGCGAACTTCTTCGTCTTGATCTCGTCCAGAACGAGCTGATCCAGAACGATGAACTTCTGATCTGCAACCTTAGAAGAGAGTGCAGACTTAAGAGCTGCTCTCTTCTCTTTCTTATTCAACTTGAAGGAATAATCTCTCGGTACGGGTGCGAATACCATGCCGCCGCCCTTCCACTGAGGTGCGCGGATGGAACCCTGACGAGCGTGACCGGTTCCCTTCTGTCTCCAAGGCTTCTTTCCGCCGCCGGAAACTTCCGAACGGGTCTTAGCCTTCTGTGTGCCCTGACGCATATTGGCCAGCTGGTTTGTAACAGCCATCTTTACCAAATGCTCGTTTACTTCGACGCCGAAAACGGAATCGTTTAATTCGATCTCGCCTACCTGAGCGCCTTCCATATTGTAAACAGATACCTTAGCCATCTGTTAGCCTCCTTTCAACAAATATAACTATTTGTCCGTCTTTACGGTGTTCTTCAGTGTTACAAGCGCGTTCTTGGCGCCGGGTACTGCACCCTTAACCAGAAGCAGGTTCTTGTCAGCATCTACGCGAACTACGACGAGATTCTGAATGGTCACCTTCTTGCTGCCCATGTGGCCGGCCATCTTCTTACCCTTGAATACTCTACCGGGCGTAGTAGCGGGACCGTTGGAACCTGCATGACGGTGATATTTGGAACCGTGGCCCATAGGTCCTCTGGACTGGCCGTGGCGCTTGATGGCACCCTGGTATCCTTTACCCTTTGAGATCGCAGTAGCGTCGATCTTGTCGCCCTCTGCGAACATGTCAGCCTTGATCTCATCCTTAACGGAATAGTCGGCAGCGTTGTCGAGCTTGAGCTCGCGGATGTATCTCTTATAGGATACTCCTGCCTTATCAAAGTGACCCTTGAGCGGCTTATTGACGAGCTTTTCTCTCTTGTCAACAAATCCGACCTGAACTGCTGCGTAACCGTCCTTATCGACTGTCTTAACCTGCGTAACTACGCAAGGGCCAGCCTGAAGAACCGTTACCGGAATGAGAACGCCTGCTTCTGCGTCGAAGACCTGCGTCATTCCGACTTTTGTAGCTAAAATCGCTTTCTTCATGTGTTTTACCTCCTGTTTTATCTACAGCGGATTACCGCTTTCGCGGCAATCATCCTAGAACAGTCAGATATAAGTGGGTTTGAAAACGCTTCTATATCATGTTCCGGATAAACTTGTTTGTTGAGACCGTACGGTCTCGGGAGATGAGAGTCAAATTACTTTGTCTTCATCTTGATATCGATGTAAACACCGGCCGGCATCTCAAGACGGGACAGTGCATCCACGGTCTTCTGATTCGGCGCGATGATATCGATCAATCTCTTGTGCGTTCTCTGCTCGAACTGCTCTCTGGAGTCCTTGTACTTGTGTACGGCTCTCAGGATCGTTACAACTTCCTTCTTAGTAGGAAGAGGAACAGGTCCGCTAACCTGTGCACCGCTCTTCTTTGCGGTGTCGATGATCTTTGCGGCAGACTGATCCACCAGCTGGTGCTCGTATGCCTTCAACGTGATTCTCATTACTTGACTTGCCATAAAAAAAGTCGCCTCCTATTCGTACTTTTAACAGTACGACAAGTGGTGACTGTACACTTGCCCGTGCGTGTCGCAACATGACTCATAAAAATATGAGGCTTGCTGCCCCGTCCGCACGTCATTTCCGCCCGAAGCGGATGATTTGGTACAGTGACTTGTCGCCAGTTTCCTAACTTGACATTCGCTCCGCGGAAAACCTGCCACGGTGGGCAGCAACCTCACACTTCAACGCTATCAATGTCACAGCAAGGAATATATTACCGCATCCCTGCTGAAATTGCAAGCGTTTTTTTAAATTTTTTTCTGATTTTCATCATTTTGGGGAAAACTCGGGCTCTCGCGCAAGCTTTCCCCATGTGAAATCAAGGGTTTTTCAACATTTTTCGTGTTTTCAAGCCATCCAGCGGCCGGAAGCTCCGCACGGGAGCACCAGGTTCGGCACCGGACCTTCCTTTACGGGCAGGCCGATCTCATCCGAGCATACGGTTCCGCCGAACGCAGATGCGATCTCCAGCTGCAGCATATAGGTCAGCACCGCAGGCTGCAGGCCTGTCGTGTACGAGTTTATAAGGAAGAACAGCGGTTTATCGCTCAGAAGCTGTTTGCAGGTTGCGACCAGTCCGTGCACCGCATCCTCGATCTTCCAGACTTCGCCGCCCGGTCCGCGCCCATAAGACGGCGGATCCATGATAATGGCGTCGTAATGGTTTCCCCGGCGGATCTCGCGCTCGACAAACTTCTGGCAGTCATCGACCAGCCAGCGGATCGGCGCGCCCGACAGCCCGGAGGCCGCCGCGTTTTCCTTAGCCCACTGCGTCATGCCCTTCGATGCATCCACATGTGTGACCGCTGCGCCCGCGCGGGCCGCGGCCAATGTCGCGCCGCCGGTGTAGGCAAACAGGTTCAGCACCTTGATCGTGCGCCCCGGCTCCCGCTCCTTCGCGTCGCGGATGATCTTCGAAAACCAGGACCAGTTCGCCGCCTGCTCCGGAAACAGCCCGGTGTGCTTGAAACTGAACGGTTTCAGCAGGAACGTCAGATCCAGCGGGTCATAACGGATGCTCCACTGCTGCGGCAGATCGAAAAACTCCCACTCGCCGCCGCCCCGGTCGCTCCGATGGTAGTGCGCGTTCGGCTTCTTCCATCCCGGGTTCGTCTTCTTCGTATTCCAGATGACCTGAGGATCCGGGCGCACCAGCACGTAGGCTCCCCAACGCTCCAGTTTCTCCCCGCCCGACGTATCGAGCACGGTATATTCCTTCCATTGATCAGCTACTATCATGTTTCGCGGCAGTTAAACTGCCCCTCCTTCATTTTGTTGTTTTTATGCGGCGAGATGCCTTCCGATCCCGGGCTTTTTCTACACCTATTCTTCCTGAAACTTCATTCCGGGTGGGGTTTTGCCAAAACCCGGGGGCTCCGGTTCCGAATTATGTTTCTCTAAGTCGTGTTACACCCGGCTTTCGTTTCACTCCGGATCGCGCAGCAGCACAACGCGCTGCAACAGCACGCCGGCGTCGGCGCCGACATACGTCAGGATGTGCTTTCCCGCGGACAGCTTCGCCGTGTACGTCACCACACGGATGTTGTCCAACACGCCCCGGCACCATTCGAAACTATTGTAATCGCCGGCGATGAACCCTGCGGGCAATGAATCCCGCACCGCTTCGCCGTTTCGTCCCGGCATCGCCTCGCCGTCCAGCAGCAGGCCGAAGCATTGGCCGCAGCCTTTTTCGACCGGGTTGCTCGGCCCGAAATGCAATGCGACCGTGTAAGTTCCCTCATGCACGATGCGGAAGGTGAATTCCGCCTTCGGCGCATCTGCTGCGGCGTCCGCGTTGCCGAACACCGGCTCCATGCGTAGGGTGTCCGCCGTCTTGCCGTACTCGGTCAGCAACAGGAACTCGCGGCCATTCGCGCCCGGCGTCAGGCGAGCCTGGTTCGCCTCGAGCGCCAGATATCCGTTGTTCTCGACCTTCGTCAGGTCCTCACCGACCACTTCGTCCGCCACGGTCTCGTACTTTGTCTCGACATAGACGCAAGCCGTACCCAGCGTGATCTTGAAGCCGTCCGACACGCTCTCCTGCGGCAGCAGGTCCGTGCGTTCGGACAGGGAAATGCGCACCTCGTAGGCCGTCGGGCACGCGCGGAAATCCGCCATCATGTCCAGAAGTTCGTCATCCAGCGCAGGACTCTCCAGCTCCTTCTCGAACTTCGGAGCGACCACAACGTTCAGCCACTCGGGGATCTGCGTCAGACCGATCTCCACACTCTCCGCGTCGGGATCGTAAGTGCCGGAAGCGGACACCGTCAGCAGCAGCTCCTCGCCGCGACCCTCCATCAGGGTCGGCAGCGTCAGCACGCACGGTTCGGCGTCAAAGCCTGCGAAGCAGGAGGAACCATCGTCCTCGCTCCAGATGAACAGGCCGTCCTTCTCGGCAATCACCGCCGTCTGCGGATAGGACCAGCCCTCGTCGTTCCAACGGTGGAAGCCGACATGGTTGCTCAGCATCATGCCGTTCCACCGGCCGCCGGCCATCTCCTCGTTGTAGCAGCGGCACAGTTCTTTATCGCGGGCCACACACTCGGTCACGAGGGCGTGGCAGACATTGGCCAGACCGTCCCCGGTCGATGCATACAAATTGTAGTAACCCGCGTAGATCATCATCTTGCGGATGTTCGCGGACGCCAGCGCCGGGAAGGCCGCCAGGCCGTAGAACGCCGACGCCATTCTCTCATCCAATTTGTCAAAAACCTCGAAACAGAGCTTCTCGATCTGCTCGGCCTTCTTAAGCTCGCGGGATGCCTCCTGCAAGTAGTGCACGGAAAATGTATCCTCGTACACGACCTCCGGCCGGCGGTTCTGGTTCATATGCGTATATAAGGAAAGGATCTGCGCGATCTTCTCGCGGGTGTCGTCAGCTGGGGAGAGCGCCGCGAACTGCTCGTTCACCCATTTTCTTATATAATCCTCGCAACCGTTTGGAGCGGAGGAACCCATGCCCTCAAAATCATAGGCCAGATCCAGGAAGTACGAAAGCGGCAGCTCCTGCGGCCGCAGGTCGCCGACATTGACCACCCACAGATCCCGGATGCCATACTCGTAGGCCAGGGTCATCTGATCCCAGACCTTCTGGAGCGCGGTGCTGTTCACCCACTCGTAGGAGATCGGGCCGCCGTGGTAGTCGAAGTGGTAGTACAGGCCCCAGCCCGCCGGGCGGTCCTTCGTCTTCGCGGTCGGGAGCGTGCGGCAGTTTGCGAAATTATCGTCCGAAAGCAGGAGCATCACGTCGTCGAGCTCCTCCCATTCGGCCAGGCCCGGCGTCGTCTCGTCGCCGTAGAAATAATCTTCGACTTCCTTATATAGTGCGAGCACCTTCGGCGCGTCCTCAAGGCCATGCGCCTTAAGGATGCCCTTCTGGTCGCGGATGGTGTCCTTCAGAAGATTGACATTGTCCAGCATGGTCGCGTCCTCGCCCATGATCTTCGAGTCGCGCTCGCCGCGCATGCCCAATGTATACAAATTGCGGAATGCGCCCATGCGCTTCACGGAGTCGTCCCAATATTCATGCAGGCCGCGTGCGTTCGAGCGATAGTTCCAGTCATGGCCGTAGCCGACCGCATTGTCCCCGGACTTCACATGGTCCCACTCCTCGCTCGCGCGCATGAGGGGCTCGTGGTGTGACGTGCTCATGGTGATGCCCAGCTCATCCGCCAGAATGGCGTTCGCCAGCGGGTCGGTCTCCTGCGTATTCCCGCCCGCGCCGTCGCAGGGGAAGGACGCCGACCACATGGCCGGCCACAGGAAGTTGCCGTGCATACGAAGCAGGAGCACGAACACCTGCTCATAAAAATCTACATTAAAGTCGCCGAACGTGTTGGAAACCCAGTTTCCGAGCGACGGCCACTCGTCATTCATGAAAAATCCGCGCAGGCGCACCGACGGCTCCTTCGACACCTTCGTCAGTGTCTCCGCCGGCAAATGCAATTTCTCCTGCCGCTTCGGAAGAGCATCGCCCCAGTAACACCACGTCGGCATGCCGCAGATCTTCGAGATCTCAAGCAGACCATAAATCGCACCCAGGCGATCCGTGCCTCCGATCAGCAGGACGGAGATGGTGTCGGCACTGGCTACAGATGCCGAGCTTGCGCCGGCCGTGGATACAGAATTTGTGCCTACTGCAGAGAAACTCACACCGGCTTCGGATGCCGAGCTTGCGCTGGCCGTAAAAGCTTCAACTTCTGCGCGTGACGAGGAGACAACCTCAACTCCACTCTCTGTCTTCTTTATGGTCACGACCTGCATAGAGAAGCGCTCGCGTCCCAGGGGCTGCCCCTTCGGTGCGAAACCGAAACCCACTCCGGCTGCCTCCCACTCTTTATACAGATCCTGATCCGCCGTACACACGCACACCAGGTCCGTGTCCTTCGGCGCCATGTACAGCATCTCTGCGATCAAGCTCTGCCTGTTTTTCCGAATTCCGCGAACACCGAGCTTCCCGCGCGAGATCACAAACACATCGCCCGCGACCACCTTCGCGATCCTCTTCAAGCCCGCGCTGTCCTTCGTTCCCTCTTCATAATAGATCACGGCGCCTTTTCCCGCGCCCGAAAGTTGAAAATCTCTCATATTTACTCCTTATCGAAATCGGCCTGACGAAACCTTTTTCCGTTACAAGTATCGCCTCCGGATCATTACCCGCACACCAATGCCACGGATAGCTTAATAGCTGATTTTTCGGCACCTCATCCCACCTTCTGCACCAGGATCAGGCCTCTAGATCGTCCGAAAATCACTTGTTATCATTATATAGCAACGCATGTCCGATGGCAAGCGCAAATGCATTTGCTCTTCTCTCGGTTTTACGATATTTCGCCCCAATGGTGCCGCGTATGTCGTATTGTCTCAACCCTCATTCTTGATTTTACGACATTACACCCCAATGGTGTCGCGTATGTCGTATTGTCTCAACCCTCTTTCTTGATTTTACGACATTACACCCCGACGATGCCGTATATGTCGTATTGTCTCAACCCTCTTTCTTGATTTTACGACATTTCGCCCCAATGGTGTCGCGTATGTCGCGTATTGTCTCAACCCTCTTTCTTGATTTTACGACATTACACCCCGACGACGCCGTATATGTCGTATTGTCTCAACCCTCTTTCTTGATTTTACGACATTTCGCCCCGACGACGCCGTGCAAGTCGTAGGCATCCTTTCACTCTGGCCACGGCGTCTAACAAAGCACCTTCTTTCTCCGGGGACATGGATCAAGTCAAAAACTCCTTGATATACTCTGTTACCACTTTAGTGTTCAGCGGATGATAATAGCTTTCATGCAGCAATATAACATCGCGCCCAATCAATAATCCATTTCTTTCATATATATCCAACTTGGAAAGAGTATTCTTATAATATTGCGGATTATCCATCATCCCGAGATGTTCCAAATACTTTATTTCGCCTGTAGTAATATTCATGACTGTAAAGTCCGGATAAATCTCTTTTATAGTTCCTTCGATATTTAGCTTTAAAGGTTTCTCATACTTATATGGAATCCCCAGTCTGGCAAGCTCATCTCCGATAATCTTCTCTGATTTTGATCTCACACGCTCCCCCTTATTGGTAAGAATAAATGCCGAATCATCTTCCCGAAAACCTAGCCCCTCATATTGTTCCATTTCAAACTCCCTAGTCTTCAACTCGATCGGTGCGTAATCTGGTACAAATAACAGACGTTTACCTTTATACATATGACGATATACATCCGACATATTCTCCTTTGTGTGAAGCGCCCTTTTCAATACTCGCAACTCATTTCTCAAAACCGGAGCCAATTTGTTCCAATATTCCGATCTTGCAAGAGAACGAAGCAATTCACCCTTCTTCCTTTTACTGACATATTTCCCATCAACATAATACTCGAAGTAACCATGGTTTTCCTTGCAAGCAAGCGCGCTTGTAACCAATCGATCATCAATGATCCTCTTTTCTTTTTGGATACGTTTTTCGAGTAATTCTAGCATTAATATCTCCTTTTTTATTTCCTTCAACACATCGATTCCTCCTATTTCTGATATCTCTATGCAACATATAGTATGATTTACCTGCCATATGTCGTGTTTCATCTCTTACTTGCTTTGGATTTACGACATGTGGCTCAGACTTTCCGCTGTATGTCGTGTTTCATCTCTTACTTGCTTTGGATTTACGACATATGACCTCGGCTTTTCCGCCCCATGTCGTGTTTTGCTCCTTACTCGCTTTGGATTTACGACATGTGGCTCAGACTTTCCGCTGTATGTC
>ONPC01000194.1 GCA_900319565.1 uncultured Eubacteriales bacterium | reverse complement strand
GTTGGGGTCACGGACATACTTGAATGGATTGGCAGAGAATCAGGCATTGATGATGATGTGTTAAGTTCCGCTGATAACCTGAAATCCATAAAATAGCCACTCAATAATCACCAAAATCAAGAGGCAAAAGTCTCAAAAGCCTTGAAAATGGGCGTTTTTCTTAGAAAAAGGAATTGATTATATTTAGTGTTTATGGTATAATATAGACACTAAATAAAAGGAGACATGCCTTATGCCAAGAAAAGCGTCCGGTGAGCCGAAAACAAAACGAGTTGAGCGCCGTCAGGCAAATGGCGACATATACGTTTATGAGGTGACTACACTATATAACCCTGTAAAAAGGTACAATGAGCATGTTTCCAGTAAGCTGCTTGGAAAAAAATCAGCCGATGGAAGTATTATCTCTACTCGTCCGCGCAGATCATCCGCAAACACTGTTCTTACGGCATCACGTAAAACAGTTGGGGTCACGGACATACTTGAATGGATTGGCAGAGAATCAGGCATTGATGATGATGTGTTAAGTTCCGCTGATAAGGGAACAGCACAAAAAGTAATCTCCATTGCAAGATTCTGGATGGCTAATCCTGATAAAACAATCCGCAGGATCGAAGAATGGCAGATAAGCCATACTATTCCTTATCAGGAGGGAATGTCAGAAGATACCTGTTATGCTCTTATGAAACAGCTGGGGCAGGATGTTCAGGTGTCGCAAAAGTATTTCCGTTATCGGGTATCACACACTTCTTCCAGAGCATCTGTAGCTGTAGACAGCACTACCATTTCTTCGTATTCCGAATTACTGAATGATGTTCGCTTTGGATACAATAAGGATGGAAATGGGCTGGCCACTGTTAAACTGCTTACTCTTTTCAGCCTGAATGATCATCAACCCATCGCCTTTTCCCGCCAACCGGGTAATATACCAGATGTCATCTCTGTGCTTAATACGCTAAAGCAGCTGTCCGTCCTTGGTATGGATAAGCCCTTGCTGGTATTAGACGGAGGCTTTTTTTCGGAAGAAAATATCCTTGAGTTCATACATACCCATACTAAATTTCTCATGCGGGGTCAGCTTGATGGTAAATGGATCCTTCCGGAACTGGAGTCTGTTTTCGAAGAGATCGAACTCCCGTCTAATGCCTGCCCGGAAGATCCAACAAGATATTGTATTACAAAACAGATCAGCCATCAGTTTACGTATACGAGGAAGCGCACACGTGGTAACGTGCAGAAAGGTGAAATTCTCGTTGAAGAACATCGCCTGTATCTTCATTTTGTATTGGACACAAACAAGAAAAGGCTGGATACAACTGCTTTCATGAAAGAAGTACAAAATGTAAAGAAACAGCTTACAGATGGTGTAGACGCTTCTCTGCTGACCAAAGCCGAACGTCGAATATCAGAGCGGTATTTGATCATCAAAAAAATTCGAGACGGACAGTCCATAACTTTAAATAACAGAGCTATTATGAAAGAAACAAGGCTCTATGGGTATTTTGTACTTGTTTCAAATGAAAAAATGGATCCTTTCAGTGCATTAAGGGAATATCGCCTTCGCGAAAAGACAGAGGAAGGATTTCGCCTTGATAAACAGTATAATGATGCACATGTAACCAGAGCCAAATTAACAGAGAGTTTAGATGGACGATTCTTCTGCCAGTTTGTAGCATATGGATACGAATCCTTTTTCCAAAAAGAACTCAGACGTGTTAAGAATTCTCTTGCCATCCCTACAGGGAATCCGGAACATGACAAGTCTGAGACTTTCAAAAAAGAAAAAGCACTTCTTAATTGGCTTAAAGGAATGTCAGTTGCGAAACTCTTTGATTGGTTCGATGCCATTCAGGAAACAACCGTAGATACAAATATAGGAAGAGCACGTTGGAAAACGGAAACTATTGAGAGAGATCGTCTTTTCTTGTCTTTACTGGGAGTAATTAAATCATAGATTTTTAGTGACTATTTTTCGGATTTTGGGTTAAAAGATAGCTCTCAACATCAGAAATCGTCATTCCTGTGCCGTCGTCCCAAAAACACAGTTCTCTTTTATCTACATCCCAATCTACATCTATTTTG
>ONPC01000041.1 GCA_900319565.1 uncultured Eubacteriales bacterium | reverse complement strand
TACCGACACCCATGGTTTTTGCCGCCTGTGTGATCTGCGGGTCGATCTGTCCCACACGCATTACCGTTCCCTGAAACGTAGGCCAGAACACCGCGAAGAAGATCACGGCGATCGCAGCCTGGCGGAAGGTGGACAGGATCATGATCATGTATGCCGAAAACATAAGCGGCGGGATCAATGTGATCACGTTTGATACAGGAAGCAGGACTTCCCGCACACGCGGAATCCAGCCGGCCAGAAGGCCCAGGATGGTTCCGAAAACCGCTGCCAGGACGAAGCCCCAGAACAGCAGCTGTATAGAGCCCCAGACATCCTTCGATATCTCCGGCCCCTTCTCTATAAAGACATGGAACAGACCCTCCGGTGAAGGGATCAGCAAGTCGTTGTGCACCCAGCCGACTTTGTAGGCGACCTCCCACAACAGGAAGAAGCCGAACAGCACCACAGCGATATCATTGGCACTCTTCTTCTTCGTCAAAAACAGCCGGAAGAAATAAAGGACATAGGCTGCGATCAGAACCACGATATAGGCCGAACTTTCGTAATATGCCTTGTGTGTCGTGTAATACGGGAGCTTGAGTGTCAGGATCAGGTTTGTGACCAGCAACACCGTCGCCAGCGCAAATTCGATCCAGGCCCCCCGATCCAGATGAAAAAACTTTTTCATAGTGCTACCTCCGCATCGATCCTTTCTGCCACCTGATCGTAGAATGCCATGATCAGCTGCCGGTGGAGTTTCTCGTACTCTGTGGTTCCCACAAGTTCCTCACGCACTCTCGGATGCGGAAGTTTGACTTCGTGAATGCTTCGTATACGTCCCGGCTCCATCACGACGATCCGGTCCGCGAGCAGGATGGCTTCATCGACATCGTGGGTAATGAATACCACGGTCTTTTTGTGCTGCGTGCACAGTTTGGAGACCAGCTCCTGCAACTCCAGACGAAGCTTCGGGTCGATAGCACCGAAGGGTTCATCCAGCAGCAGTACATCCGATTCCAGGGCCAATGCCCTGGCCACGGCCACGCGCTGCTTCATGCCGCCCGAAAGCTGGCTGGGATAGCGATCCTTCGCTCCCGACAAGCCCACGTTCTCGACATATTTTTCAGCAAGAGCGTTGCGCTCTTTTCGACTCAGTTTTTTGCCGCTCTGCTTGATGCCGAACAGGACATTGCCCTTTACGGTCAGCCAGGGGAACAGCGAATATTGCTGGAACACGATGGCCCGGTCCGTTCCCGGCCCCTTTATCTTCTTGCCGTCGATCCGGATCTCGCCGGAACGCGGCTTGTTCAAACCGCCCAAAAGACTGAGCAGGGTCGACTTTCCGCAGCCGGAGGAGCCCAGAATGCAGATGAATTCGCCTTCCTTCACATTCAGATTGATCTCCTTAAGCGCTTCATATTTGGATTTGTTTTGCACATAGTCAAAGAATACATCCCGGATCTCGATCTTATAGTCCTGTGTATCCTCTGTAGTTTCCTTTAACTCTGCCATTTGGTCTCCTTTGCCGTCCGGACTTCGATCCGTGCCCAGTCGGCGGTTTGATTAATCTTCAAATAGTTTCGTGGACAGATAGCGGTCTCCGCCGTCGGGCAGGATCGCCACGATCCTTTTGCCTTTATTCTTTTCTTTTTTCGCTAATATTTCCGCCGCATACAAAGCTGCTCCCGAAGAGATGCCGGCCAGAACGCCCTCGACCTTCGCCAGACGATTGGCCGCGCTAAGCGCCTGCTCGGTCGACACGGCAATGACCTCGTCGTAAACCTCCGGGTCCAACGTATATGGGAAAAAGCCTGCCCCCAGGCCCTGCAGTTCATGCGTTCCCACTTTACCTTCCGATAGCAGCGGCGAGTCCTTCGGTTCCACGGCTACGACCCGAAGCGAAGGGTTGCGCTCTTTCAGGTATTTTCCGACGCCGGACAGCGTTCCTCCCGTGCCTACGCCCGCCACCAGAATGTCGACATTCCCGTCCGTATCCCGATAGATCTCCAGTCCGGTCGTTTCATAGTGTGCTCTGGGGTTCGCCGGGTTGGTAAACTGCCCCGGGATAAACCCGTGCGGGATCTCCTGTGCCAGCTGTTTTGCTTTCTCGATGGCTCCGCGCATGCCCTTCGCTCCCTCGGTCAGGACCACTTCTGCACCATAAGCCTTCAGCAGGTTCTGTCGTTCCTTACTCATGGTATCCGGCATCACGATAATGGTTCGGTAGTCTTTCGCTGCCGCCACCGCCGCGAGGCCGATGCCTGTATTCCCACTGGTCGGTTCAATGATCACCGAATCCTTTTTCAGCAATCCTTTTTCTTCCGCATCCCGGATCATGTAAAGCGCAACACGATCCTTTAAACTACCTGCAGGATTCCACCATTCCAGTTTCGCCAGGATCTCCGCCTTCAGCCCCTGTGCCTGCATGTATCGATTCAGTCGCAGGATCGGCGTCTTGCCGATGAGATCCGTTAATTTCTCTGCTGTCTTCATGCTCTCACCTTTTCTTTCCCAACAGGACCCATCGAGCAATCGGTCATGTCGTCTCTTCGTAAAGATCCCCGGACAAGTATTTGCTGCCGCCGTCCGGGAACAGCACTACCAGGTTCTTTCCGCGATTTTCCGGCCTTTTTCCGACCGTGATGGCCGCCCAAAGCGCCGCACCTGCGCTGATACCGATGAGCAGACCCTCCCGCTTCGGCAGGAGTCTTGCGTACTTATACGCATCCTCATCGGTGCACTTCAGGATCTCGGTGTACAAACTCAGGTCGGTTATAGGGCAGATGGCTCCGCCGCCGATGCCCTGGATCTTATGCGGGCCGGGCTCGCCTCCGTTTAAAACAGGCGATCCTGCCGGCTCTACGCCATAGATCAGCACGTTCGGGTTCTGCTCCCGCAGGTATCTCGCGATCCCGCCGGAGGTCCCGCTGGTACCGACCGCTGCCACAAAGATGTCGACCTTTCCGTCCAGAGCCTTCCAAATCTCCGGTCCGGTCGTCAGATAGTGTGTCTCGGGATGGTGCGGGTTCTCGCCCTGGGCGGGGCGAAACGCTCCCGGAACGGTTTCCGCCAGTTCCTTTGCCTTACTTCCGCCGCCTCCGAAACCGTTGCGCTTTGGTGTCAGTTCCACCTGTGCCCCGTACGCCTTCAGTAGTTTAATCTTCTCGCGGCTGGAGTCTTCCGCCAGGCAGATGATCGCGGGATAGCCCTTTGCGGCGCTGACCATGGCCAGGCCGATTCCTGTGTTGCCGGAGCTGCCCTCCACGATGGTCCCGCCGGGCTTCAGTTTTCCTTCCGCTTCCGCCGCTTCCACCATGTGCAGGGCCGCGCGATCCTTCACGCTTCCCGCCGGATTTAAACTCTCTACCTT
The DNA here is from genome assembly GCA_900319565.1 of uncultured Eubacteriales bacterium. Classification (GTDB taxonomy): domain Bacteria; phylum Bacillota; class Clostridia; order Lachnospirales; family Lachnospiraceae; genus UBA1201. Next base: position 12,633 of record ONPC01000041.1, on the reverse strand, counting down.
TGCATAAAGTTTGACCTGCAGATCCTCTTCCTTCTGGATCTTCCGAAGATGCAGGAGCGGCGTATTTCCCACCAGCTCCAATATGTTGTCATAGATCTTTCCCATATCGATACCTCATATCAAGAAATACGTCGCTCCTTTTGCGTCTTAGTTCGCTCCCTGGTACTCGGTCAGGAGCTCTTTATAGAACGTATTGTCCGGATTTGCTGCAATCAGTTCGTCCAGTGCCTTCTTATACGCCGTGGTATTTACGTTCTGGGTAATGTCATAGGTCCCGAAATCGACTGCATTGCCCGTGAACAGACCGGAGTTGTAAGCAGCCTGAACGTACTTCTTAATGCCGGAGGTGTTGGGGTCTACGGCAAACTTGGTTACGCCGCCGTACAGATAGGTCTCAACATAGTCACTCTCCTTACCGGAGTAGTCGGCAACGGTCTTAACGACGTCCGCCTTAACGGTTGCATCGGTCTCACCCTTCTTGTAATACTCAAATGCCTTGATACGTGCCTTCTCGTAAGCTACGAAGGAGTCGAATTTGTCATTCAGGCGCTTCTTCGAGGTAACCTCACGGCAGCATACGTAGTTGGGGGACAGATCACCGGCTGCGGCAACGATCTCAAGATCATAAGCGTCCGCATACAGGAGAGCGAACTCCATAGGCAGAAAGCCGAGTTCTACTTCACCCTTCTGTACGGCCTGTGCGGTCGCTGTCGAGTCTGCCAGATAGGATACGTTTCCGGATCCTTCGTTCTCGATGGATGCGATCACATCGGCGCTCACACCGTTATCCAGCAGATACTGGCGGGTAACGACCCAGGAAGCCTCGTTTCTCGCGAAACCGAGCTTTGCCTTCGTTACGTTCTCCGTGTTCAGCTTCAGAGTCGTGCCTTTATACTGATCTGCATTGCCCTTCTTCGCGATCACGGCACCGCCTTCTACGGCAGTACCTGCGATGAAGCTGAGGTCATAGCCTGCGCCGATGGCCTGTACATCCGGTACGAAACCGGCTGTCAGAATGTCCAGCTGACCGTTGTCTTCGTTGATCGCTGTAAGCGCATCATTGCCGCCGACTGCAACGGCGTTGACCTTAACACCTTCTGCCTCAAAATAGCCCTTCTGGAGTGCCAGAATGTTGATCGTCACGCGGATGTTACCTGCAGGATAGGATACGCTCAGCGGCTCTAAGTTCTTCGCTGCCTCGGTTGCTGCCGGAGTAGCGTCGTTATTGCCTGCCTGCGTGCCGGCAGCTGCTGTGGTCGAATCTGCGGTATTCTTCTCACCGCAGCCTGTCAGTAATCCCGTGGTGAGTGCTGCGCTCAACAGGATGGTTCCCAATTTCTTTCCGAACTTTCTCATAATGTTTTTCTCCTCTTATCTTTCATTTGGATTTTTTAAATCTATAGATCACAGACGGTTGTCTGTCATCAGCAATAATGTAAGCTGTGCCGCTCTTTCCAGTTCATATAGAACCGTATATTCTTCGGTGCTGTGGCTTTTTTCCATGGCACATGCGATCACGATGGTCTCTATGCCGTGTTCATTCAACCGGTTCGCGTCGCTGCCGCCGTAGGTGGTGATGCATTCCGGCTTCGCACATTGAAGCCCGTCCCCGGCCGCTTTCAGGAACCTTTGAACCACCTCGCTGTTTTCCGAAACGAAGTAGGAATGAATGTGCTCCGTTACCGTGAACTGAATGCTACCGCCGTATTTCTTCGCCGATTTCTCGAAGATCTGCCGGATCAGCTCGGCTTCGCAAAGCGCGTTCTCGTGTTCCGTGCCCCGGATCTCGCCTTCGATCGTGATCCTCTCGGGGACTATATTTCTCCCGCTCCCTCCGTGGATTGTACCGAAGTTTACCGTGATGTCGTTGTAGACCCGGCCGGTCCGTATGTGAGACAGGGCGTCTGCCGCTATAGACAGTGCGTTGATGCCTTTTTCCGGAGCGAAGCCTGCGTGCGATGCTTTTCCTTCCACCTCGACCTTCAGCGAGATGATCGAAGGTGCCGCGATGGCTGCCCTCCCGACCGGTCCGTCCAGATCCAGAACATAGCCCTGTTTCGCCTTCAGGCGGTCGTATTCCGCGAACCGGCTGCCTTCGCAGTAGGGTTCCTCGGAAACCGTGATGAAGATCTCCAGGTCCGGATGGTCCAGGTGCTTCTCCTGAATGACGGTCAATGCTTCGAGGATCGAAGTCAGGCCGGATACATCGTCCGCTCCTAAGACCGTGGTACCGTCGGAAGTGATGGTGCCGTCTTCCCGAAGAACGGCCTTTTTACCGATCCCCGGCTTCACCGTATCTAAGTGTGCCGAAAACAGGAGCGGCTGTCCGGGAACCGTCCCTTTCAGATATCCGTAGAGGTTCGATGCCGTGTCTTTCGACTCCGGATGCGCCTTCGCGATCTTCGCTGCGGCTCCGTCTTCCTCTACGGTAAGTCCCAACTGGATCAGTTTCCTCTTTACGTAGGATGCGATCTTGCTTTCATGGAAGGACTCGGCATCAAATGCGGTCAGTCGAAAGAACTCTTCCCGAACGCGATCCCGGTCGACCCTTTTTTCATCTGCCATATCGTATCCTCCTTTCATAGCGTGATAAAAAGCATAATTTTAGCCCGAGGTTCTATACAGCCCCGGGCTTCTGAATGGTATCCATGGTTCGTATGACCATGACTTATCGGCGCATGCTGACCAACGCCCCAGCCATTCGTATAACCCGGGTCCTATGCATTCGCCAACACATGACGTTCTTCTTACTCGATGATATCGTGGTATTAACGGGCATGATCTGCGCCTCCTTTCCTTTCGATGTGCGTATTATAATACCATTCGCCTACTATGTCAATAGGTTTTGTAAAGTTTTTTTAAATTATGTACAGGTCCCAGCTTTCCGCCTGGTATTCACTGCATTCGGCCAACAGATCTCCTAAGGTTTTATCTGCGGCAAATGCATTCAATTTCGCGTTGATCTTCCCCCATAAACATGCATTCACACTGCTGCGGAAACTGCTTTCCGGCTCGCCGATGGTTTCCATATCCGCCAGTATGCTGTCATCCAGCGCATTAAACACCTCCGTCATGCGAATACTGTCTGCAGGTTTAGAAATACGATAACCGCCCCTGAGTCCCTTCTGCGCCTTTATCAGGCCTGCCTGCCTCAGCTGCGGAAGGATCTGCTCCAGATATTTCTGTGAGATCTTCTGTTTCTCCGCGATCTCCGTCGCCGAAACGCTCTCTCCGTTTTCCGAATGCTTCGCTATTTCCAGAAGCGCCATAACACCGTATTCTACTCTCGTCGATACCTTCATCGTCTCACCTTCCTTCTGTGGCTTTATGTATCATTTCTGCGGATCTTTTCGCTCCACAGTTGCGATTATACACTAATTTACCTAGTATGTCAATAGGTTTTTAGAATTTTTGTTGATTTACCTAGCGGTTTAATGGTATAATAGGTAAAAAGTTCGTTTTCGGGTCCGCCCGACATAGATTCTGCAAAGCGAGGTACATCCATGATTTCTACAAGAGGCCGTTACGCACTGCGCGTCCTGATCGATCTGGCACAAAACAATACCGGCAGCTACATCCCGCTAAAGGATATCGCTGCGCGGCAGGAAATATCGAAAAAATATCTGGAGATCATCGTCAAAGACATGGTCAATGCCGGCCTGATCGTCGGCGCCAGCGGCAAAGGCGGCGGATATATGCTGAACCGCGAGCCCGAGGCCTACAACGTAGGCGAGATCCTCGAGCTCATGGAGGGCACGCTCTCTTCCGTAGCCTGTCTGGCCGACAAAAACTATCAGTGCTCCCGACGCTCCATCTGCAAGACACTTCCCATGTGGGAGGAATATGACAGTTTAGTCCGCGGTTTCTTCTATGGGAAGAAACTGACCGACCTGCTTTGATCTGTCTTACCCTCTCTCCAAAACCTTCTCGATCCATGTGCCTACGGTCTTTGTAAGCTTCATTCGCTGCCCTACAAAGCTGTGGTTGCTGCGGATCGTCTCATATGTGATATGACCTTCGGCCGCCTGCAGTTTTTCTGCAAGCGGTCGAAGCATTTTATCGGGCGGAGCCACGGTATCATGGACTGCTTCGACCAAAAGCACATTGTGCTTCACCAGTTCGTCGTACCTGCTCAAAACGCTGAGCTCTTCACGGTTAAGCAACGCATTTTCATATACGTCGCTGGCGGATGTGAGCTTCAGGCACTGTCCCTCGGTCTCAATCATCAAAAACAGCTCCTTCTCCATGTGATAACGGAAAGCTGCCCCGATGTCGTACGCCGCCATCGCGACCACGCCCTTTACGAACGGAAGATCTTTCGCCGCGTTCAGGACGGTCTGTCCGCCCATGCTGTGTCCGACCAGGAATATGCTCTTCGGATCGATCTGATACTGGTCCGCAATGGCGAGATTGTGTGCCCATTTTGCGATCGCGATCAGATCGTCCTTCAGATTGGTGAACAGATAGTTTCCCTCGCTGCCCCAGGCGCCGCGGTGGTTCACGTGGATCACCACGCAGCCCATCCGCATCAGTGCCAGTTCCAGATCATTGTTCGTCGTATATCCCGGAAAACCGTGCGACATGATCACGGTCGGATACGGTCCCGGGATCCGTTTATCGGGCGTGAGCAAATAACCGTACAGGTGGCAGCCGCCGCTGATGATATTCAGTTCGCAGATCTCGGGAAATGTCTCCCGATCATCCTCTTCAAACTCGGTAAATGCATATTCGGCCTTCATGCTGCTTCCTCCTTTTAAGTTCCTGTTATATACAGTTCTTCCGGCGTCTTTATTCGTAGAGATCTCCCGACAGATAGTGGTCGCCGCCGTCCGGCAGGATCACTACGATATTCTTTCCTGCATTTTCCGGACGCAGAGCCAGTGTAACTGCCGCGGACAATGCTGCTCCGGCAGAGATACCGATCGTAAAGCCCTCCAGCTTCGGGATCTTCCGCGCATAGGCATAGGCATCCTCATCGGTAACGTCGATGACTTCGTCGAAAATATTCACGTCCGTGACCGGCGGGATCGCGCCGCCGCCGATGCCCTGGATCTTATGCGGCCCTGCGGTACCGCCGTTTAACAACGCGCTTCCCGTCGGCTCTACGCCGATGACCTTCACGTTCGGATTCTTCTCTTTCAGAAACTTACCGGTGCCGCTGACGGTTCCGCCGGTGCCTGCCGCGGATACGAAGATATCCACCTGCCCTTCGGTATCCTCCCAGATCTCCGGGCCCGTGGTCCTGTAGTGCGCCAAAGGATTGTTCGGATTCCCTCCCTGCCCCAGGATCACAGCATTCTCGGTTTCCGCTAATAACTGGGCTGCTTTTGCATTGGCCCCGCCCATATTCAGTTCGCCGGGCGTATGATACACTTCCGCGCCGAACGCCTTCAGCAGACGTGTTCTCTCTTCGGACAGGTTATCCGGCATGGTGATCTTTACCTTGTATCCCTTCGCCGCGCCGATGGCAGCGATGCCGATCCCGGTGTTTCCCGAAGTTCCTTCGATGATGGTCCCGCCGGGCTTCAGCTCACCCGCCTCCTCCTTCGCACGGATCATGCTATACGCGATCCGGTCTTTCACCGAACCCGATGGATTGAAAAACTCCAGTTTGCCGAAGATCTTCGCCTTCGTTCCGGCAGCCTGCTCCAACGCGTGCAGCTCCAACAGCGGTGTATGTCCGATCAGTTCCGTAATGTTATGATAGATCTTTCCCATGTTTATACTCTCCGTTCTTTCTGTATGATTTAAACAATGATCTTGTTTATTCCTCTTCGGTCCTATATTTATGATCAGGGTCTTTGCTGAGTTTTGCGCGATCCGTCGGCAACTTCCAAACGCTCAGATCCGGTCCCAGCGGCAGGATGTTGTTCGGGTTCGTCTTTAAGCAACACAGATGGTAGTGCTTCTTTATCGCATCGAAATGCGTGTTATCACCGAAGGCACTTTCCGCATATAAGTCGCGTGCGTAGCCCCAAAGGTTCGGATAGTCGCGCAGCATTTTTTTGTTCACGCGAAAGCCGTTGTAGTACGCCACGTCAAACCGCGCCAATGTCACATACAACCGTACATCGGACTCGGTGATATAGTCGCCGAACAGGAACCGGCTGTGCGAAAGACGTTCTTCCAGAACATCAAACGCGTCAAACACCAGTTTAAACGCATCCGAGTAAGCCTCCTGCGAGGTCGCGAAGCCGGCTTTATATACGCCGTTGTTCACATTACGGAAGATATAATCATTCAGTTTGTCGATCTCTTCACGCAGCTCTACCGGGTACAGGTCCGGCGCTCCCTTCTTATGGAATTTCTTCCAAGCGGTCTCGTAATATAAAGTCAAATTGAAATAGTCGTTGTTTACAACTGCGCCTGTTTTCAGGTCGACCACGGCAGGGACCGTAAATCTCCCCTGATAGCCGGGATCTGCTTTCTTATAGGCCTCGCTCAGAAGGTGGATCTTCAGCACCGGGTCCACCCCGTCCGGATCCAGTGTGAATGACCAGTCCGACCACGACACATCCGGGCGGATCGGATCCAGGGTACCTACCGATATGACATCCTCCAGACCCAAAAGCTGACGGACAATGATCGAGCGATTCGCCCAGGGGCACACCGGCGCCCAGAGCAGACGGTATCTGCCTTTTTCTACAGGAAGTTCACCCTCCCCGTCACCAAACGGTGTGACGAAACGATTCGCCTGGCGCTCGAATTTACCGTTCGCCTGTACCTCTCCATTCGTTACATGATCTACTACTGCCATGTCCGTAAACCTCCCCTCACACTTCATCCGCCGGCGTAAGCTTCAGCGGTCCGAATTTCGCTGTCCGGTCGTTTGGTTCATCCCATACGCTCTGATCCGGTCCGTCCGGCAGGATGTTATCCGGGTTCTCCGACGCCCCCAACAGGTAACCCCGTTTGATCGCATCGAAGTCTGTGCTCTCACGGAAGGCCGGTATGGAGTACAGTTCCTTCGCGTAGTTCCAGAGGTTCGGATAGTCCCGAAGTCTCCGCTCGTTTAAGCGGAAACCGAAATAGTAGGCCGTATCAAATCTGGCCAATGTCACATAGAGGCGAACGTCGCTGTCCGTCAGCACATCCCCAAACAGGAAGCGACGGTCCGCAAGCCTTTCCTCCAGCCAGTCCAGACGGTCGAACACCAGATGGTAGTTTTTCTCGTACTCCTCCTGGCTCTCCGCAAAGCCGGCTTTATATACACCATTGTTGATCTCATTGAACAGGATCTCGTTCAGAGCGTCGATCCCGAGTCGCAGCGCATGCGGATACAGGTCCGGAGCCCCTTCTTTCCAGAAGGGCTTCCACACCGTCTCCCAGTAGTTTGTGAGTCGGTGGTAGTCGTTGTTCACGACCTTTCCTTTCTTCACATCCACGATCGTAGGGACCGTAGCGCGCCCTGTATAATCCGGGTCGGTAGCCGCATAGATCTCCGGAAGGTAGCGGATGCCCAACACCGGATCCTTGCCACCTTCATCCAGAGAAAACTCCCAGCCGTTTTCCGTCCGCACCGGAGCCACCGTTCCGACGCTGATCACGTCTTCCCCGATGCCCAGCAGTTTCAGGACAATGCGCTGGCGCGTGGCCCAAGGGCACAGCGGAGTCCAGATCAGACGGTAACGCCCTGCCTCTACGGGAAGTTCTCCCTCTTTGTCACCGAATGGTGTGGTAAAGCGGTTTTTCTGCCGGACAAACGCCCCGTTTGCCGCGATCTCTCCCTTTTTTTCGGTCGTAACTACCTTACCGAAGCTTGTGTTTTTTTCAGCTTTGCTTTCCGCTTCTTTCTTCTTTCTGCGATCTGCCAACGAGCATGCTGATACTTCAAATTCCGCCACCGTCTTACACTCCTTTCGTACTTTCCGGTTTCCCGGCTCTTTTCTTACTTCTTCCACTTCGGGCCCTGCATATCTGCACGCCCGATCTCCTCCGGAAAACGGAAGTTCTCTTTCATAAAGAAGCCTTCCTGCTCCATCCATTCCAGTTTCTCCGAGTCCATCTGAAAAAATTCCATGGCCGTCTTCGCTCTTCGAAATCCCAATTTCTCATACAGGAGCACGGTCTGCGGATGCGTGTACAAGATCACATTCTGTCCCGGCAACTGGGCCATCAGCCTGTGGATCATCTCACGGCCCACGCCAGCTCCCTGATATTCCGGATCCAACGCCACATTATAGATGGCTGCCTGAAAGACGCCGTCGGATATGGCCCTGGCCACGCCGACGATCTTCTCGTCATCGTACACGAACACCGTGGCATAACTGTTGCGAAACGCGATCTCCTGCTCCTGCGCGGAGTGATCCGATAGTCCGGAGCGCCGAAGCACATCTGCAACCTGCTCCCAATTGATATTCTCTTTTTCGGTTTGATATCGGATCATGGATCGTCACTTACCTCGGTTCTTTCCTGATTTACCTCTGAAATAAAGGTATGATGAGACTATAACACTATTCGCCTACTATGTCAATAGGTATTTAGGTATTTTTTCAAAATAATAACTCCGAACCGAAAGTATCCTTCCGATCCGGAGCTTAAAACCATGTATTCTTTTATCTATCGGTCGATCTCGCCGCCCGCGAGAACGCAGCCGTCCGCATCATACAGCACGCCGGTCTGTCCCGGAGCCACCGCCTTCACCGGCTCGGAAAAGGTAACGATCAGTCTGTCGCCCTCTCTTTTAAACTTCGCCGGGATCGCCTGATGGTGGTAACGGACCTTTACCCGGGCGTCAAACTCTGCATTTTCCTCGGGCATGGGCAGCCCCATATAGTTCACATCCTTCAGAACGCAACCGGGCGCGTACATATCTTCTTCATTCGTAAGCACGACTTTATTATGCCCGGCATCGATCTCCTTAACGAAGATCGGGATGCCTGCCGCGACTCCCAGTCCCTTCCGCTGTCCCACAGTATAGTTGATGATGCCCTTATGCTGTCCCAGTACATTTCCCTCGGTATCGACGAAGTCTCCCTCGGCAAATGTCTTCCCGGTCCTTTCTTCAATAAATGCAGCGTAATCACTATCCGGTACGAAGCAGATATCCTGCGATTCGGCCTTGGTCGCAACATGTAAGCCCGCATATTCTGCGATCTTACGCACCTCATCTTTCGTTAGGTCACCCAGCGGCATCAGGGTTTTCGCCAATTGATCCTGACTTAAACGGCACAGCATGTAGGACTGATCCTTCTTAGCGCTGGCGGCATTTTTTACCGTGTAACGACCGTTCGGGAGCTTCTCGATCTTCGCGTAGTGTCCGGTCGCGATATAGTCCGCCCCGAGCACCGACGCCGCCTGCATCAGTTCCTCCCATTTGATCCTTCGGTTGCATACAACGCAGGGATTCGGTGTCCGCCCCTGTGTATACGCCTCGATAAACGGATCGATCACACACTGTGAAAAACGCGCGCTGCAGTTATGTACATGATAGGGGATCCCCAGTTTTTCGCAGACCAGTCTAGCGTCGTCGATCTCACAACAGCGGCTGACCTCGCCCTCATTGCTCACGATCCGAAGCGTCACGCCGACGACATCATACCCCTTCATTTTCAGTAAATATGCCGTTACAGCGCTGTCCACGCCTCCCGACATTCCTACGATCACTCGCATATGAACTCCTTGTAACTATTAAGATTAAGAATTATAGAGCATTTGAGGTACAATACCGGAAAATGCACTCATAATATTGGCGATTGCCCTAATGGAAAAAGGATTAAAGAAAATTAATAGCGCTATACAAATGAACAAAAGCATTGTTAAGTTTCCAAGAATGTAAATGCAGCCACATAAACATAAATCATATCCGGATCCATCAATTAACCCCCTGCATGATCTGCTCACGGTTCTCCTCTATATATCGTATATCGTCGAGGTAGACCTTCACATGGCCGTCCTCGATATTCTTCGCAAAATCCTCATCTCCACCTTCGGCCTGCTTTGTCATGTACTGTACCAGCGCAGTCAGTCGCTTGATCATCATATCCGGCAATGCTTCCCGCTGCTCCTTTGTCGCCGCATAAGCATCCAGAAAAACCTTGGCTTTCCGAATCTGCTCTGGCAGGTCATCGTAATGATCCGGGTTTTCGGGGCTCGTAAACGGTACCCAGCGGTAGACGGCATAAGCGACATCCCACAGGGCAGGGCCCGGATGCAAGGTATCAAAATCGATGATCCCGAAGGGCTGTGCACCAACCACGGTCACGTTGTAGGGTGCAAAATCACCGTGGCACATCACCTCGATCGGTTCGACAGCCGGAAGCATCCACGGCTCGTCACCGCGAAGCCTCGGGATATATTTGCTGCCCGCATCGTGGTATCTGCGTAGAAGTTTCGCCGAAAGGATGAGCATCTCATCTTCCAGATACTCCTTCGGAAGCGGATAATTATACGCCTTTCCCGGAACGAACGAGAGGATCTCGTTTCCGTCATCCGTGAAACCTTGGGGATCCGGTACATTCGAGAAGCCCTCACTGATCAGGAAGTTCAAAAACTTATGGACATCCGCGGACCAGACATTAGCCGGACGATATATGTGGTCACCCTGCTTTTTGATCTTTCCCTCGCGACCGCCCCTTAGGATCTCGTTTCGAAGAGACTCCGCGCGGTCTGGCTCCCCGGCTGCGATCCGCTCTTCAACGACGTGGCGGATTTTCGCACACCAAGCGTCCGTCTTTGCGATATCCTCGCACAGATCCTTAAGGATCCGCTCGCTCTCAGCGACTGCCGCCGCATACGAAGCATCCGAGATCTCCCCGGAAGCAAGCGCCGCGTCCAGTTCATCCCGGTCGTCGACTTTGATATCACCTTCCGGCGTAAAAATGATATCCAGATATTTATCGATGTATACGAGTGTCCCGTCTTCATCCGTCTCGATGCCGTCTGTGATATCCACATACCAAAGCGACGGCTGATACCTGGAATCCGCCGGCACCGGATAGTTCTTTCGCTCCGGATCATGAGTCCCGTCCGGAAAATATTTCACGGTGATCATGCGTGAAGTGTCGTCCGGAACCAGTTCCATCCAGCACATTCCCTCGCCCGTCACCTGCAATCGGCCGGCCTTCGGTGTCTGCCAGTAGTTATTCTCCCCGTCCGTAAAACGGATCAGGCACGCGTACCCGTGGAAATACTCCTCGTCGATCCGCATCTGATAGTACGGATAGAAATCAAAGCCCCAGCCATGCTTTCCTCCGCGGTTCAGTCTCTTATGCTTCATTTTCCCTCGTTTCTTTATTCGATGACTTCATCGATCGCGTCACAGTTCGTGACGGTTCCTTTCGCCCACGGGCTGCCGACATCGCATCTTCCGTGATGGTAGGCTTTCTTCTCTGTATCCGGGGGCAATTCCTCCGTAAATTCTACTTTCAAACGGCTCACGCCGCCGGCCATCTGCCGGTCGATCATGGCGATCAATTCTTCTTCTGTCATAAACCGTCCTCCCTTCGACACCGTGTCGTTTATACGTACGGGATGAGAATGCCGACCAGTAAACTGGCTGCATTGGCCGCAAGCGCGTACTTGATATTTTTCGAAATATCCTTCTTCCCGTCTTTATCCTTCAGAAGTATTGCATAAAGGATCATCTCCACGATAAATACATATACTTCCAGAACCAGGATCAGGAAAATGGGGCTCATCTTATCTCTTGGATTCCAATCATAAAACCACAACAGGTACGTGGTCATCGATATGTTGGTGATCGCATTCGCGACCACAACGCTGATGGTATTGCGTTTGGTCTTCGGAAATGCGAAAACCAGGAAGATGCCGAACTCGATCAGCAATGTCAACACAAAGCAGATCGCGACCTTCGTCCAACGTTTTTCGATCGTATTAGCCAGGTTTTCCGTAAGCTTTCCGGTGGCAACATCGTAGGTAAACGTTGCATTGAATTCCTGACGCTCCACCTCGTTGCTGATGCTGACGCTTCCGTCGGAGGCGATCACCATCACCTTAAAGTAACTGGGCACCATATAGCCCCAACGGTAGGATTGATCCTCATTGCTTTGCTTATAATTCTTTCCGACGAGGCCCTCCTCGTAGATCCATCCTTCATGGTAAAAGGTTTCCAGATAGGCTGCAACGCTGTCTTCATTTACTTGATCCAATCGAAGCGGACTTTCGGTCTTAGCCTCCTGCGTCGGTGCCAGAAGCACTATGAAATAGTCTGAAGGGGCATTCTCCAAGTGAAGCTCGATCGACGGCTTCGGCCCGATGTCCGCGGAAATGTCCTGCGTAAACGCCGTAAGCGTAGTGATAAAAAACAGGATCGCCAATAAACATGTCGATAATTTTCGGTCTCTCATACTGTCTCCTCCTCATTGAGTCCCAATTATCTACAGGCATTTGCGGCAAATATCCACGATCTCCTTCATGTTCTCCAGATCCGTGCTCAGATCCCCGGTCTCCAGCGAATGGTTTCCTCCATGGATCGTATGCAGTTCAAGGTTCTTCTCCTGTGCGATCTTCGTAAGCGCTGCATATTCCGCGTACGGATCTGCATCCCCGCAAAACAAGACTGCACCTGCTTCACGAACGAATTCCCGGATCATTTCCAAGGGAGAAAAACAGATCTGCTTTGCTATCAAGTGCTTCTTCTCGGCATATGCGTTCGCGACCACCGTTCCGATG
>ONPC01000192.1 GCA_900319565.1 uncultured Eubacteriales bacterium | reverse complement strand
GGAAAGCGCACCCTGATGTTCAAGGCGGGAAAAGGATCCACAGTGACGGCCGCGGAGCGGAGCGTAAGCTTTACCGTAAAGTGACCGGATCAAAGTGACTACAGTGGTAAATACATCTGTCAGAGAGGTATAATTTGGCAAGAAGTTCACCACGAACGGAAACGGTCATAAGAAAGAGTGCAAAGCGGCGACATTGACCGCGAAATAATAGAAAAAGATAAAACAGTAAGGAGACTGTCTGAGTGATGTCCCGTCGGTGGCGGCCTATCATGAAATGACAGTCTCTTTTAATAAATGGTACAAATAGGTGATGGTAAATAATGCCGACAACAATTATACTAAATAGTAGGATATGGGAAGAGTTGTTGTGGAGTTTGATCGGAATATATCCTGTAATACCTGACGCCGGGATAATCAAACGGCACATGGGTGAAAAAAGTAAACAAGGAGAGAATTCAGATGAAGAAAAAACGGATGGCAGTGGTTATGGTGTGGGTACTACTCATAAGTCTGTTCGGATGGGCTGTAAACACAGTTCCGGCCGAGGCAGCTCAGGGGAATTCCGCCATTTCCGCCGGGGATATCGTGACATTCGGTACGTATCCCCAGACAGAGGTGAAAGATACAGCGCTTCTGGAGAAACTTAAGGGTGAGGTGAGCGGAAAGACTTTTACCGCATATCCATACACATCCAAAAACAAAAGCTTTGATTACGAAAAAGGGCAGACCCGGATGGTTCGTAACCCGGACCTGATGTCGTATTATGATTTTTCATATGCAGGGCAGAAGTACCGTGCGGTGAAGATCAATTATTTGCGCCCGGCATATGTCTGGGGTGATGTAGGTGCGAATTCCAGACAGGAGGATGCAGGTTACTTTGCGGGAACTACCTATTTCTTCCGTTGGGATCCCATCGAATGGATCGTGCTGGATCCGGAGTCGGGGTTTCTCCTGTCTAAGAACGGAGTAGACGGACAGGCATTTTGTGAATGGTTTTTATATGGATCGCAATTTGATTATACGCTAAAGACGTTAGATTATCCGGCGACAGATTACTATTTTGCTACGATCCGTGACTGGCTATCCCCCTATAGCTTTTCATATGAACCATATAAGACACATTTCAACTTCCTGACCACTGCATTTACCGCTCAGGATCAGGAAGCGATCCTGCCGACACTCATAAGGAGTGATTATTCCGGTGGAAGCAGAGAGGATACCGTATTTCTCTTATCAGAATCGGAGTTTACGCAGTACAAGTCCGTTCCCGGAGTCATTCAGGATGGTTTTGCTACGGACTATGCCCTGTCTCAGGGATGCGGAAAGGCGCACTATTGGACGCTTCGTTCAAAAGCATCTACACAGGCCCGTATTCTTCTGGTAAACGGAGACAAGCTGACGGATACCAACACGGATTTCGCCGTAAAGGATTCTATTCTGAGTAATATCCGTCCGGCGGTAAAGGTGAACTTAAGTTCGCCGTCGGTAAAACGGGTTCAAAGTGAGTTTCCGGTACAGGTGAGAATTTCTACCTGGGATAAGGATGGAAAGCCTACTGCGTTCAGCGGGGGCACGGCGAAAGCTGATCGGACGACAGTCCGCCGTGGTGATCTGATCGAAGTGACTTACAGTGTGAAGTCCGGGTATGCTTTGGATGACATCGATTTCGGATGCAATCCCGGAGAGCGCGTAGGTTTCCAACATGGGCTTTCAACTTCGGCCCGGGTTCCGGATACATTTGTTTCGTCGGATGGAAATTTTTATATTTTTGTGACCTTCCGTCAGCAGGAGTACAGTGTTAACGTAAATTATGGTACTTCAAATGTTGAGAAGGCGGCTTTCGGGGAGGACATTATAATCCGGCCTGAGCGCCCGCATACAGGATATGCGTTTGATAAATGGGTCGTGAACCGGGGAAGAGTGAATTTGCTCGTTTCCAGTTCCGGAGCGGCTACCTTTACCATGCCGTCAGAAGAAGTGGAGCTGACCGCAACTTACAAGAAAATACCCAGGGTCATGAGCGCTAGTGCGAAGTACAGTTCGATCACAAAGAGCGCTACCCAGGAGTTCACCGTCGCTACGACATCCGATGTGAATTACCTGATGCTGTACGCGGAAGACGGTTCAACGCTGGTAAAATCCTGGGCGGCAGCCGGCAACAGCACCGTCGGCTCGGACGGTAAGCGTACCTGGAACGTATCGCAGGCGATCGGTACTGCAGGCGATCGTAAGCTGGTCTTCCAGGGCGGCACGACGAGTACCACGCCGGTCACGAACGCGGTGACCGTACCGTTTAAGGTAGAAAACACGGGCGTGATCAGCGCCTCCG
>ONPC01000014.1 GCA_900319565.1 uncultured Eubacteriales bacterium | reverse complement strand
GTGATCCGGGTTCATGGTGCCGGCAATCGCCTGCATCCGGGCCGGATGGCGCAGGATCCAGGCAATGGCGACCGCCGTCTTCGGAACGGCGTATTTTTCTCCCAGTTCGCCCAGTGCCCTGTTCAGTTCCGGGAAATCCGGATGGTCGACAAAGCAGCCTTTGAACATTCCGAACTGAAGCGGCGACCACGCCTGAATGGTGATATCATGCAGGCGACAGTAATCGAGCGCGCTGCCGTCGCGCATCACGGACATCTCCGTCGTCTTATTGTTCATATACAGGTCCTGGTCAATGAGCTGGCTCTGCTCCAGGGACAGCTGCAACTGGTTGATGATCAGCGGCTGCTTCACAAACTTCTTCAGGTACTCGATCTGCATGGGCAGCGTGTTGCTCACGCCGAAGTGACGCACCTTGCCGCTCTCATACAAACGGTCGAACGCCTCCGCGATCTCCTCGGGCTCGTACAAAAGGTCCGGGCGATGCAGCAGGAGCACGTCCAGATAGTCCGTCTTAAGTCTGCGCAAACTGTCATCCACACTATTTAAAATGTTCTCCTTCGACCAGTCGAAGATCTGCCGGTCGAAACGCAGACCACATTTCGACTGCAGGATCACATCTTCACGCCTAAGGCCCGTCTTCGGGAACGCATCGCCGAAACGGGTCTCCGCCTCGCCGTCGCCGTAGCACGTCGCGTGGTCGAAAAAGTCGATGCCCAGATCGTACGCGTTTCGGATGACATTGGCCGTTTCATCCACGGTGAGCGCGGGCATGCGCATGCATCCCAGCACGATCGCCGGCACATTTGCCGGTCCATTCACGATGTTGATTTTCTTCATGTTGTAAACCTCCAAAATAATATATATGATAGATCAATCCCAATGGTAATATTCGATCTCCAAATTGCTTCCGGCTCCGATGATCTCAAGCGACTCATAACAACAAATATACTCAAGCGCCGTATTTCGGCTCACATCCAGCGTGGTCAATTTCGTACCGTAGCATCTCAGTTTTTTCAGTGCCATATTCCTGCTTAAATCCAACGTGGTCAACTCGCTGATACTGCAATTCAGATCCTCGAGCGCTGTATTCCTGCTTAAATCCAACTCCGTCAGCTCATTGAAATAACACCAGAGTAATTTAAGGTTCGGGTTCGCGGTGACGTCCAGTTCAGTCAGTGCGTTATCGAAGCATACGAGGGTCTCAAGCATCTGGTTCTTACTTACATCCAATTCGGTCAACCCGTTGCGCTCGCAACTCAGGTTCTCGAGCGCCAGAACTCCGCTGATATCCAGCGTATCCAGAGCATTGTCACCGCATTCGATCAAGCACAGATTCGCACACTTACTGATATCCAGTGTGGTCAGTTTGTTGGCGCGGCAATATAGCCAAGTAAGTTCCGGGTTCTTACTGAGATCCAGTGTGGTCAACTCATTTTCAATACACCAGAGAGAATCCAGTGCCGGATTCATACTCACATCCAGTTCCTTCAACCGGTTCCCTCCGCAATCAATATACGTGAGTGCAGGATTTCCGCTCACATCCAGATGTGTTAACCTGTTGGCTGCGCAATGAATCGACTCTAACGCCGTATTATGGCTGACGTCCAATTCTGTCAGTTCCATTCGATCACACTCCAAATCTTTCAGAGCCGGGTTCTTACTCAAATCCAGTTTTGTTAATTTATTATCGTGACAGATCAGGCTGACCAGTGCTTCATTTCTGCTCACATCGAGCTCCGTCAGTTCGTTATAGGAACAACTCAGCTCAGTCAGTGCAGGATTCTCGCTCACATCCAGTTTCGAGGAAAGGGCATTAAAACTACAGTCAAGTTTCACTAAGGCTGGGTTATTTCTCAGGTTCAATTCACTCAGAGAATTGCCGAGGCAATCCAACGTCTTTAGAGCCTTAAAGTATTTGATTCCCTCCAGACTTGCTATTTTTTTATGACTAACGTCCATATGTTCAACCGTCTGACGTTCCGAAGCACTTAAAACGCCATCCGAATTCAGATCGTAATTCTCAGAAACAAACTCGCGAAAAAATCCATCGGGAAAATTTGTACGATTGATCTCGACATCTCCGCGTCCTATCTCCGCCTTTCTATCATCACCCTTGCAACCGACCGTTCCCAAGATCAGCGATAGCACTGCAATGGTCATGCCCATCCTTTTTCTCATTCTTAATCCTCCGCTATAACATTTTCCATAGATCTCGGAATAAACACATAGTTCTTCTTCAGCCGCTTATTCCTGCTGTCCGGAAATTTTAGGATCATCCCTTTTCTATCTTTTTCCACTTGGTTTTTGATGCGTTTCGATATGACAAAGGTCAGGCTTTTCACGCCCTCTCCGTCCCGAAAATCCGCCTTCACGATATTGTAATGGACATAACGCCCGTAGCTTTTGTAGCCCACTTCCATGATCCGAGGATCCGCGACCAGCACTTCGCCTCTCTTTACTTTTTCGATCTTCTCCCCCTCGGTCAATACATGCTTGATAGAAACGAATACCGCCAGAATCGCAAATACGCTCATGAGGACGGCGATCGGTGCCATCACTTTATCAAAGAACGCCAGGATCACGAAGGTCATTGCCCCAACGATCACGACGATCGAGCAAACAAACGGGAACAAGAGTGAGCCCCTATTCTCCAAGGTCAGCCAGTGCAGTGCAATGTCCCTCTCCTGTTCATTTGGTTCATGAAATCCCCCCATGATGCTTCCTTTCACAGACTCCAAAAACATGATAACTTCTGAGATTATGATACATGGGATAGCATAGGTTGTCAAGCAACGAAGAAACGAAAACCGGCCGCCGACGTGAATACGCCGGCGACCGGTTTTATATAGAGTTATTCAGTATTCAATTAACATAATACTACGGGTCGCTCCGTTGCTTCGCAACTCTCGCGCCTTGTATCATTCATTAAACAATACCCTGTGCTTTCATGGCATCTGCAACCTTCAGGAAGCCGGCGATGTTTGCGCCTGCAACATAGTTGCCTTCCAGGCCGTACTTCTTAGAAGCATCGTCCAGATTGTGGAAGATATTGATCATGATGTTCTTAAGCTTCGCATCAACCTCTTCGAAGGTCCAGCTCAGACGCTCGGAGTTCTGGCTCATCTCAAGAGCGGAGGTAGCAACGCCGCCGGCGTTTGCAGCCTTACCGGGAACGAACTTAACGCCGCTAGCCTGGAAGTACTCGGTAGCTTCCAGAGTGGTAGGCATGTTAGCGCCCTCACATACAGCGATAACGCCGTTTGCAACGAGCTTCTTCGCATCGTCCAGATTGAGTTCATTCTGGGTTGCGCAAGGCAGAGCGATGTCAACCTTGATCTCCCACTGATTTGTGCCTTCGGTCTTCTTATCGTGATACTGAGCAGAAGGTCTCTTTGCTGCATACTCGGTCAGACGAGCACGCTTAACTTCCTTAACCTCCTTAAGAAGGGCAACGTCGATGCCTTCCGGATCGTATACCCAACCGGTGGAGTCGGAGCAGGTAACCGGCTTAGCGCCGAGCTGCTGTGCCTTCTGGATCGCATAGATCGCAACGTTACCGGAACCGGAAACTGCGCAAGTCTTTCCTGCGATGTCGATGCCGTTGCACTTCAGCATCTCCTGAGTCATGTAAAGCAGGCCGTAACCGGTAGCTTCGGTACGAGCGAGGGAACCGCCGTAGGAAAGGCCCTTACCGGTCAGAACGCCTTCGTACAGTCCGGTCAATCTCTTATACTGTCCGTACATGAAACCGATCTCACGTGCGCCGGTACCGATGTCGCCGGCAGGAACGTCGGTGTCAGCACCGATATATTTGTGAAGTTCTGTCATGAAGCTCTGGCAGAATG
>ONPC01000168.1 GCA_900319565.1 uncultured Eubacteriales bacterium | reverse complement strand
GACCAACTATGGAAGAAAACATATATTATCACGTAATCTCAGATATACCCAAAAAAGCCGGCGAGCACTTCGTTCTCGATTCCGAACACCCTAATGGTGTGCACAAGCGTGTTTACGAACAGCTTGCCGTCGTGGAGGATATTTACAGTAATCCCGAAAAATACAAGGACACCGAACTCAGCCATTCAGTCGACGTAGCCTTAAGAGAACTGGCACTTGAGAAAGTCAGAAAAGAAAAGTATCCGAACTACCCTTCCCGTATGGCTGCCATCTACGTATCGAAGACCTTTAAAGAAGCCGAACAATGGGGGGATTACTTTGCTAAACTCGGAAGGCCTACATATGGTATAGCCAAGATCAGGGTTAATGGAAATGTATATGAAGGGGATGCCTATAAATGCTTCGACGGTTGCATAGATGAAGCTGAGAATATCCGCATGGCAGAGATCTACTGGCTCAACGGCCCCAATGAAGACGGTCGCGAACCAATTGTCGAGATCCTTGCTGACGGCGATATTGAAGTGATAGAAATCGTAAAAGAGATCAACGCAAATATATAGTGATTCAAGGGGGTCCCTATGGGGTTCCCTCGTAGGGGGACGGTGTCAGAACCTCCTTTCTTACTGGGTTTGTGAGATTCTGAAAAAATTCAAGTCAGAGCTGACAGACGATGAATGGGAAGAGCTTCGCAATCTGGTTTGTAAAGTGGACTGGCTTTTGAGTAATATAGATGATGCAGAGAGCCGGGCAGAGGGGCTGAAATCGGAATTCGATGGTGAATAACAAAAACTCAGGTGGGAGAAACGAAATGCAATTTAAAGAAGGCCTCGGATGGAAGGCGTGCTACGACGAAGAGAGAAACATCTACACGGCACAGAGAAGCTGGCGGGGCTTTTACCAGCTTTGTGAGATCGATGCCGAGACGTATAATAAACTCGGCGATGATGCAGAAGCCGATAAACTGATCGGAAGCGGCAGAGTTCTGTTTGAGTCGGATGATGATTATTATACGCAGCGGTATTACAGGATCGTTGACGAGAATTACGAAGAGCTCGCGCCATGGGCGAGCGCAAAATGGATCGCCGGAAAGTCGGACGTGCTGGATAAGAGGGCAGAGGTCGTCAGTCGGTTTCCGGGAGTGGCGTTTGCCTACGGGACTGCGGATGAAAACAGTGCGCAGTATTTTGGAGCCGCTGACGAGGAAGGCGGAACCAGGGTGGACAGGGAAACGATTTTTCCGGCATGTTCCATCTCGAAGTTTGTCACCGCGATCTGCGTGATGAAAATGCAGGAACGGAATATGCTGGACATTGATGAACGGGTCAATGACCGCTTAAATCAGTGGAAGCTTCTTACTGCGGACGGAGCAGAAAGTGACGCGACGATCCGGGCCGTCCTGAGCCATACAGCCGGAATTATCGACGGTGAAGAAGCATTTTACGGACTGCGCATCGGAGATCCCGAGGTCAGTCTGCTTGATATTCTGGAAGGCCGTACGAAGTTCAACAACCGCCCCGTGAGAGCGGGGCAACCGCAAGGGACTGCTTTTGAGTATTCCGACGCAGGTTATTGCGTTCTGCAGCAGATGATTCAGGATGTTACAGGCAAAGAATTCGCCGCCCTGCTGAATGAACTGGTGTTTGAAGAACTGGGGATGACGCACACATTTTTCGCTTCACCGACCGAACGGGAAAAACATGAAGCGGACATGGCGACCGGCTTTGACGATGCCGGTTCACCGATCCCCGGGAAATACCCCGTGACGCCGGATCTTGCTGCATCGGGAATGTGGAGCACCCCGAAGGATCTTTTGACCCTTGCCGGAGAGTTTATTCGCGCCCTAAATGGGAAGAGCACGTTTTTACAGGCAGACAGCGCACGTGAGATCATAAAACCCGTGGAGCATTGTCCGTGGGTTGGGCTAGGCATTTTCCTCGACGGAGAGGACTCACCGGTCTCAAAGGGGTGGGGAGAAAACGGACAATGCATGATGAAAATGCACCTTCAGTCCGGGGAGATCTCTGTTGTTATGACGAATAAAAACCCGGGCGTGGATCAGGCGGAATCCGGCGTTGAATGGCTGGTGGACAGTTATGTCTGGTTCCTATGAGGGACTGGAAGATGCAAAGGTATGGCTTTTGCCGGGCTAAATCATAGTCTCCAAACATCTCGACATATCGCAGTTTGTCTAACTGAATTGTCAACTTTATGTGATATTGGAGGTTTTACCTAGAGGGAGCGGTAAAATGCAGTTGGAGTTCAAGACAACTTGATCGGCAGATTAATTCATTTAAAGACGGAGGCTTATTTGAAAGCATGAAGATATCATATGCGCAGTTGGAAAATGTACCTACGAAGGTCCTGTATGAGGCGAATCT
>ONPC01000088.1 GCA_900319565.1 uncultured Eubacteriales bacterium | reverse complement strand
GATGGTAATCGGGGAGGCCGGGGAGAGCTGCGCGTTCTATATCGCAGACCGGCTCGGCATGCCCGCGCATATGCTGGAAACCGCAGTTGAGGCGGCTTACGGGCGCGAGAAGGTGAAGGATTATAGGTTCCGTAATAATCCGGAGCTGAGTAAGCGACCTTCCGGCAAGATCTCGAAGACGAAAAAGACGGCTGCCAACACAAAACTCGGTACGCTTTATAATATCGGAGACAGTGTCATGGTATATCCCGATAAAAAGATAGGGATCGTCTGCGAACCCGTGAATGATAAAGGGGTTCTGCGCGTGCAGATCGCGGATAGGAAGATCTGGATCAATCATAAGCGGGTGAAACTGCATGTCAAGGCGGAGGAACTCTACCCGGAGGATTATGATTTCTCCATCATTTTTGATACGGTAAAGAACCGGAAGATCCGGCACGACATGGAGCGGAAATTCACCGAAGAAACCATCGTTTATGATGAGACTTAAATTGACAGAATCCCTGTTTTCTGTATAATTATTTATATGGGCCTGCGGGTGACTGCAGAGTATTCGGAGAGGTAAAAAACATATGATTATATTGATCACCGGAGCTTCCCATACAGGGAAGACGGTACTGTCGCAGCGGTTACTTGTAAACTATCATTTTCCGTATCTGTCGATCGACCATCTGAAAATGGGTCTGATCCGTAGCGGAAACACGAGTCTTACTCCGGACGATGACGACGAATTGACGGAGTACCTCTGGCCCATCGTCCGCGAGATGATCAAGACGGCAATCGAGAATTGTCAGAACATGATCGTGGAGGGCTGCTACATTCCCTTTGACTGGCGAAAGGATTTTAAGGAGGAATATGCATCGCAGATCCGGTTTGTATGCCTGGGTTTGTCGGATGCTTATATCGATGCGCATTTTGCGGATATCACCGCGCATGGCTCGGATGTCGAGTCAAGAGGCGAAGATTCGGACTGTACGGCGCAGTGGCTCAAGGAAGCAAACCGGGCTACAATCGAAGGCTTCCGGCGGGCAGGAGAGCCGGTCACGGTGGTTGAAGACGACTACGCGAAGACGATAGCAGAGGCGGAGGAGCGTTTATTTATAACACATTCCATGCAACTGCAGTCTGTGCCTTTTGCGATGATCAAGGCGGGGACTAAGACGATCGAACTTCGGCTGTATGATGAGAAACGAAGGAAGATCGGAGTTGGCGACCGCATCGAATTTACCGATACCGAGACCGGGGAGCGGATGACGGTCCGAGTACTGCGGCTTTCGGTTTTCGACTCATTTGCCGAACTATATCAGAAGCTTCCGCTGCTGGCCTGTGGTTATACAGAGGAGGACGTGGCGACTGCCGCTCCGGAGGACATGGATTCGTATTATACGCCGGAGGAACAGCAAAAGTACGGAGTCGTCGGGATCACGATCGCTTTAGTATGAGAACGGAGGTTTGGACATGAGAGATTTGATCATAAAAAACGTGAAAGATGACGGTTACGAGAAGAAGGACCTGAATCAGCGGTATGACCCGAACGGGGAGCATAAGCGTTCCTATGAATTCTTGAAAAATGAGGTATTCTCGCCGTATCGCAGCGGGGAAGGGCAGCTGACTGTGAATTTCTACACGCTGCAGCCCAGTAAGAGCAACTACCCCTTTCATCAGCATTTCGGAAAGGAAGAGGTGTTCTACATCATCTCGGGAAGTGCCACGCTGAAGACCTCCCACGGAGACGTTACGGTGCGGGAAGGTGACGTGATCGTCATTCCCCCGAATGAAAACGGCGGGCACATGCTGACGAACACTTCGGATGCGCCGCTCGTCTACCTGGATGTGGATACTTATTCGGCATCGGACGTGATCGTCTACCCGGATTCGGGCAATGTACGCGTTCTGGCAGGAGACCTGCAGAAGTCCTTTAAGCTTAATTCGGAAGTGAACTATCTGGACGGCGAGTAGTGAGCGGGCTATTCAGCAATCCAACCATAACAAAAGGAGATACGATCATGGAAGATAAAAAAATCGATGAGATGAGGAAGAACCCGACGGAATACCGCAAGGTATTCGACACGATCCCGGAGCAATTTGATAAGTTTCGGCCTCGCTATAGCGCGGATCTGTTCGCGTATTTTATAAAGACGGCGGGCATCGGACCGGAGACAAGGGTCCTGGAGATCGGCCCCGGAACCGGCCAGGCGACGGATCCGATCCTGGATACCGGTTGTGATTATAACGCGATCGAACTGGGCGAGCATCTCTATGCGAAGATGAAGGAGAAATACGGCGCGCGGCCGAATTTCCACATCGTGAACGACGACTTCATTACCCATGATTTTGGAGAGCAGAAGTTTGACGTGATCTACTCCGCAGCCACGATCCAGTGGATTCCGGAGAGGGTCGCATTTCCCAAGACGCTTGAGCTCTTAAAGCCCGGCGGAACGCTGGCCATGATGTTTTTGATCGGAGATTACAAGACGCCCAACGAGGAGCTGTACAGCAACATTCAAAAGGTTTACGACGAATATTATAAGCCCGTGACAGAGTACAAGAACATGAAGGAGCCCTTCGACTATCTTCATGCGACCGACTATGGCTATGTGGATCTGACACGGCACGATTTTTACGGTAAACGCACATTTACCGCGGATGAATATGTAATGTACTGCGGCACGCACAGCGATCACATCCTGGTTCCGGAGCCTTATAAGACACCGTTCTTCGAGGGGCTTCGGAGTGCTGTGCTGGCAGCCGGAGACAAGGTCGAGTTTCAGGATACTTACGTACTGTATCTGGCGAAGAAGCCGACCGAATGATATAAGAGGTGAAAAATGGCAGATATATATTTCTTTTCAGGTCCGTGCGGCGTCGGTAAATCGACGCTGGCGGACGCGTTTGCGAAGCATTTGGCGAACACGGGACAGCTAAAGCAGGTCTACGTGATCCACGGGGATGATTTCCACGAGGGCTTCGTGGAGACAGATTATAAGGACTCTTTTTGGCAGGACGGCCAGGCATCGGACCCGATCGGGTGGCTGGAGATCCTGAAGTTCAATTGGGAATGCATCATCGAGACAGCCGCGAGAGTACTTTCGCGCGGCCTCAGTGTCGTGATCGATTACGTGGTGGAGGATGAACTGCCGCTGCTTTTAAAACTGGCGAAGGAGCATGACGCGAAACTGTATTATGTGGTGCTTACGGCCTCAAAGGAAACGATCACGAAGCGAATCTTGGAGCGGGGCGACACGGATTTGGTAGAACGGGCATTGTTCCTAAAGAATAAGCTCGAAAACCTTCCGGAAAATCAAGGCCATATCCTGGACAATACAGCGAAATCCATTTCGGAAGAGATCGCTGAGATCGAGAAGAATTTGGAGAATTACCGGTGCTCTTTGAAGGAAGACGCTGCCAATGAGGCGCAGGAAGCGGCATTGTCCGGCGATGACCGGTCCAAACAGGGCATTACTATCTACTATCAGGACGACAAGCTGACCATTCGAAGTATGGAGGCGGGTGATCCGCAGGTCATTTATGATACGTATATGACCTATGGATGGCATCCGCAAATCGAATATTATGAAAATTACATGAAGGAAGAGCAACTCGGTGAGCGCCTGACGTTTATCGCCGTGTGGGAGGGGGCCGTTGTGGGCCTGTGTACGCTGGTCCTGCATCCGAAGGAGGGCCCGTGGGCCGGCGGCGATTACCCCGAGATCGTGGACCTCGCTGTTTTCTATCATGTGCATAATCTCGGCATTGGCAACAAACTTCTGGATGTTGCGGAGACGGAGGCTGCGAAACGCGCGGACATGGTCTTCCTGGCCGTGGGCGTGCACTCGGGTTACGGCCCCGCGC
Source organism: uncultured Eubacteriales bacterium (assembly GCA_900319565.1). Lineage (GTDB taxonomy): Bacteria > Bacillota > Clostridia > Lachnospirales > Lachnospiraceae > UBA1201. The sequence continues at coordinate 1,136 of ONPC01000088.1, read as the reverse complement.
AGAGGATCTACGTGAAGCGCGGCTACATCCCGGACGGTAGCGGCGTATGGTACCAGAATAAGCAGCTGGACCAGTATGCCCCCTGCGTCAATGATGATGACCTTCTGTTGTTTATGTCAAAGAAACTGCGCTAACAGGCGCTGCCTTGTTATGGCAGAGAAGGAATAGTTAAAATGGCTAAAAGAGTAGTTGTTACGCCTTATAATGAAGCCTGGGTGGACGATTTTAAGAAGATACAAGGTGAGCTTAGCGAAGCCCTCGGCAACCTGGCGTTACGTATCGAACATGTCGGAAGTACATCCGTGCGGGGACTTTCCGCCAAACCGATCATTGACATCGATGTAGCCATAAAGGATATGACGATCTTTGATCATGTGAAAGAGGCACTCGCGGGGATCGGTTACCATCATGAAGGAGATCTGGGCATACCCGGGCGGGAAGCCTTCAAATACGAGGGCAAGGAGCACTTAAGGAAGCATCATCTGTACGTATGCCCGGAGGATTCCCCGGAGCTTCGCAGGCATCTAAAGTTTCGCGACTATCTTCGTTCGCATCCCGAAGCCGTAGAGGCTTACGGGAGGATCAAGGAGGAAGCGGCTGCGTTATATCCGGAGGATATGGATAAGTATATCGCGCATAAGGCACCGGTGATCCAAAGCATCTACGAGAAGATGAACCGGAAAGAAAGCGTGCGGCCGGAATTTGATACGATAAAGACGTACGAAGAATTCAGCAAGTACTACTGGTACCGGGACGAACTGATCGCGATCTGCAAAGCCCACGGGCTGAAAGTACCGAGCAGTAAGATCGAATTGAACCGGGTGATCGAGGCTTATTTCTCCGGGGAAATGATCCGGCCGGAGAAGCCTGCGGGTGCAACCGGAGCGCAGAGCGGTTGTGAAAAGAAAAAACGTGCTCCTAAAAAAGCAACGGTTACGGAGCTGACCCTGGAGACAGGCCTCATTGAATGCGGTTTTACGTTCGGACCTAAGTTCCGTGATTTCTTCATCAAGCAGACCGGCGTGGAAAAATTCAAATTCAACGTGGACATGGTTGCTACTGCGAAGGCAGTGAAGGAAAACGGTGACGATAGCTTTACCCTGGGGGATCTGCTGGATATTTATTTCGGCAAAAAG
>ONPC01000091.1 GCA_900319565.1 uncultured Eubacteriales bacterium | reverse complement strand
TGCGATATAGAACGCGCAGCTCTCCCCGGCCTCCCCGATTACCATCCGGTAAGTCGGCATAAGGGTTTCCCTGTCAAATGTCATCCTGGCGTTTATGATGCCTTCCTGCGCGGACGCAAAATCCTTAACCTCCGGATAATGCGTGGTCACGAGGAAATTCGCCCCGCTCTTCAGTAATTCCGTAAGGATGGCGATCGCGATCCCCATGCCTTCCGCAGGGTCCGTTCCCGAGCCGAGCTCATCCATGATGATGAAGCTGTCCCGGTCCGCCAGGCTCAGGATCGAAAGCACGTTTTTGATATGTGCCGAGAACGTCGACAGATTCTCCGACAGGTTCTGCCCGTCTCCGATATCCGAGAGGTAATTGCTGTTCATGCAGATATCCGCTTCTTTACAGGCTACGTGAAGCCCGCACTGCGCCATATAGCAGTTGATCATTACGGTCTTAATGGCTACGGTCTTTCCACCGGTGTTGGGTCCGGTGATCACGATGCCTCTCTCCTTCCGCCCCATCTCAAAATCGAGCGGAACATTGATGCTCCGGTCCATTACGGGGTGCCGCGCTGCCCTAAGCACGATGCGCCTCTCCAGGTTAATGGAAGGCTCCGTGCAGTCCAGATCCACGCTCAGTTTTCCTTTGGAGAATATGAAGTCAAGTTTCTCGAGCATCCGCATATTCTCTTCCATGATGGGAGCCGCGTCCGCGCAGAGCGCTGAAAGCGTATAGAGGATTCGGTGCACCTCGTTTTCTTCGTCCAGTCGTAAAAGCTGAAGTTCCTCGAATATCTTAGCAACCCCGGCGGGTTCCACAAAGACCGTATTTCCGGTTGCGGATTTGTCGATCACGCTTCCGGGTACCTTGAACCGGTATTCCTTCTTCACCGGAACGCAGACCCTTCCGTTTCGAAACGTATAGAAAGTGTCCGCCATGCAGTCCCGCTCGGAGCGGATCACCTGCTCCGCCTTCTGCTTCATCGCCTCCTCGAGGCTTAAAATCTTCGTTCTTATGTCAAGCAGAGTCTTTGAAGCCCGATCGTTCACGGTTTCATTTTGGATCTGCCGGCTGATCTCTTCCCGAAGATCGCTAAGATCATCCAGATTTTCATCGTAGTATGCCAAAGGATTTTCCAGCTGCTTTCCTCTGGCCAGATAGAGCCGCAGACGCTCTACCACGATCAATACACGCTCCACCCTTTCCAGCTGGTAGGACGTAAGGCAGTCACCCCTCTTTGTGACCTGCAGGATCTCCTTGATCTCCGTTACATCCTGTAGCGGAGGCGTCCCGAGCTTCTCAATCATCTGCCTGGCATCGGTCGTTTCTTTCAGCTCGTGCCTGAGCTTCGTTTCTTCTAAAATGACCTTTTTTTCTGCGATTTTTGTCTTCGCATCTTCCGTTAATGCCAGCGCCGACCATATTTCTTTTATTCGGTCAAATTCGATCTGTTGTTCTGTATTCATGTGATTACTCTTCCTTTACAAAATTAAAAAGCCATGATATCCAAGCGCTCAGATATCATGGTCAATCATCACATGAAACAGCCTCCGATACCCGCCAGGCCGGGTGAAACGGCAAACGGATATTCCGGCACGGAAAATGTACCCTCGGTATAAACTTCCCGAAAGGGACAAGGCATTGATCAGATATTAAGCGCAAAGATATAAGCCGACTGCCTGCGGCTGTCAGCAAAAACCAACTGCATCCTTTGATTGTGCCCATGCCACTCTTCCCTCTTTTGTACGACTTAAAGTTCAAACCGGTACACTTTTACCTGCCGTTTGCCTTCCGCGTACATCTCATTGTCCTCCGGGATGTCTATGGTCTCGAGATATGTTCCGCCGGCCAGCTCGCATGTGCGTGCCGACGCGTCGTTCGTCGGAACGCAGGTGATGATCACGTAAGTAAGACCGTGCTTACGTGCCTGTTGAAACAACAACTCACACGCCTTCGCCGCATAGTGATGCCCGCGGTATGGCTCGTCGATACCGTAGCCGATGTTGCCACCGACGTAGAGCTTGTCGTTGTGCCCGATGCGCAGGTCACATTGGCCGATTCTCGTCCCGTCCGTAAGGCATATCGCAAAATAGTACGCCGGCACCCATCGTTTCTCAGGCTGTGCTTCACAAAGGCTCTCAAGTCGCAGGAATATCTCATCCGACTTAAGGTCGCTCACATCGAGAAATGTTGGCTCCTTCGGAAGCTCCCGGACCGCATCGCGGTACGTAGTGAACCGGCCGCCGACGGAGTGCACGAATTCCCCTGATTCGATCATCTTCAGGATGTCCTCCTCCGTAGCCCAGCGGGCGTCAACGACCTCCTCGGGCTGAAGCACAAGGTTCCGAACGTCAATGTCTCTGCGCAGCAAATACAGATCCAGGAAATAATTCTTTCGCTGATAAGTCGCGAAAAATGTAAACTCATGCGCCTTCGCCGAAATACCGGTCTCCTCCTCGGTCTCCCGCACGGCCGACTGCAGCGTGGTCTCGCCCGCAAGCGTTCCGCCGCCCGCGAACTCCCATTGATTTCCGGCCTTCTTATTCGGATGACGCTTCTGGATCAAAAACTCCCCTTTTGCGTTTCGGATCCACACCTCAACGCATACATAGTATTCGCCCTCGGCAAATGCCTCCC
>ONPC01000149.1 GCA_900319565.1 uncultured Eubacteriales bacterium | reverse complement strand
TCCGAACAATCCGACCGTCGGGATCGAGCAGCCGGTCATGGCCGCATATAAAGACATTATCTCGGATTCTTTCTTCTCTCCTTCTATGGAAACGAAAGATGCAGCCGCCTTTCCTGCGCGTCTTCGCTGGGGAGGTTCCGAAGATTCGGACGGGATTTCGATCCCCCTTGCGTTCTCCGGAGATCCGCATTTTGCCGAAGTATATTTTGACGAAGAACTGGCGCCGCTCAATCTTATGATGGAGATCCACGGCCGATGGTTCTACAAAGCTCCCGGAGTCAAATGCATTGACCTTATGCCGGCTTTCTTCGGTAACCGGCTGACAGGCCCCTGCGAACTGTCCCTGAATATCTTCGCGCCACCTGCCGGCGGTGAAAACGATCCCTCGCAAGGTTCGGACTGGCAGACGAACTATTACACCGTTCTGCCGAAGCTACCCGTGATCCGCCTGCGCTTTGCGCCGGTCATGGAATCAAGGCCCGAAGTCCTGAGCGGAAAATGATCCGAAGTATTGACATTTTCCGTAAGATCTCCTATACTATGCATGCGAACAATATCTTTTGCATAAACCTATACAACGGGGTTGTACTGGTTTCGACGGGGATTTTGCAATCGTGACAGCCATCTGCAGACCGTGACTGCATATCAAAACGGAAAACTTAAATATAAACGCAGAAGATAATTTTGCTCTTGCTGCCTAATGGCGGCTGTCGGCCGGAAGTCTCGCATCGCTTCCGAACCGGCATCGACTGATGCGCCACTCCGTTCCCTAAGCTTTGCGGGTCCGGAACATTTATGAAGCTACTTTTTGCATGCGCCTGTCCTTCTGTGCATGTAGGAGGGAATTCTAAAGAATGACTGTGATGGGAGAACTTGCGATGAATGGGTTTTCGGACAGGGGTTCGATTCCCCTCAGCTCCACTCTTACGGAAGCAAAAATAACGGCGCCCACAGGTTGATCAATCACCTGTGGGCGCTTCGTTTATTTATTATTCAGTGCAATGATCCGTTCGGTCACTTCCTGGGAGATCTCCAGAAGCATGACCGATCTGGGTTTCGAAGTACAGAATCCCTGGATCAGGTCTACCTTCAATTCGATAGCGGCCTTCAACTCGTCATCCGTCTCGATGCCTTCGGCAATGACTTTGATGCCATGCTGCCCGGCGTAGCTGACGATGTTTCCGACCAGATGCTGTTTCTTTGAATCCTTATCCAGATCCACGATCAGCGAACGGTCGATCTTGATAAAGTCCGGCTGACAGCGAAGCAGGTTCGATTCGTTTGCATAACCGCTGCCGAAATCGTCGAGAGCCACCATGATATTGTGGTTGCGATAACGGTTTTGGATGATCTCATCCATCTGATCACTGAGGTCATGTTCTTCCGTGATCTCCACGACGATTCGGTCCAGCATGGGACCGTATTCATGGATCAGCTGCTCAAAGAATTCGTCGGGCACGTAGCAGTCCGGAATACTGTTGATGAACATCTTCTTAGATGCAAAGATATCCTGGTTTTCGTTCAGGATCCGCATGGTATTGGTAAATGTCAGCAGTTCGACTTCTTCGAGCCGCCCCTCTTCTTTAGCGATGGCAATGATCTCACCGGGCGTCATGGGCGTGTCCGTACGGGGACGCATCAGAGCCTCGAATGCATAGATCTCACCGTTATGCGCACTGACGATGGGCTGGAACTGATAATCGAACAGGTTTCCGCTGATGACCCGGTTGAAGATCTGAACTCGCATATATTTTTCTTCGCGCTCGGCATAAACGTCATCCGAGAACTCGATGATGCGGTTGAGTCTCTGCGAAGTCGCCTCGAATAAAGCAAAATCCGCCTTCGAAACCAGATCCGCGTACGTTTTGCCCTGCGTCGGAAAATGCGCGAAGCCGCCTGCAAAACGAAGCTTGGTATTGTTCAGTTCATTGAAACTCTCCAGATACTCGATGATCTCGTTGGACAGGCCGACCGCTCTCTTATAGGCATCAATGGAATTGGTATTGAAATAGTATAAGACGAAACGTGTTTTGGAGACACGCCCGCAGACCACGGAATTGTTCTGCTCGTGACGTTTGATCAGTTTCGCCAGGGAATCCAGCCCGTTCTCGATGCTCTCTTTTTGCTTCGTCGTAGCACGGTCCACGCCGGAGATCTCAAGTTCGGCATATCCGCCGTACGCCGGATAGGACTTCATGGTCTCCTCGACGCGTTTTACCATGGCGTCCTTCGAAAGAAGCTTGGTCGCCATGTCATAATACGTAAAGGAGATCAGTTCGGCTTTGTTGGTCACGGCATCGGTCACATCCGACAGAATGTATACCTGCATGCCCCGTTCGCGCTGGTAACGGATCTGAATGTATTTATCACGGTTGGATACGTGGATCTTATAGATCTTTTCTTCTTTGTTTTCCACCGTTTCGGTGATCTTACCGAGCAGGACTTCCAACTGCTCCCGCGTCATGGTCTCGCTCATGGGGACCCAGTCGTCGACCAGCATCTGGCTGTTTCCGGAAACCAGCACGGTATGGAATGCGCTGACCCATGTAAAGATCGCGACATCGGAAAAACACTCGCGCATGATATTCAGGTTCGTTTTATAGTAATTATACAGTCGTTGCAGTTTATACAGCCGCCAGCACAGCACGATCGCACAGACCAACGACAAAAAGACGATGGTCTTGATCTCGAATATGACAGCCATCGTCGCAAAAAGGACGATGCCCATCAACCAGACCATCATCTCCTCATACCAGTGATTAAACTCACGGTCCATGTTGTTTTTACTCATATAACCTCCGATATATGATACTTTTTGTTTTCCTTACATTTTCCTTCCGTGTATGCACACGCACAGGGACGCTCTCCACTTCGACCCTGTTTTTTATTGTATTCTATCTGTAGTCGGTTGTCAATGCGCTAACCTTGTTCTTCTTATATTCGTTCCTTTACTTTCATAAGCGATTATGGTATAATTTTAATGGATTTTTGCGGATTTTAACGAAAGAATTTTCGATGTCGGAAGTGTGCATCCGAAAACCGCAGAAACACACAGAGGTACCAAGGGAGTATACATATGAATGCTAAGATCGAAGCAGTAACCAAACAAATCGGACAGGTCATCAAAGGAAAGGATGACATCATCTACAAATTGCTTTCCGCCATCATAGCCGGCGGTCACATCCTCCTTGAGGATATACCCGGCGTAGGTAAGACCACACTGGCGGTCACGGTTTCCCGGACCATGTCACTCAAATATAAACGAATGCAGTTCACGCCGGATGTTCTTCCGAGCGATCTCATCGGTTTCAATTTATACAACAACCAGACCGGCAGCTTCGAATATAAAGAGGGCGCCGTATTCTGCAACCTTTTTTTGGCGGATGAGATCAACCGTACGTCACCGAAGACGCAGTCCGCGCTCCTCGAAGTCATGGAGGAGGCGAAAGCCACCGTTGACGGTGTGACGCGTCAGCTTCCCTCTCCGTTTATCGTTATCGCAACACAGAACCCCTTCGGTTCTTCGGGTACGCAAAAGCTTCCGGAATCCCAGCTGGACCGCTTTATGATCCGCCTTTCCATGGGTTACCCGGATCACGAGAATGCCGTTGCGATCTTAAAGGGAAACGTCGGCGATGTTCTGAATACCCTGACCGGTCTTTTGGAGCAGGACGATGTCGCCAAAATGCAGCAGGAAGCCAAAAAGATCTTCGTTCACGACAGTATCTATGACTATATCGTGCGTCTGACCGAGGCGACACGTAACGAAACCTATTTCTCACTGGGCTTAAGCCCCCGTGCTTCGCTCTCACTGCTTAAGATGGCACAGGCGACCGCTTTTATCGAAAGCAGTACATATGTGCTTCCGGAGCATGTGCAGTCCATCTTCAACGATGTTTCCGCGCACCGTCTGGTTCTCAGTTCCAAAGCAAAAATGAACGGTTTCACCCTCGAGACCGCCATGAAGGCGATCGTCGATCAGACTCCGCTGCCTAAGATGTGATCAGGAGCCTCTATGATAAAAAAGATCCTGCGAATCGTCGGATATTTGGTCATGCTCGCCTCTCTTTATTTCGGGATGCGCTTCTTCCGACTGTATTTCTTCGCCATTTTACTTTTTTTCTTTTTGCTGTTTCCGTTTGTCTCCGTATTTTTGGCGCGTTATGTGATCAAACACACGGAGTACAGTTGGCATCTTCCGGATACGATCTCAAAGGGAGCTGATCTGGAAGTCACGATCGGCATGCGAAATCCTACGATCTTTCCGATCCCGAAGCACCTTCTGGATCTGAATATATCCAATCTATACTATCCGAACGATGATGTCCATACGGTCTGGACCGGTCTTCGCATACGCAGCGAACAGACGGTCACGATACCGCTGTCCATCCTCTATTCGGGCTACCTGCGTCTGACCATAAGTCAGGCTCGAATTCCCGATTATCTGAATTTCATCACATTCAAACGCGATCCGAAGCTGCAGAAGGACGTTCTGGTCCTGCCCATGCGGCTTAATGATACATTTTCCACGATGGCCGTCGGAGGCAGCGGCAATGTCGAGCTTTCCGAAAGCGATGTCGTGGGCCATGACGCCACACAGATGATCGATGTGCGTGAATACCGCCCCGGCGACCGTTTGAATACGATCCACTGGAAGTTGAGCGTAAAAGCCGGCGAGATCATGGTAAAACAGTTTGGTTCTCTCTCGGACAATGACGCATGCATCCTGTTGGATCTGTACCGTCCCGAAACAAAAAACAAACGTGTGTATAAAGAACAGGAAGATACCGAATCAAAGATCATCGAAGGTTTCGATTCCGCTTTTGATATGCTCGAGACGCTGGCCTCACAACTGCTTAGCGAAAAGCGTCCGATCCTGATGTGCTGGTATTCCGGACGCATCCGGGAGATGAAGACCATGGAGATCCTCCGTCGTTCGGATCTGACCGACCTTTATCGCATCCTGTATTACGAAGAACCGCTGAAAGATCCTTCGATCACGCTGGAATACTTCACGAAAACCGACGATACCTACAATCATTTCTTTTATATCCATTCTACTTCGCAGAACATATCCGCGGACCACTCTTTCCTCTTCGGAAACGACCTCGAGCAGGTGTCCTGCGTACACAGAAACTGACCTACTGAAAGGAAACAAACATGCAGATACAGGAAAAGCAGATCCGGCCCTGGCAGTTCATCCGCTCGGGAAATCAAAACCGGCAAAGCGCCTTGCTCGATCGCAAATCGCACAGGCAGGGTTTTCTTATCGAGCGCAATGTCGACCTTCCCTCCCCTGCGCGCGCCTATTCATGCGCCTTTCGCGGTCTTCTTTTATTCTTGCTGATCTATACGCCGATCACCATGATGAACGAAGCCTACGAGATCGCAAGCAATATCGCGATCGTTCCGATCGTTTTGTTTCCGTTTGCGATCCTGGTCGGTTTCTTCAACTACAACGGCCTGTGCCGAACCGTCGGTTACATCGTATTCTTCCTGTTTTTCGTCGTCGTCTCGACCTCCGGTTACTATTATATCAACTCCGGTCTGAACGCCATCATCAACATAACTTTCGAGACTGCGTCCTATGAACTGAACACATCCGCCATCCGTGCCTACAACGAAGTTGTCGGCGACCGTGGCGTTACGATTCCCCTGTTCTATCTCTACATCGGAATCGTAAGCGTCATATTCCTGAATTTCCTGATCAACAACTTCATGAGCACCATCGTAGTCCTTTTTGTCTCTGCGCCTTTCTGGTTGCTCACCTTCTATTTCG
>ONPC01000146.1 GCA_900319565.1 uncultured Eubacteriales bacterium | reverse complement strand
GTAGGATCGATCGCCTGCGCCACTACATTACCCACAGCAAATCCGAGGATAATGGAACCGATCCACACCGCAAACTGAAGCAGCGCAACACAGATGATCGCAACCACCTTTCCGGCAACCAGAGCCACCGGGGAAATGGAGGTCAAAAGCATCTCCATGAGTTTGGAGGATTTTTCAACCACCAGGTTCTTACCCATACCCATGCAGTACAAAAGCAGCATAGCATACATCAGGATCGTGAACAGGAACGGCGCAATGTACCGAACCATTACCAGGATAAAGTTATCTTCCTTTTTACCCGCATCAATGATTTGCGTCATATGACTGGAGGAAAGAATCGTGTACTGCTCCTGAGAAACTTCGGAAGCTGCTGCCGACGCGCTCTTAGCGGCGATCGTACCGAGTTCCAGAACCTTATTCCGCGTGGATTTATTGACCTGGGAACCATCGGCCAGCGACAGACGAACCATAAAAATATCATGATCGTCGACGGTGCCCTCACCGAACTCTGCCTGTTTTTTTTCAACCGACAGAGACAGGATGCCCCAGTCGTTATCATTGACCAGAGTATCTTTGTTTTCTTTCAGGAATTCATCGACCGTCTGATTGGAAATGGATCGAAGGCCGATATCCTTAAGATCGGACTCAGGGATCAGGAAACGCACCATGTCGTTGAACTGACCGTAAGGAGTCTCATCGAGAACATACAACATATTCATGTTGACGGGTTCCTGATTTTTCTTCTGAACGGAATCACGGGCTACCAGGGCCATGATCGCAACGACCAGCCCCAACAAAATAAACGGAATGACGAAGGTCGCGAACTTAAAGCCCTTACCTTCGGTCTGGTGACGAAACGTGAAGGAAAAAACCTTTCCGAAACCGCTGAATAAACCATTACGTTTACGCATTCTTTTCTCCTCCCTTCTCGCTCTTAAAGATGCGGAAATAATCTCTCAGTTTCAGTTTCTGTCCCTGATAGTAGATCAGATATTCGTAGCATCTCGCCGCAAAGGCCAGCAGGAAATATACACAAACGAGCAGGATCGCCAGACCGCCGAAAGCGACACCGAACGAAACGCGGTTCGAGAACAGATAACCGGGAACGGTAAACGGAGAAGTGACCGGGAAGAAACAAGCAAATGTTTCCAGGGCCTTCGGCGCACCGCCGGTAATATTCATGATCGTGATCGCGATGGATCCGAACATGCCGACAAACAAAAGCAACGTATAGGACTTCATACGCTCCTGCATCTCTTCCACATTCTTAACAGATGCTGCAATAACACCGCAGATCAGTGAATAGAACAACATACCCGCAAGCAAGAAGCAGATCGTGATCAGGATGCCCATGGGGCTGATCGTAATATCCATATCGAACGGAAGTACCGATGACAGTTTGTTCAGTGCGTCTGAAAAACTCATTCCATCCGCTGCAATATGATAAAGCACTACTGACGCAACAAAACAGATCAACATGGTCATAATCTGGAATAATGTGATCAGGAAGACTGCTGCGATCTTACCAAACAAAAGCGCGATGGGGCGAATGCTGGTAAGGAGATACTCAACGACCTTAGAGCTCTTCTCCATAACGACCGAGCTGGAAATGTACTCGCCGCTCATGGAGATCAGCATACTGGTAACCATAAGAAGAACCAGAATAAGCATATACTGCTGTTCGTTCACGCCCTTCTTATCGCCTTCTTCACCCGAAGGCTCTCCGATGCCCTTTACATCCACATAGGCGGTATCGGTCTCGATGGACATATTCAAAATATCCATTTGTTCTTTGGAAATTTCGAGATGCTCCATGAGCAGTTCGTATACATGTTCCTGAATCGCATTCTTCAAAACGTCCAGATCTTTTTGCTTTACCGGCGTCTTGGTTCCGCGGACCAGAGTGTAATAGAAGGTTCCGTCTTCTGCCGAATGATGCACATGCAGCAGTGCGATAGCTTCCTCGGATTCCTTCAGTTCCTCTACAAATTCGTCATACGTTTTATCGCTGGAAACGGTCTTCGGGATCTCGATCGGATCCAGGCCGGCCTTATCGAAATAAAACCAATCCCTAAAAGACAAACCGCTTTCATCGATCACATAAAGGGTCTCGATGGATGTCTGTTCGACCTCGCTGACGCCGCCACCGCCGCCTGCGGATTTGATCGCCTGGCTGATGGGATAATACAGCGCGGAAACGAGGATCATCAGGATCAATGTGAAACGAAACCCTTTCGCTTTCATCATCTGGGAAAATGTGAAATGAAACACCTTTCCCGTTCCGTGAAATCTACTGTGCTTCATCTTCTACACTCTCCCCTGCTTTTTCTACAAAGATCTCGTGGAGAGACGGCTCACGAAGTTCGAAACGAACGATCGTTTTGTGTCCCTTAACGAGTTCATCCAGGAAGCGGTCGGCCTGCTCCTGACCGTTCACACGCAGCTGGATGCCGTTTGGAGTTTTATTGATCACACGAAGTCCGGAAGCCTCGATCAAATCATCGATCGGTTCTTCCGTCTTAACGAACATATTGACACGTCCATAAGACTTTTTGATCTCATTCAGGTTGCCCTGTACGACTGCCTTACCATGATGCAGGATCGTGATATCCTCACAGAATTCCTCAACGACCTCCATCTGATGGCTGGACATAATGATAAATTTGCCGGCATCGACCTGCTCGTGAATCACCTGCTTAAACAGATCCATATTCACGGGATCCAGACCGGAAAGCGGTTCGTCCAGGATCAGGAGCTCCGGATCGGAGATCAGGGCTGCAAGAAGCTGAACCTTCTGCTGATTACCTTTGGAGAGCTGATCGGCCTTCATGGGCTTCGGCTTCTTCTTTCCGACCATGGGCGGGTTGAAATACTCAGTAAGTTCGAGACGATCTACCCAGTAATCAATGCGCTTCTTCGCATCTTCCTTTGAAACGTTCTTCAACGAAGCAAAATACAAAAGCTGATCCATCAAAGTGAACTTCGGATACAGGCCTCTCTCCTCCGCGAGATAACCTACGTTCGTCTCCATGGTGTCCAGTGGCTTCCCTTTCCACAGGACCTCACCGCTGTCCTTTGCGAGCATGCCCAGCATCATACGCAAAGAAGTCGACTTACCGGCTCCGTTGGTTCCCAAAAAAGCATACACACCGGGATGTTCCAACGAGAACGAGATATGGTCCACGACCGTTTTCTCTCCGTACTTCTTTGAAAGATTAGTAACAACAAGTGACATTTCTCAATCATCCTTTCTTGTATAAAATACTCTATAATTATACCATTCGCTCTTTTTTTTACAAGGCGTCAAATCTTAATAATTCCTTACACTTGAACCATATCCGTAGGAATCAAAACGGGAGCGCCGTTTAAAGCGCTCCCGTTAATGCTGAGTTCGTGTAGTTATTTATCCTCTTCGGAAGATGTATCCATATCTTTATAGAAGCCCAAGGTGACCTCGACTTCATGATCGGTGTAGGTACGACGACCTTCGGTAACATCCAGGGCCTTATATCCTACTTTCACCTTTTCGCCGCCTTCGTGGTAAGAGATCTCATTCAGGAGTTCTGCCCACGAAGAGATCTTCACGCCATCCAGGGATGTGATGATATCATAAGCCATGATACCAGCCTTATCGGCCGCGCCACCTTCGACGATCTCTTCGATAAATGCTCCGGTACCTTCATATACCGACTGGTAACGTGAAGAGCACTTAACGCCGAGCGAAGCTCGCTTGTTTTCGTCGGTAATCTTCTGACGGGTCGCGCGGTTCATAAGATCGTTGATGACCTCTTCCGCATCCGTGATGGGGATCGCGTAGCCCATGCCCTCGACCGCTTCGTCCGAAAGCTTAGCGGAATTGATACCGATCAGGTTTCCGTACATATCGAACAGTCCGCCGCCGCTGTTGCCGGGGTTGATCGCTGCATCGGTCTGCAGGAAAGAACGTGTATATCCGTCGTTGAAAGTCACTTCACGGTTTAATGCACTGATATATCCGACCGTCATACACTGGCCGTAACCCATCGCATTACCGATCGCAATAACGCCGTTGCCGACCTTCAGGTTCGTGGAGTCGCCGACCATAGCGATCTTGATCGCTTTCATGGTCTCCTCATCGATATCGGCCAGTTTGACCGCTATGACTGCCAGATCGCGTTCCTCATCGGTTCCTTTGATATAAGCTTTGACCTCTTTATCATTTACAAATGTAGCAGAGATCTCACTGGAAGTAATGCTTGCGTTGTAGTAGTTTTCGGGAATGACCACGTGAGCGTTGGAAACGATCAGTAGTTCGTCGTCGTTCTTTCCGATGATAACACCGGAACCGGCACCCTTCATCTCCTGCTCACCTGCACCGAAATACCGTGAAAAGCTGGTCGTATAGACGGTCTTATTCGTTACGGAAACGACGGAAGGCATAACCTCATCGACGATCGGGGAAACATCCAGAAGCGTCGCATTGACATTTTTCGTCGTGTTGATATCGCTGCGGGTCAGGACCGATGTCGGCTCCGTAGCCGGATCCTTCTCCGACTCTTTCGCTGCGTCGGTATCGTTGTTAGCCATCTCCGAGGTGCTCGTCGGATCCGTTGATTTTTCATCGCGATTCTTGAGGATCTGGCTGATGCCCAAAATACTTCCGACCACGATCACCATGGTCAGGATGGCAATGAACGGTCCCATGAAGGATCCGCCTTTTCGTCCGCCCGAACTGCCGGCCGGTGAAGAATTGTAGGCGGAGCTCCTGTAATAATCGTAATACGAAGGCGTCGGCCTTTTGTCCGGCTTCGGCTGCTGCTCCTGCGGCTGTTGCTCCTGCGGTTCTTCCTGCGGCTTCTCGCCGGTCTCGGCAGTATCTTTGACCTCGTCTTCCTTTACCGTTTCCGAATCGTTTGATTGTTTATCTTTATCATCCGTATCAAAACCGAAATAGAAATCTTTATCATCCATAACCTTATTTCTCCTTTCAGTGATCTGTCTTTTTCATCACCTTATGGCCTTATAATAAGCCGAGTATGTGAAAAAAGTGTGATGAAACATTAACAATTTCATGAAGGATCATTTCACTCCGACATAGTTGAACTGCTCGTCAAATCCCGCGTTTACACGGATCGTTTCACTCAGATCTTTGACATACTGGGAACACTGGTAATTCTGCGTTCCATACAGGTATTCATGAAGCTTGGAAACGTTCTGCTCCAGGTTGATCGGGACTACGCAGTTACCCATGTAGCCCATCTCAGTCCGCTGCGCGAACGGGAAGCCCTGCGAATCGTTGATGTGCACCTTTCCGATCTCGGGCACCATGCCGATGAAATAGTCGATGATCTCCTGCGCGGATTCCGACGTACCGTCACTCGCGCCGATCAGTGTTGCATCGAATACATGTTTTACCATCGTATCCAGCGTGCCCAGGGAAGAAGCCTTCGCCTTAACGAGCATCTTGGAAATAACTTCACGCTGACGCTGCGCACGCATGAAGTCGGAGTCACGTTTACGAAGTCGACAGTATGCTACAGTCTGAACGCCGTCACAAAGCTGCAGGCCCGGCTTCTCGATATGCAAGGAAGGGATGCCGGTCGACTGTACGATCTGCGAGATCAGGCCGTTGATGTACGGGACCGTCTCTCCATTGACCACGACCGTCATCATGTTTTCTTTGATGTCCAGTTCCAGGCCGCCCATGTCATTGACCAGATTTGCTACGATGGACCAGTCCACGGCAACAAAGCCGTCGATGTTCAGGTCGTAATTCTTATTCAGCATCTGCATCAGACTGTAGGTTCCGGAAAATGTCGCTTCGGAGTTAATCTTCGCGAACTTTCCGTCCGAGCGGAGGAAATATGTATCACGGAAGATCGAGACCAGTTTAACATCCTTCGTCTCGTTGTTGATGACCGCCAGCATGATAACGTCAGCGTTACTGCCCCGTGCCAAACGCTGCTGCGATTTTTCCGGGTTTTCGGAACTGTCTATGCCGAACAGGGCCAGCGTCGTAAACTGTTTCGAGATCTTCTGCTGATAGGTCGGTTCAACGAACTCGTTTGTCGCAACGATCTTCTCGCCTTCGGGAACGACCAGCACACTGGCATTACTGAGTTTATTACGAACATAATACAGGCCGCACATCGCTACCAGAAGCAGCACTTCCAATACGGAAACGACCGAATATTTGAGGATACGCATGCGTCTTCGCTTCTTCGAACGTTCGCGCCGGTGCAGGCGTAGCTCCTCATTATAGTTATCTTCCATAATCCTCCTCCAAACCGAAAAACTTCGATTCTCATCAGTCATTCGCCATACTTTCGCTTTCCTTCGGAAATCGGTATGGCTCATGACTGTTCGTTTCTCAAGGTCCGGTTTGGACATGCAAGCATGTCCATCCGGTACTTTTCGAAACTTGTATCACTCAATATGCATTCTTATTCACAAAGCCTTTGAAGAACGTCAAGAACAGGATCTTGATGTCCAGTTTCAGTGACCAGTGTTCGATGTAATAGAGGTCGCAGGCAATGCGCTCGGAGATCGAGGTGTCGCCGCGCCATCCATTGACCTGCGCCCAGCCGGTTATGCCGGGGCGTACCTGGTGTTTTACCATATAACGCGGGATCTCTTCTTTGAATTTCTCGACGAAAAACGGCCGCTCGGGACGCGGGCCGATCAAGCTCATGTCGCCCTTCAGGACGTTAAAGAACTGCGGCAGTTCGTCAATGCTGGTCTTGCGGATAAAAGCGCCGACCTTCGTAACACGCGCATCGTTCTTCGTGGTCCATTTGTCCTTCTCGCTCTCGTCGGTCTGTACGACCATGGAGCGGAACTTATACATTTTAAACGGGCGGTTATGCTTTCCGACACGTTCCTGCTTAAAGATCACGCTGCCCTTGGATGTCGTCTTTACCAAAATGGCAACGATCAGCATGATCGGGGAAAACAGTACGATCGCAAACAGACTGCCGATGATATCCATGGTCCGTTTAATAAAAGCATTACCAAAGCTCATCAGCGGTACATAGCGGATATTGATGACCGGCAGACCCTGCATGTCCTCGGTGTACGGCTGCGTCGGCAGAACATTCATATAATCCGGGATAAACTTTGTATGAACACCGGATTTCTCACAGGTATTGACCACCGTCTTCAGTTTACTGTGCTCAGTCAGTTTCAGGCAGATGACGATCTCATCCGTCTCGTTTTTCGAAAGCAACGCCGCCAGATCCGCGGTCGAACCGATCACCGCAACGCCCTTATAGGCATGTCCGACTTCCTTTTCGTCGTCCAAAATACCGACGATGTGGTAGCCCCACTGAGGGTTCGCCAGAACGCGGTCCAGATATGCCTTTGCCGTTTGCGAATAACCGACGATCACGACCTGGCTCTGATGCTTCCCTTTAGCATACGAACGGTCAATGAATTTTCCTACGATCAAACGCTCGACAAACATGAAAACCGTGTCCAGGATCGCAAAGTACAGCAGGAACAAACGGGAGAAATTCTCGATCTTTACGAAGAACAAAAGCAGAGTCAGGAACAGGGTTCCCATAACATTGCCCTCGGTGATCAGGAACAAAAGCGCTCCCTTCGACTGTGTGCGCATGTTGCTGTACAGCGTAACGAACATATAACTGAGCAGGAAAACCGGAAATACAAATGCCATGCTCTTGATATACAGTTCAAAGATCTCTATGTAGTTTTGTTCATCCAAAAGGACCAGTTTAAACCAATACGTCAGCCAGTAAGTCGCCGCCAAAACCAGCAGATCAAACAGCAGATAGATCAGACCGACCGCGCTTCGTTTGTCATTCTTCACTTTGATTCACCTCAAATGATTCCTTACTTCTCTTCTTTGTTAAATACGCGGCGCTCCAAGAATTCGAACGTATACGCAAACATTCCGAAGACCATCTGCATCTCGATATCCAGATAGTTTTTGAAATTCTTCCTCTCATACTTTACGCGTTTACACTTCCGGAACGTCTTTAAGCCTTCCTTGAGACCGCTGAGATATTCCTTATGAAGCCCCATCGTCGCAAAGAAGCAGATCTTTATAATATAACCCAGCAGAAGCGCCGGTGCATTCAGTAAAAGCATCAGGTTCGGCAGGTTCTTATAGTGCAGGTACAGACTGTTGCGTGCAGTCAGGCGCACCTTAAACGGATTGTATTTGGAACCGCTGGTGCCGCTTCCGACATGGTATACGATGGCCTTGGGCGCGTAGGTGTTCTTATAGCCTTTGATATTCGCGCGGAAACCGAGGTCAATGTCCTCCAGGTATGCGAAATGCATCTCATCAAAAATGCCGATCTCGTCGAACAGTGCACGGCGATAGATCGCTGCGCCTGCGCAGGCGGAAAATACGCGCTTCGGCTTACGGTAAGCCTTGACGGGCTGATGAATGCCGCGCTGAACGGCCCAGCCGAACATCGTATAGAGGTCGCCGGCGTCATCCATGAGGTTCCGCTTGTAAAAACTGATCATGCTGCTGCTTACGGAGAAGATGCGATCATCCTTTTCGATCGCCTTGATCATCTCCTCCACATAATGCGGATCCGATTCCGTATCGTTATTAAGCAGGATGACGTACGGGGTTTTGCACTGCTTGATACCGTAATTCACGCCGCCGGCAAATCCTAAGTTCGACTCCATGACATCGACACGCACCTCCGGGTAGTTCTCCCGCAGATACGGTACGCTCTCATCGGCGGAAGCATTGTCCACGACGAGCACCTCAAAATCCTGACAGGTCTGCGCCCGCAGCGAGTTCAGGCATGTCTCCAAAAACTGATATCCGTTGTAGTTCGGAATAACGATCGTAACTTTCTTCATAACATTTGCCGGAAACCGGCCTCTCCTTTAGGACTCCAGAAATTGTTCGCGATACTCATCGCAAACCTCATCGGCATCTCCGATCTTGCGGATCTGCCCATGATCCAGCCAGACGACGCGATTACACATCTCGCGGATCTGGTCAATATTATGAGATACGAACAGCACCGTAGTACCGCCGCTCATCAGCTCCATCATGCGCTTCTTACTCTTCTCCTGGAAGCGTTCGTCACCGACCGCCAGGACCTCATCGACGATCAGGATCTCCGGCTCGACGACGGTCGCGATGGAAAATGCGAGTCGCATCAGCATACCGGAAGAATAATTCCGAAGCGGTGTATGAATGAACGGTTCCAACTCGGAATATGCAACGATCTCGTTGTATTTCGATTGCAGGAACTCCTTCGAATAGCCTAGGATCGCACCGTTCAGGTAAATATTTTCATGGCCGGACAGATCGTAGTCGAAACCGGAACCGAGCTCCAGCATCGGGACGATATTCGCTCCGCGCCAGACCTTTCCTTTCGACGGTTTCATGATCCCGGAAATGATCTTTAACAGTGTACTTTTACCTGCACCGTTATGGCCGATGATCCCGACGACATCGCCGCGGTTCACGGTGAAACTCACATCCTCCAACGCATGGAATTCTTTGAATTTCACTTTCCGCCGCGCCAGCGCCGTCATCATCTCTTTGATACTGCTGATGCGGTCATTCATCAGGCGAAAGTGCATGGAAACATTTTCCACGCGTATCATATCTTCTTTCATTATACCCTGGTCCATAAACAACTCCGGTCGCAGCCTTTCGGCCGACGATTATATGTAAAAAATGAACTTATCTTCTGTTTTCTTAAAAACAGTCAAGCCGATCGCGAACATTCCCAGCGAGAATGCGGCGCAGATCAGTGTTTCCTGCGCGGAAGGCACCTGACGAAGGATGACGATGTAACGGACAAAATCGATGTAGTGATACAGCGGATTGAACATCATCAGTTTCTGAACGAGGTTCGGCAGGATGCCGATATCATAAATGATCGGCGTCGCATACATCCACATCGTGGAGAAAACGCCCCACAAAAACTCGATGTCACGGAAGAAAACCACGGAGGACGAAAGGAAATAGCCCATGCCAATGGTGAACACCAGAATAAACAAAAGGCCCAACGGCAGGAGCAGGATCGAGAAATTCGGCCAGAGTCCGTTGATCAGGGCGATGATGTACAAAGGCAGGATCGAAAGTGCCAGGTTAATACCTGCGCTGAAGACCTTCGTCGTCGGGTAAATGACCTTCGGTACATAAACCTTCGTGATCAGGGATGCATTATAAACGATGGAACGCAGCGCCTGGTTACAACAATCGTTAAAACCGCTGAACATGATGATACCGACCAGCAGGTAGACCGCGTAGTAATCCAGCATCGGGTTTTCTCCGCCCATATTACGCAGTTTCATCAGGTTGACGAATACGAAATACTGCACTGCCATCATGAGCAGAGGATTTAAGAAGCTCCAGAAAATACCCAGTACCGAGCGCTTATATTTGGTTTTAAAGTCTCTGGCCACCAGCTGCTCGATCAGGAATGAGAAGCGGTGAAACGTAGCCTGGATCCGGCTCAAAACCGTTTGTTTCTTCTTCGAGATCAGTTTCGATCCGAGCAGCCAGAAACAAATCAGCACAGCCGCCCCCAGTAAGACGAACGACCACGCGCTC
>ONPC01000189.1 GCA_900319565.1 uncultured Eubacteriales bacterium | reverse complement strand
TCTGTCGAACACCAAGTTCTTTGAATACATGCTGAACGGACTGCCTTTGATCTGTACGGATTTTGACCTTTGGAAGGAAGTCATCGATGCCGAGCACTGCGGGATCTGCGTCAATCCGCACAACGTCGAAGAGATATCCAGCGCGATCCGATGGATTCTTGACCATCCGGAGGAAGCAAAACAGATGGGCCGCAGAGGCAACGCGGCCGTGAAAGAGAAGTACAACTGGGCGGCCACGGCGAAGGGGCTGTTTCAGGTATATGAAGCGATCGAAAAGACGATGGGATAACAGAAGGAGAGCAACATGGTAAACGTAATCGGACTTGGGTATATCGGGCTTCCGACCGCGCTGATGATGTCGACGCACGGTGTGAAGGTCATCGGAACGGACTACAATCATGAGCTGGTCGCCACGCTGAACGCGGGGAAGACGACCTTCAAGGAAGACGGTCTGGACGCGCTGTTTCAGGATGCACTGAAAGCCGGCGTGAAGTTCACGACGGAGTATCAGAGCGCCGATACTTATATCGTTTCCGTTCCGACCCCTTATGACAAGTTCAGCAAGAAGGTGGATGCTTGCTATGTGGTCGCGGCGGTCCGCGAGGTCATGAAGGTGTGCCCGAAGGGCGCGACGGTCGTGATCGAATCCACAGTCTCCCCGGGGACGATCGAAAAGAGCGTTCGTCCCGTCATCGAGGCAAACGGCTTTGCGATCGGAGAAGATATCCACCTCGCGCATGCGCCCGAGCGTATCATCCCCGGCAACATGGTCTACGAGCTCCTGCATAATAACCGCACCATCGGTGCGGACGATCCGGCCATCGGGGAAAAAGTCAAGGCGCTGTACGCTTCCTTCTGCCAGGGCGAGATCGTGACGACGGACATCAAAACGGCGGAAATGACCAAGGTCGTGGAAAACACATTCCGTGCGGTGAATATCGCGTTCGCGAACGAGCTGGCGAAGATCTGCCGCCACGACGACATGGATGTCTATGAAGTTATCCGCATCTGCAACATGCATCCCCGCGTCAATATCCTGCAGCCGGGTCCTGGTGTCGGTGGCCATTGCATCTCTGTTGATCCGTGGTTCCTTGTGGGCGACTATCCGTCTCTCGCAAAGGTCATTGATGAATCTATGAAGACCAATGACGGCATGCCGGATTTCGTCCTAAATCGCATCTATGAGATCATGAAAGAGAAGGGCATGACTGATATTTCCCGTGTTGGTCTTTACGGCCTAACCTATAAAGAGAACGTGGACGATATGCGTGAGTCTCCTACACTCCAGCTGCTAGAGAGCCAGGAGCGCCACCTCGCGACCGGGCTAAAAGTTTATGATCCTTTTATTGAAAAAGATGTCGTAAAGAACCAGTATCACAGCTTGGATGATTTCCTTGCCGCTGTTGACTTTGTGGTTATCATGGTCAAGCATAACGAGATCAAGGAGAATATGGATAAGCTGGCCGGCAAAGTCGTTCTGGACTGCCACAATATCTGCAAGCAAGAAGGTACTTATCGTATCTGACTCAAAGGAGATTAACTATATGAAAAAGGTGATGCTGGTCTTTGGGACCAGACCGGAGGCAATCAAGATTTGCCCACTTGTTAACGAACTGAAAACGAGAAAGGGCATTCAGACTGTGGTTTGCGTCACAGCCCAGCATCGCCAAATGCTGGATCAAGTCCTGGATATTTTCGGCGTTGTTCCGGACTACGATCTGAACATAATGAAAGACCGACAGACACTTTTTGATATCACTACGAATATCCTCAACGGAATTAAAGAGGTGCTTGAGCAGGAAAAGCCGGATGTGGTCCTCGTACATGGAGATACATCGACTACCTTTGTGACAGCGTTGGCTTGCTTTTATCTCCGGATTCCGGTTGGGCACGTCGAGGCGGGCCTCAGAACTTATAATATTTACAGTCCTTATCCTGAAGAATTCAACCGACAGGCTGTGGGTATCGTGAGCCAATATAACTTCGCGCCGACGCAGCTTGCCGCCGATCATTTGAAGGCGGAGGGAAAAAATCCCGACACGATTTACATTACCGGTAATACCGTCATTGATGCTATGCAGCACACTGTCAAGGAAGATTATACTCATCCTGAGCTTGACTGGGTAGGCGATGGTAAACTTATCTTCATCACGGCGCATCGCCGAGAAAACCTCGGTGAGCCGATGCATCATATGTTCCGGGCAATTCGGAGGGTATTGGATGAGCATCTGGAATGCAAAGCTATCTATCCAATCCATATGAATCCTGTTGTCCGACAGGCTGCGGATGAAGAATTGGGTGATTGCAAACAGATCCATATTATCGAGCCCATTGAGGTATTTGACTGTCATAACTTTGAAGCTCGTTCTTACCTTTGCTTGACAGATTCAGGCGGAATCCAGGAGGAGTGCCCCTCCTACGGCGTTCCGGTATTGGTTATGCGTGACACAACTGAGCGGCCTGAGGGTGTAGATGCGGGAACACTCCGGTTGGTGGGGACTGACGAGGAGACAATCTATCATACATTCAAGTTGCTGCTCGAAAACAAGGACGAATACGAGAAGATGAGTAAAGCATGCAATCCCTACGGTGATGGTCATGCCTGCAAACGAATTGCAGACATCTTGGAGCTTAGTACGTATGAGCCATGGAACCCAAATGCCACGTTCTGATAGCTAAGCGGAACGGTTCGAATGCCATGGGAACAGCATTAAGCATGTTTTATTAATCTTCCTGTTGAAATGTAGAGGGGCATGGAAAACCAATGATTTCTGTAATCGTTCCTTTCTTCAACGCAGAGAAGACGTTACATCGATGTATAGACAGCATCCTTTTACAGACATACGAAGATCTGGAGATCCTTTTAGTCGATGATGGATCAACAGATAATAGTGGAAGGATTGCAGAAGAATATAAATCTGACACGCGAATAAAAGTATTTCACAAAGAAAACGGTGGATTATCCTCGGCAAGGAATTACGGATTAGAAAAAACGAATGGTGCGTATATCTCTTTTGTTGATGCAGATGACTGGATCGAGGCAAGGACATTTGAAACAGTTCTGAACTCTATATGGGATTCGGATATATGCGGATTTGGCAGATCTACGGACAGTCCAAAGGCAAACAAGATATGGAGACCGGTTACTAGGGTAGAGATAATTGATAACAAAGAAGCTGTTAAAAGACTGATTCTTGATGGATCGATCAAACACGCTGTTTGGGACAAGGTGTATAAGGCAGAGCTGTTTGAAGGTATTCGCTTCCCGGAGGGGCATAACTACGAAGACTTCTATGTCACCCATAAAATAATTCATGCCGCTCAAAGGATAGTTTTGCTTCCTAACATCTTCTATCACTATGTACAAAACAAAGGAAGCATTACACATACTCTATCTGCTAATAATAATCTTGATCTATGGATGGCGTGTCATGATCTTTATGAAGCCTATAAAGGGTGCGGAAAGGAATATGAGCAAGCGTGTTTGAACAGTTGTATTAACTCTATCTATAGGACATGGGGCACGCTGTTCCTGTTAAAGAGTGAATGTCGGCAAGAGCAGGTAAAGAAGATTGCTTCTTTTGCTAAACACCATTGCGAGGAAATAGTAGATCAAAAACCTCAAATTCGTCTCGTTTTACATTTGGCGGCAACCGGAACTAAATGGAGTATGTTTTTTGCGTACTGTATGAATAAGATGAGCGGTCTATTACACCCAAACAAGTTTTATTGACAGGCATATCCTAATTCCAGCTCGATAGCTGGATCAAAACCAAAGAGCCGGAAAGAGAGGAACCGATTAATATGAACAATATCACGGAAGCTTTCAAGGGGAAAACCTTAGTAATAACTGGCGGCACAGGATCTTTTGGATCAACTGTACTTAAGCATTTCTTGACCACCCATATTGGTGAAATCAGGATCATTTCCCGCGATGAAAAGAAGCAGGATTGGATGAGGCACATATTACAGGCGCAGTATCCGGATTATGCCGGGAAAGTGCAGTTCTACGTTGGTGATGTGAGAAATCTGGATTCCGTCCGTGATGTCATGTATGGAGC
>ONPC01000148.1 GCA_900319565.1 uncultured Eubacteriales bacterium | reverse complement strand
CGGTTTTACCGGCGTGTGTCCCATGCCGAATACAAAACCGGTCATCGATACGCCGGAGCTGGTTCGTTTTGTGGTTGAAAAGGCCAAGGAAGTATCGCCGATCCACATTTATCCGGTCGGTGCCGTTACCATGGGTCAGAACGGCGTGGAAGCTACCGATGTTGCTGCCATGAAGGAAGCAGGCATCTATGCCATCAGTGAGGACGGAAAGTCTGTGATGAACTCGCTCGTCTACCGTGAAGGCATGCTTCGTGCGAAAGAGAACGATGTCGTGGTGATGGCGCACTGCGAAGATAAAAATCTGGTCGGAAAGGGCGCGATCAATGCGGGCCTGGTAGCGACGAAACTCGGCGTTGAAGGCATTCCGAATGCGGTGGAAGATATCATCGTAGCCAGGGATATCCTGCTGGCGAAAGAGACCGGCGCACGCCTGCATCTGTGCCACTGTTCCACGGCGGACAGCGTAGCCATGGTGCGTAAAGCAAAAGAGGACGGCGTGGCGGTGACCGCGGAAGTCTGCCCGCACCATTTCAGTATGACCTGCGATGAGATCACGTCGAATGATGCAAACTTTAAGATGAACCCTCCGCTTCGTACAAAGAAGGATGTGGAAGCGCTGATCGCCGGCCTGGCAGACGGAACGATCGACACGATCTCTACGGATCACGCGCCCCACAGCGAAGAAGAGAAGAGTCGCGGTATTGCGGCGGCTCCGTTCGGTATCGTCGGATCCGAGACGGCAGTCTGCCTCACCATTACCCATCTGGTACGCCCGGGGCGTCTAACTCCGCTCCAGATGGCGGAACGCATGAGCTTAGCTCCCGCGAAGGTCTTAAAGATCGACCGGGGAACGCTCGGCGTCGGAAAGGCTGCGGATATCACGATCATCGATCCGGAAGCACAATATACGATCGACGCAGACACCTTTGTTTCGAAAGGCCATAATACGCCGTTTAACGGCCGCAAGGTTTACGGTAAGGTCATGTATACCATTGTAGACGGAAACGTCGTATATAAGGCTTAGAGCGCGAAATAAAGCGGTTTGCGTTTAAGTAAGCGGACCGCGATGAATCACGGGTACGCAGAATTCAGGAGAAAAAATATGATTGATACATTGATCGAGAAGATCATCACTAAAAAGGCGCCGGTCGTTGTAGGTTTGGATCCGATGCTGGCCTATGTTCCGGAGCACATCAAAGAAAAGGCTTTCGCCGATTTCGGAGTAACGGCAGAGGGCGCTGCCGAAGCGATCTGGCAGTTCAATAAGCAGATCGTGGATGCGGTCTACGATCTGATCCCGGCTGTAAAGCCGCAGATCGCCATGTACGAGCAGTTTGGTCTGCCGGGTGTGGAAGCCTTCGTAAAGACCGTTAACTACTGCAAGGAAAAGGACTTAGTCGTGATCGGCGATATCAAGCGCGGCGACATCGGTTCTACATCTGCCGCCTACGCTGTGGGCCATCTGGGCCACGCACCTCTGGCAGGGGAAGCGTTTGCGCCGGGTTTCCGTGAGGATTTTGCTACGGTCAATCCTTACCTGGGTTCGGACGGTGTGCTTCCGTTCGTAAAGGTCTGCAAGGAAGAGAATAAAGGTATTTTCGTGCTGGTGAAGACATCGAATCCCTCCAGCGGCGAGTTCCAGGACCGCATCGTTGACGGCGGACGTCCGCTCTACGAGATCGTTGGCGAAATGGTGGAGAAATGGGGTTCGGAATACATTGGCCGCCACGGCTACAGTGCGGTCGGCGCAGTTGTCGGCGCGACCTATCCGGAGATGGGCGCGGTGCTGCGTAAGATCATGAAGCATGCTTACATCCTGGTTCCGGGTTACGGCGCACAGGGTGGTACGGCAGCGGATCTGGCGCCATATTTTAACGAGGACGGCCTCGGTGCCATCGTGAATTCATCCCGCGGCATCATCGCTGCCTATAAAGCCGAAAAATATAAGGAATTCGGTCCCGAAAACTTCGCACAGGCATCCAGAAAAGCGACCGAGGATATGATCGCGGATATCGCCGCACATGTTGACATCGCATAGTTTTTATGTTACCATGAAGTAGGAACATGAACTGGGTCATAGGTTGATTCAGGTTCCGGAAGGGATTGTAAAGCAACCACATACATAAGGTTTAACAAAGACCTTATACGAGGAGGCGAATGATATGAAACGTCCTGAGTATTGCCCTTATTGCGGAGAGAAATTCATCATGGAGAATCCGGACGGCACCTGTCAGTGCTATAAGTGTAATTCTCTTTTCACTGTGATCGAAGGGGTTGCGGAGGATAACCGCAGCGACGAAGAAAAGATAAACGATATGTTTGATCTATAAGCGGCCCGCGGGGCTGCGTGCCAGGGGAACCGAAAATCATAAAACGGTTCCCTTTTTTACAGAATTGGTTTGCATGGCAAACCGTTAATGAGGTTGAGTATGAGTAATTACGGAATTCTGTTTGATCTGGACGGAACGCTCTGGGATTCCGCGAAGCATGTTGCAACGGCGTGGAACGAAGTGTTTGCTAAGCACCCCGGGCTGTCGCTGGAACTGAACGCGGACGATATCCACGGTGTCATGGGAATGCTGCTTCCGGATATCGCAAAAAAGCTTCTTCCGGACATGGACGATGAAGAGCGTACGGAGCTTTTTTCGCGAGCCATGGACAACGAGATCGCTACGTTGGAGCGGCTTGGCGGGGACCTCTATCCGAATCTGGTCGAGACCCTGGTAAAACTTCGGAAAAAATATAAATTGTACATTGTCAGCAACTGTCAGTGCGGTTACATCGAGTCGTTTTTGAACCATCACGATATGTGGAAGTATTTCGATGGCAAGCTCGCTGCGGGAGACACCGGTCTGCCGAAGTGGGATAACATAAAAAAGGTGGTCGAAGACGAACATCTGACTCGGGCGGTCTACGTCGGCGATATTTATGCAGACTACATGGCTGCATCCCGCGCCGGTATCCGCTTTATTCACGCTTCGTATGGGTTCGGAACGGTACCGAAGGGCACCATGACCATTCCGTCGATCGATGCGCTTCCCGAAGTAGTAGACGCGTTTTTTTCAGGTCAGGAGGATAAAGTGAAACAAAAGATCACTGCAAAAGTAGTCTCTCAGGAGAAACTTTGCGACGGTATCTACAGCATGGTGATCGAGGCCTTCGGCATCGCCGCCTTTGCGAAAGCCGGACAGTTTATTTCCGTATATACCAACGACGGCGCGCACCTGCTGCCGCGTCCGATCAGCCTCTGCGAAGTCGACAAATTTTCAGGCACGCTGCGCATCGTTTACCGTGTCGCAGGTTACGGCACCGATGCATTTTCCAGATATCAGGCAGGTGATCCGATCGAGATCCTAGGCCCGCTGGGCAATGGCTTTCCGACCCGTTCAGATGCGAAAGCCTTTCTGATCGGCGGCGGTATCGGTATTCCGCCGATGCTGGAGATGGCAAAGAAGCTGAACGCGCAGGGTATGGCGAAAGAAGATATTATTGCCGTACTCGGTTATCGTGACGTTTTGTTCCTGAATGAGGACTTCGCGCCGTATGCGACCGTAGTCATCGCGACGGAAGACGGCAGCGCCGGCACGAAGGGAAATGTCCTGAATGCGATCGCAAATAACGGCCTGACAGCAGACGTCATCTACGCCTGCGGCCCGATGCCCATGCTCCGCGCGATCAAAGCCTACGCTGTGCAGAATGGCATCACCTGCTTTGTTTCCATGGAAGAAAAGATGGCCTGCGGCGTCGGCGCCTGCTTAGGCTGCGTTTGCCAAAGCACGGAAGTGGATGAACACTCGCAGGTGCACAATAAACGAATCTGCAAAGACGGTCCTGTCTTTGATGCAACGGAGGTGACGCTTTGATGAAGACATCCGTTAATATCGCAGGTGTGGAGCTGAAGAACCCTGTGCTCGAGGCTTCAGGTACCTTTGGTTCCGGCATGGAATACAGTGAGTTTGTGGATCTGTCTGCCTTAGGCGGCGTGGTCACAAAGGGCGTGGCGAACGTCCCCTGGCCCGGCAATCCGACGCCCCGTATCGTGGAAACGGCGTCCGGCATGCTGAATGCTATTGGCCTGCAAAATCCCGGCGTGGAAGTTTTCTGCAAACGCGACCTGCAGTTTATAAAGCAGTTTGATACAAAGGTGATCGTCAATGTCTGCGGACATACCACCGAAGAATATCTGGCAGTGGTAGATCGTCTGGCGGACGAACCGGTCGACCTGCTGGAGATCAATATTTCCTGCCCGAACGTCAAAGAGGGCGGCATCGCTTTCGGCCAGGATCCGAAGGCGGTAGAAGCGATCACCAAAGCTGTTAAAGCGCATGCGAAGCAGCCAGTCATCATGAAGCTGTCACCGAATGTGACGGACATCACCGTGATGGCAAAAGCGGCAGAGGCCGGCGGAGCGGACGCATTGTCCCTGATCAATACGATCACCGGTATGAAGATCGACGTCGAGCGCCAGACCTTTGCGCTGGCTAATAGAACCGGCGGCCTGTCCGGCCCTGCGATCAAACCTGTAGCGGTTCGCATGGTCTATCAGGTGGCGCGAAGCGTATCCATCCCGATCATCGGCATGGGCGGCATCGCCTGCGCGGCCGATGCACTCGAGTTCCTGCTCGCGGGAGCGACTGCGGTCAGCGTCGGAACGGCGAATTTCTTTAACCCCTACGCAACCATGGAGGTCGCAAAAGGTATCGAAGACTACCTGATCCGCCATAAATGCGAGGATATAAATGAGATCATCGGCAAACTGGCAAAAGAAGCATAAGGCTTTGGAAGTACTTGCATATCCGATGGTTTCTGTGTTAGAATGATTGCGCGGCAATCGACATATTGTAATACTACGGAGGTATCCCTAATGGAACGTTACAAGGAAGAGTTTATCGAGTTTATGGTGGACAGCCAGGTGCTTCGCTTCGGTGAGTTCATTACAAAGAGCGGACGCAAATCGCCGTTTTTCATCAATACCGGTTTCTACAATACGGGCGAGCAGCTTCTCAGACTCGGAAAATACTACGCAAACGCCATTGCAAAAGAGTTCGGCACCGATTTTGACATCGTGTTCGGACCGGCATATAAGGGTATTCCGTTAGCTACCACCGTTTCCATGGCTCTGTTCTCGGAGTATGGAGCGACGGTGCGTTACTGCTCCAACCGAAAAGAAGTGAAGGATCACGGAGATGTCGGCATCCTGCTCGGCAGCCCCATCGCGGACGGCGACCGTGTCATGATGGTCGAAGACGTGACCACCTCGGGTAAATCCATAGCGGAGACCATGCCGATCATCAAGGCAGCCGCACCGAACAGCATACTGTGCGGATTGATGGTATCCGTGAACCGCCAGGAGCGCGGGACCGGCGAGAAGAGCTCGTTTGATGAGATCGAGGAAAAATACGGCATGAAGGTCCGCGCCATCGTCACTATGGAAGAAGTTGTAGAGCATTTGTACAACAAGCCCTACAAAGGAAAAGTATATATCGATGACACCATGAAGAAAGCGATCGACGAGTATTACGCGCAGTATGGTGTTAAATAACTCAGGAGAAGGAGATCAAACATGGGAGAAAAATTATATCGTTCATTGACCGCTTCCGGCGCAGGAAGCATTGCTGTAGGTATTGTAGTGATCGTAACCGGACTTGCTGCCGGCGTGGTCGCGATCGTTAACGGGGCACACATGCTCATTAACCGTAAAAATATCACGTTTTAAGTAAATGAAGCAGATCTCAAAAAAACAGAGGAGGCTTCTGATCCTTCTGCTTTTTCTGTATTTGGCAGCAGTCTTCTATGTGACATGCTTCGGCGTTCGCATGGAGACCGTGGCCGATGGATCGCCTCGGTACAATCTGCGGCCGTTTCGGGAGATCCGACGGTTCTGGAACCACAGAGGAGTGGTCGGCATTCGCAACATGCTTTTGAACATCTTCGGAAACGTCGTTATGTTCATGCCGCTCGGCGCGTTTGTTTGTGCGGTTCCGAAGAAGGCCAATATCATCATTTGCTTTTTTATTTCCGCATTTTCCAGTCTGTTGATCGAGACGATCCAGTTTTGCTTTAAACTGGGCTGCTTCGATGTGGATGACCTGATCTTGAATACGGCAGGCGGTCTGCTTGGCTATCTGCTTTATGCCATTTTCCGCGGCATCGTTCGTTTAGTACGATATAAAAGCCGTGGGAAAGCCGCAAACCGAAAGAAGTAAGAGGTGGCAGAACGTGGAAGAACACCGCATTCCCGATCCGGATTCGGAACTGTTAGAACGAAAGGTTCTGGCTGATGCGCGGATCCAAGAGATACTTACTGAGACGAAAGACTCCGCTAAACCTTTCGCCGCTTATTTCCATACGCTTTTTTCACTCCTGACCACGGAGGATGCGGCGGAGTTTTATCATGCTTTCGGTGATGGATATGCAGACTCGTTTGCAGACCCAAAATCACAGGCAAAAGAGACCGCACTCCCGGCAAACTGCGCCGATGCGCTTAGGCTTTTGGTTCGGGAATGCGCGGACTGCCGAACACTGGCGGAGCATACGACGTGGATGTCCGGCCGTAAAGGCGTATATGCTTTCGGCGGAGATCTGATCTACAAAGAATTGGCACTGGAAGTCTGCAACTATGTCAATGAAGTTTTGGAGGACCGACCCGGCGCGGTTGATCTCATATCGGACGCTGTCATACTGGAGATGATCGCTTCCATGCATCAGTCGTATGTCAACGAATATATCGAGTATCGTTACGACCGGATTTTTTCCACGAGTGAATTCGAAGAAACTCCGGGATTTGGACTGTCCGCGGTCACGGATGGCGCCGAACTCTGGGACATGATGTGCAGCTGCCCTGAGAATTTCTATTGTGGTTTTCCGTTTGATCCCGATGCGCATACGCACGTAATGCAAAAGATCGAAGAGCATCCGGAGGAAAACCGCTATGCCGAAGTGATCGACTATCTGATGCAGAACGCTTCGGGCCAGACGGTCGGCTTTAACGGAAATGTCGTTAAACTGCCGTTCTTTTTGAAAGCATTGTCCGGGATACATCCGCTTCCGTTTACGTTATCTTTTTACCCGGTCGAATACCATCCGGCACTGTATCTACAGGGGTACGGAGGACTGTATACGAAGCTGGATGAAGCATTTATCGCACAGCGGCGCAGTGATGCACTGCTTTTGCAGAAATATCTGCCGGCCGACCGGATCCGCAAGCAGATCCAATCGATTGAGAACCGACGCGATCAGGGCCTGGAGACCCTGCATATCGTCAAGTTATAAACACGCGCCCTACGGGGAGGAAAGAGAGGCTTACAAATGGCAAAAGTCGGGATTGTTATGGGAAGTGATTCAGATCTGCCCATCATGAGCAAAGCAGCAGCCATGCTGGAGAAATTCGGGATCGAGTATGAAATGACCATCATTTCGGCACATCGCATGCCCGATATTTTCTTTGATTACGCGAAGACCGCGAAAGATAAGGGATTTCAGGTCATTATCGCGGGTGCAGGCGGGGCGGCGCATCTGCCCGGTATGTGCGCGGCGATCTTTCCGCTTCCGGTCATCGGCGTGCCCATCCATTCAAAAGCTCTGTCCGGCGTGGACTCTCTGTATTCTATCGTTTCCATGCCTTCGGGGATTCCCGTGGCCACGGTAGCGATCGATGGGGCGGCCAATGCAGGTATTCTTGCAGCTAAAATGATCGCGATCAGCGATGAAGCGGTCTATGAGAAGATCGTAGCTTATAAGGACGAACTGAAGGACGGCGTGGTCGCAAAGAAAGAGAAGATCGAGAAGATCGGTTACAAGGCATATATGGAACAGATGTAAACAGGCATGCCTGTCTGCATTCGGCAAACCAACGAAATAAATCAACGGAGGATCTATCATGGATTACAAGAAATCAGGAGTTGACATCGAGGCCGGATATAAGTCGGTCGAACTCATGAAGGAGCACATCAAGAAGACCATGCGTCCGGAAGTTCTAGGCGGCATCGGCGGCTTCTCCGGCGCATTCTCCTTATCGAAGATCAAGGAAATGGAGGATCCGGTGCTCTTATCCGGAACCGACGGCTGCGGAACCAAGGTGAAGCTTTGCTTTTTGATGGATAAGCATGACACCATCGGCATCGATGCCGTGGCCATGTGCGTGAACGACGTCGCATGTGCCGGCGGTGAGCCCTTGTTTTTCCTGGATTATATTGCCTGCGGGAAGAATTATCCCGAGAAGATCGCACAGATCGTAAAGGGCGTTGCAGATGGCTGTGTTCAGTCGGACTGCGCACTGATCGGCGGTGAGACGGCCGAGCATCCCGGACTGATGCCGGAGGACGAATACGATCTTGCCGGTTTTTCCGTAGGCCTGGTGGAGCGAAAAGATCTGATCACCGGCGAGAATATCAAGCCCGGCGACGTACTGATCGGTATCGCATCGACCGGTGTTCATTCAAACGGCTTCTCGCTGGTTCGCAAGGTGTTCCCGATGACGAAGGAGTCTTTGGATACGTATTATGATGAACTGGGCGCTACGCTCGGCGAAACACTGATCACACCGACCCGCATTTACGTGAAGGCGCTCCGTGCGGTAAAGGAGAGCGGTGTGACCATTAAGGGCTGCAGCCACATCACCGGTGGCGGTTTCTACGAGAATATCCCGCGTATGCTTCCGGATGGTATCTGCGCGCAGGTCAAAAAGGACAGCTATCCCGTACTTCCCATCTTCAAATTACTCGCGAAAAAGGGTGACATCGAAGAGAAGATGATGTATAACACGTTTAATATGGGCCTCGGTATGGTGCTTGCGATCGACCCGAAAGATGTCGATGCGACGATCAAAGCGCTTCAGGGCGCAGGAGAAAAGGCTTACGTTGTAGGTCAGACCGTTGCCGGAGAAAAGGGCGTGGAACTGATCTGATCGTGAGATAAAGTATCGTTTCGGTTCCTGAAAGGAGTGCGAACATGTCCGAAAGAAAGTTTAAGATCGGGGTTCTGGTCAGCGGCGGCGGCACGAATCTGCAGGCCATCATGGACGCCGTTAAAAGCGGTGACATCCCGAATACCGAGATCTCGTTCGTGATCAGCAATAACGCAAACGCGTACGCGCTTACACGG
>ONPC01000204.1 GCA_900319565.1 uncultured Eubacteriales bacterium | reverse complement strand
TGAGGTCAAGGGCAATACGATCGACGCGATCGAAAAAACCGGCATTTATGTGGCCGGCATTCAGGGCAATATCGAGAATAATAAGATACTGAACTGCAAACGTCTGAACATCGTCGCAAGAGATCTGGAGAGCAGCGGAACTACCGTGGCTTCCCGGGGCGTGATCTTAAACAACCGTTACGACCTCAGATATGGCGTAAAAGTTAGCGGAAGTATTACGCGCGGCGCAAACTATTACCCGGCGGATGCCGCGGAGCCGAGTATACCGACGACATTCCTGATCTATTACCATCTGGATGATGACAGTGCGGCGTCGACCACGGTCACGGAGATCGTATACGGAACTCCGACAAAGTATAAGACCATCAGCGAACTGGGCTTCAGTGTTGCCGGAAAGAGCTTTATCGGTTGGAAGGCCTATCGTTCGGATGATAATGCATGGCGGGTAACCAACGGAAGTACTCTCTCTTGGGCAGAAACACTTCCTGCAGGAAGTACATACAGCCTGTATTCGGATGGCGGTTCTCTTTCTACGACCGTTCCTGCGGGCGGAGAACTTCACTTTTATGCGCAGTGGGAAGACAACGGATACGGTACCAAGAAGATCGTCAGTGCAACTGCAAAATATGACACCATCGCCAAAACGGCTGCACAGGAATTCACAGTAGTGACTTCATCGGATGTGCAGTATCTGATGCTCTATGCCGAAGGCGGAAAGCCGTTGGTGAATTCGTGGGCTGCTGCAGGAAACAGCGTGGCCGGCGCGAATCAGACTCGAATCTGGAATGTAAGCCACTCGATCGCATCGACCGGAAGCCGTCAACTGGTCTTCAAGGGCGGAACTACAGGCACTACACCGGTAACGAACGCAGTGACGGTTCCGTTTACGGTGATCAATACCGGCATTATCAGCGCAACTGCTAAATATGACGGGATCGTAAAAGGGTCGGCTCAGGTTTTCACGATCAAGACGACGTCGGACGCAACGGTTCTGGTAGAATATGCGGAGGATGGGAAGACTCTGGTAAAGACCTGGAATGCTTCCGGAAACAGTACCGTGAGCGGAAGTACGAGAACCTGGACGGTAAGCCAGAATATCGGAACTGCGGGTAACCGCAATCTGATATTCAAGGCCGGAACGTCCTCTACACCGACAGCGGCGAAACGGGCGGTACCGTTTGTGGTTGCTACGAGCGGTGTGATCGAAGTGAAAGTAAAAGAGGCGGTGATCGGCAAGGGCGGTACGCAGACGTTTACGGTAAAGACGACGTCGGGTGACAAAAACCTTATGATCTATGCCGAAGGCGGTAACCTCGTGAAGAGTTATGCCGCAAGTTCAAGCAACAGCACGGTGAGCGGAAACGTGAGGACGTGGACGGTAAGTCTGGCGATCGGGACGACCGGCAACCGGGAACTGGTCATCAAGTCCGGAGCGGGAACGACACCGACAGGAGCGACGAAAAAAGCAGCATTTGCGGTGGCTGATAAACGTGTTATCAGCGCAGCCGCGAAATACAGCACCATCGCAAAGACCGGCGCACAGCAATTCACCGTGGTAACGACGGCAGATGTACAGTACCTGATGCTGTACGCCGAAGGCGGAAAAACGTTGGTGAATTCGTGGGCGGCTTCCGGAAACAGCGTGGTAAGCGACGCAAAGACGCGGATCTGGACCGTGAGCCATTCGATCGGAACGACCGGTAGCAGAAACCTGGTCTTCAAGGGCGGTACGACGAATACCACGGCAGTGACCAACGCGGTGACCGTTCCCTTTACGGTGATCAACACCGGCGTGATCAGCGCATTCGGTAAATATGACAGTATACCAAAAGGAACAGCGCAGGTCTTCACGATCAAAACAACATCCGATGCAACGGTTCTGATGGAATATGCAGAGGATGGCAAGACATTGGTAAAGACCTGGAATGCTTCCGGAAACAGTACGGTGAGCGGAAATGTCCGGATCTGGACCGTTACGCAGAACATCGGCACGGCCGGTGACCGTAACCTGATCTTTAAGGCGGGAACCTCGTCGACGCCTACAGCGGCGCAGAGAGAAGTGCCGTTTAAGGTTGTAAACACCGGAGTGATCAGCGCGAGCGTTAAATACGCTACCATAGTCAAAACGAGTTCGCAGCAGTTCACGGTGAAAACGACTGCAGACGTGAAATACCTGATGCTGTATTCAGAAGACGGCAAGACTTTGGTAAAGAGCTGGGCGGCCGACGGAAACAGCACGGTGAGCGGAAATATAAGGACATGGACTGTGAATCATTCCATCGGAACCACTGGAGACCGAAGCCTGATCTTCAAAGGCGGCACGACGGGAACAACACCTGTGACCAATGCGGCGACCGCGGCGTTTAAGGTCGTGGACTCCGGCGTTCTCACGGCATCTGCGAAGAACGCTACGATGAATAAAGGAACGACACAGACATTTACCGTGACGACGACGGCGGACTGCACCTATCTGGCGGAATATGCAGAGGGCGGCAACCTGGTAACAACATGGACGGCAAACAGCAGCAACAGCAAGGTGAGCGGAAACGTTCGCACCTGGACGGTGACGCAGACCATCGGCTCTGCCGGAAACCGTACGCTGACGTTTAAGGCGGGAAAGAATTCTGCAGTGACAGCAGCGGAGCGGAACGTAAGTTTTACCGTGAAGTGACGCGCTATAAAAAAGCGAAATAATAAAGAGCGGCGGCGCGCATCCTATAATGGTGCGCGCCGCTGTTGTTATTTGCGGTCGGCTATGCTAAAATGAATTTGATTACATCGGAAAGGAGCAGTGACATGTTAAAGATCATGCGAAGACATCAGATCACGAGTCGGTATGTCACCTTCTTTCTGCTGGGCGGAATCTGTAATTTGCTGACGCGGGTGCCCATAGCGCTGTTCTCATCGACGATGTTCTGCCTGAATTATGCGATCTATGTGGGCCTTCTTATGTTTTGGATGAATTCGGTCCGCGTAAGACTGCTGCCGACACGCTCCCGTACCTACATTCTGGTGGCGGGCGGCGGCATGCTGTTATATTTGTCACTGCGTACCTTTAAATACCGCGCGATAGCCGGGGCGGTCGCTTTGGGCCGCTATCTGGACTATTCGTACTGGATCCCACTGACGCTGATCCCGGTTTTGTTTTTGATGATCGCCATGCGGGTCCAACGGGGCAATGAGACCGAAAGAAGCGGTAAGGAGGCACTCATGCTGCTTCCCGCGATTCTTCTGAGCTTTTTGGCCATGACCAATGACTTCCATCGCTGGATATATATACCCAAAGAAAGTCTGGCGGATTTTTCCACGAAAATGGGCACCTATACCTTCGGGTGGGGCTGTTATGTCCTCTATGCATGGATGATCTGCATCCCGTTATGGGGACTGGTGATCCTGCTCCGTATCACGCGAAGACGTCCGAGGAAGATCCTGGCCTATATCCTGATGGTCCTGGGCATCTGGATCTTTCTGGAACTGTTTCTCATTTTTGTAGCGGGACCGTTGAACATTCCGCGCATGTACAATTCGCCGGAGGTCCGCATCTTCGGCATGCTGGGCATTTTCGAGATCTGCATCCGAAGCCGCCTGATCTTATACAATGAAAACTACATGGGTTTTTTTGCCGGATTGAACCAGCCGGTCCTGATCACCGACCGGTCTTTTTTGCATGTATTCCAGACCGCATTGTCCATCGATGCGACCGAGGAGGATCTGCGATCTTCGTTGGAAGCACCCGTATATTTGCATGAAGATACGAAACTGTGCGGAATGGAGCTGGGCGCGGGCTATGCATTCTGGACGGAGGACGAAACGCAGCTCCATAAGGAAAACCGCCGCCTGGAGGCGGCCAATGAATTCCTGAGCCAGGAGAACGAGCTGATCGAAGTGGAAAACAAGCTGAAAGAAAAGAAGTCCCGTCTGGATGCAGAGAGCGCGATCTACGAAAGGATCGCGGCGGCTATACGCCCGAAGCAGGACCGTATTGAAGCGATGCTGGAAAGCACGGCTCCCGAGAAACCGGATTTCCCGAATAAACTGGCGCAGTGCTGTGTTTTGAACGCCTGGTCGAAGCGGAAGAGCAACCTGCTCCTTCTGTCCGGTGCGAACCTCCCTAAGAAAAATCGTGAACTGTTCCTGGCTCTGCAGGAGTCGGCGCGGTTTCTCAACTGCTGTGGCGTGAAAGCGGCCGCCGTAGGTGAAGAATACACGGATTTTCCGCTTTCATCGGTCCATGATCTCTACGATACTTTTGAAACGGTGATCGAGGCATACCTGCCCATCATGAAGTACATGACTGTCTCCCTTACGGCGGACGGCATTCGCATGGCGATGGAGGCGGACGGCGTCGCTGCTCTGCCGGCGACAGTCCTTCCGGTAGAGTGCAGACAGGAAGATGAGACCGTCTACATGACCATCCGCAGGCGGAAGGGGGGCGAGGCGGTATGATGAAGCTCGAGACCCTGACCGGTACCGGACTCTGGTATGTGCTGTGTATCCTGTCCCTCCTTTTGGTAACGGGCGCTTTGGCGACGATCCCCCGATCGCTGCAGACGATCCACGGAAATAAGACACGTTTTTTCGCGGCTTTGAATGCGATGCTGTCAATCTCAGTGCTCATCGTGCTCATGGACTGCGCCATGTATTTTGACAACGGTCCCGGAAAGTCGGACTATAAAACGGTGGATCTGTTTCTGTTCAGGCAGCCCTGGCTCCTCTATGCAGGAGTTGAAGCCCTGAGCGCGATCCTGCTCATAATCATGGAAGTGCTTCATTTGAAACGCCGAAAGCATTTCCTTACCGAAGATGCCATTCGGCAGACGCTTAATTTCCTGCCCGAAGGCATTGCCGTCAGTGATGAAACCGGCCTGGTGCGTCTCTCGAATTTAAAGATGGACGCTTTGTGCCGCTCATTGACCGGAGAGCTGCTGACCGATACCGATCGTTTCTGGTCGTTTTTGGAGGAAAAACAGGAGAGCCGCTATGGCAGGATCATCCTCCGGACGCCCGATGAGCACACCTGGATCTTTGAGAGCGAACTGTTGATGGCTCATAATCTGAAATACCGGAACCTTAAGTCGTTCGCCCGGACGTACCGGCAGATCACGGCCAGGGATGTGACCGAACGCTATCGGATCATTGAAGAACTAAAGGAGAAAAACGTGCGCCTGCAGGATATCCAGCGGCGTATGAAGACGGTCTCCGACCTGTCCGGTGACATGTTTGTTGAGGAGGAGCAGCAGCGCGCGCGTGCGACGCTGCACAACCAGCTGGGTCAGGTGCTTCTCATGGGCCGGCATTATCTGACTCATTCCGAGAAGACGGATGCGAACCTGGTCTACATGGTCACGCGGCAGATGAACCGCTTTCTTTTGGGTGAATCGGAAGGAATCCGCGAAAAGGCACCTGCCGCAATGGACTCTTTATCTGAGGCGATCGCGATGGCGGGAAGCATCGGCGTCACCGTTCATCTGAGCGGAAATGTTCCGGAAGAAGCATACATCCGCGGATTGCTGGCGCACGCCGTTACGGAGTGTGCGGCGAATACGGTAAAACACGCGGAAGGCGACTGTGTCAATGTGGATATTGCCGAGAGTGACGAAGGCGTTTTGATCACGCTTACGAACAACGGAAAGCCGCCAAAGGGACGCATAGCCGAAAGCGGCGGGTTGCTGTCCTTGCGCCATAAGATGGAGGACATGGGCGGCATCATGCATGTTGAGAGCGATCCCGTGTTTGTTTTGACACTGGTCATGTCAAACGGAATCGTACCGGAAGGATCGGATGATCTCGGTTAAAATGGTACAATCAGGTGATATACAAATACCCTCCTCACTGCTATACTGACATTGTATGGCAGAAAGAGGGT
Organism: uncultured Eubacteriales bacterium; assembly: GCA_900319565.1. GTDB lineage: Bacteria > Bacillota > Clostridia > Lachnospirales > Lachnospiraceae > UBA1201. The sequence goes on along the minus strand of ONPC01000204.1, from coordinate 2,529 downwards.
ATTTTTCCTCTTTGAGGACCATAAGAGTATGGGAAGAAAGGAGCCGGTGAAGTTTGAGTAATAAAACGAAAGTCATAGTGGCAGATGATCAGAATATCTCCCGTGGTTTTTTTGAAATGTATGTTCGTGCCGCAGTCGGTTACGAATTGGTCGCCGGACTTCGGACAGCGAGAGAGGCAGTCGATTTCCTCGATGAGAACGAGGCAGATCTTCTGATCCTGGATGTGATGATGCAGGAGGGAATCGACGGGATCACAGCTGCCAAACTGATAAAAGAAAAACATCCGAATGTGAAGATCATCCTGACCACCTCCGCTTCGGAGACCAGCTGGGAGGAGAAGGCACGTAAGATCGGGGTCGAAAGCTTCTGGTATAAAGAGTACGATGAACATGGGATCCAGGAGATCATGGACCGGACCATGAACGGCGAAAGGGTCTATCCCGGAGATCAGCCGAAGGTGCCCTTCGGTAAGATCACGCGGGCGGATCTGACGGATCGTGAACTGGAGGTGCTTCGGGAACTGACGGGCAGTCTCACGAATGAAGAAATCGCCGATAAACTGAGCATCTCGGTCAATACCGTGAAGCGGCATTTGCAAAATATCATGGAGAAAACCGGCTTTGAAAGCAGACTCGAACTGGCCATGAACGCGAAATCCCTGGGCCTGGTGGTCAGCGATCTGGATCGGACCGGACGGGAGTAAAAAAGCTCCGGTCAGCGCAAAAGTATGGAGCGATCTGCGGCAGCAGCGGTTGCTACAGACGGTTAAGAGAAGAATAAGGAGAAGGTAAAATGAAAAAAGGCGGGCTTAGTAAACAAATAACGGCGATGCTTTTATCTACGATTATGGCAGTTACCATGCTTCCGCTCGGCGGCTTCGGGATGCAGACCGTTTCGGCCGCGGAAGATGAGAAGACCGTTGCCGGACTCAGCACCTCTATGATCAAAGAACCGATAGATCAGAAAACGTACGATCCGGAGACGGGATATATGAATAGCTGGGCAGGCAGTTATGTCTGGTATGGTAAGTACGATGGAACACCTGTAAGGTACCGAGTTCTATCTCCCAAAACCACGAAATACGGTGGAACCACGATGTTTTTGGATAGTGAATTCGTTTTGTACGAGACGAAGTATGATGAGGATTCAAAGGCGAATTCCGGCCAGACCAATCCAAATGAGTGGGACGGGAGCGATCTCAAGACCAGCCTGAACGGCCTGGATTTCCTGTGGAAAGCAGGTGGCTTCACGGATCTGGAACGTTCCGCGATCAAGGGCAGCACGATCGCCGGACACTCGCGCTCACTGGACGAGAATGCGAAAGGGTGTTTAGTCAGTCCGCTTAGCGATTTTGAGGATTTTACACCGCTTACCGGGGAGAAGATCTTTGTTCTGGACATCGGAGAATTGATCCCGCAGTACGGGTATATTTATCCGAGCAAGAGAGGACTTGACGGGGAAGCGTTTATGTGGTGGACCCGCTCTGCACACAAATTGACAAACCCGGCGGCCGGAGTATTAGTCGGCTATGTTCCCAATTATGTATATTCGTACGGAGATGTAGACGGAAGCGGCCTTTCTTGGCGCATTGGTGCCAGCCCTGCGTTTAACGTAGACTTAAACAAAGTGATCTTTTCGTCTGTGGTCTCCGGAACGGCCGGCGAAGACAATGCGGAATACAAACTGACATTGACCGATAATAAAATGAAACTGGCCCTTGCGGAATCCAACGGGGTCAGTGCTTCGGCACTCATCAGTGCGGATAAAACGGATGTTTCTATGCGCTTGCAGCTCTCCGGTGCCAACGCGGATCAGGCGACGCAGCTGTCCGTACTTTTTTTGGACCAGGTATATCAGTCCGGTAATGCCAACGGTGCTTCGATCCTGCACTATGAAAAGCTGTACGTTCCTGCTGGAATAAGCAAGTTGTCAACGCCCGGATTCGCGTTGTTTTCATTGCCCTCGAATTTTAACATCACCAACTGGGATAAAACTTATTATGTATATGTTCTGGCTGAGGACGTGAACGGAAGCCACGAAACGGATTACGCCAGCGTGCCGCTTCGGGTGGAGAAGCCCAAGATATCCGTAATGGACTCGGTGATCGTCGGCGCAAACGCGAAGTACAGTTCGATCGCTAAGGGAGAGACTCAGGAGTTCACGGTCGTTACGGCTTCCAATGTGCAGAACCTGATGCTGTACGCGGAAGGCGGTTCAACGCTGGTAAAATCCTGGGCGGCATCCGGCAACAGCACCGTCAGCTCGGACGGCTTGCGCACATGGAACGTATCCCAGGCGATCGGTACCGCAGGCGACCGTAAACTGGTCTTCAAGGGCGGCACGACGAGTACCACTCCGGTCACGAACGCAGTGACTGTAGCATTTAAAGTAGATGGCACGGGCGTGCTCAGCGCATCCGTGAAAAACACAACGATCCAAAAGGGCGGCACCCAGGAGTTCACAGTCCGTACAACCTCCGATATGACCTACCTGATGCTCTACGCCGAGGGCGGCAACCTGGTAAAGAC
>ONPC01000234.1 GCA_900319565.1 uncultured Eubacteriales bacterium | reverse complement strand
CAGGAGGGCGCCATCCAGATCTTCCAGGAGTTCAACACCGGTATGGAAGAGATCATCGTCGGTGTGGTCGGCGTTCTGCAGTTCGAAGTATTGGAATATCGCTTAAAGAGTGAATATAATGTTGAGATCCGTTTGGACCCGCTGCCGTATGAGCACATCCGCTGGATCGAAAACGAGAACTACGATGTGTCGAAGATCGTCGGAACGTCCGACATGAAACGCATCAAAGACCTGAAGGACCGCCCGCTGCTGCTGTTCGTGAACGCGTGGAGCGTGGGCATGGTCTTAGACCGCAACCCGGGCCTTATGCTGTCCGAGTTCGGCACCGAATAGGAAGAGGAGGTAAGTTATGCGCTGTCCCTTTTGCGGAGTAGAAACAACTAAGGTAGTGGACTCCCGTCCCAGTGAAGACGGAAGAGAGATCCGTCGCCGCCGTTCATGCGAGGCCTGCGGCCGCCGCTTCACGACCTACGAGAAGATCGAGACCTTCCCGTTAATGGTCGTAAAGAAGGATAACACCCGCGAGCCCTATGACCGTTCGAAGATGGAAGCCGGCGTCATGCGCGCCTGCCACAAGCGTCCCATCCCCATGCAGGATATCCAGAAACTGCTGGATGACGTGGAAAATGAGATCTTCCGCCGCGCGGAGACCGAAATCGCGAGCGCCCAGATCGGCGAGCTGATTATGGAGCACTTAAAGGATCTCGAAGAGGTAGCCTACGTGCGTTTTGCTTCGGTGTACCGTGAATTTACCGATGTGAATACATTTGCCGAGGAATTAAAGAAACTTCTGAAAAAGAAGAAGAGTTCCGGAGTGAAGGATAAGAAGGATAAAGAAGAGGCATGAGTCTGTTTGGACGTTTTTATCCCACGATGCGCTGCAAGTCCGCGTATGAGATCCCCTATGAGGAGTTCTACGCGAAGGGGTATCGGGGGATCATCTACGATATCGATAATACGCTGGTCTGCCATGATGCGCCGGCGGACGAACACGCAAAGGAACTGTTCGCCCGTCTGCATGCCATGGGTTTTTCCACCTGCCTGATCTCGAATAACGACCGGGAGCGGGTGCTGCCGTTCGCAAAGGCGGTGCGCTCGCACGCCGTGTGGAAGGCCAATAAGCCCTCACGCAAGAGTTACGCGAAGGCCATGCGCCGCATGGGCACGGACCGCGAGACCACGCTGTTCGTCGGGGATCAGCTGCTGACGGATATCTACGGAGCCAACCGCGCGAAGCTCGTCTCGATCCTGACCGAGCCCATCAGCCCGAAGGAAGAGATCCAGATCGTGTTCAAACGGAAAATAGAGAAGTTTTTGCTTTATTTTTACGAAAAGCATAAGCGGAAATAAAAAACTGTTGATTTTTTACAATGCATTTGTTACAATATAAGTTAGGTTTTCGCGCCTAGAAAGGTTTGCGAAGCAAGTATACCATTTATACACCCCAGGAGGATGACTTAAAGATGATTTCTGCAGGCGATTTCAGAAACGGCATTACGATCGAGATGGACAACAACGTGTATCAGATCATTGATTTCCAGCACGTAAAACCCGGTAAGGGCGCAGCTTTCGTGCGTACATCATTAAAGAATATCAAGAACGGAGGCGTTGTCGAGAAGTCCTTCCGTCCTACCGAGAAGTTCCCGGCAGCCCGGATCGATCGTGCGGATATGCAATATCTGTATAACGACGGCGATTTCTATTATTTCATGGATGTGAATACATTCGAGCAGATCCAGATGACTCCCGACGCTGTCGGCGACTCTCTGAAGTTCGTAAAAGAGAACGAGATGGTTAAGATGCTGTCTCACAACGGCGCGGTATTCGCGATCGAGCCGCCGCTTTTCGTTGAACTTGAAATCACTGAGACCGAGCCCGGATTTAAGGGCAACACCGCGACCGGCGCTACCAAGCCCGCGATCGTCGAGACCGGCGCTCAGGTACAGGTTCCGCTGTTCGTAGATAACGGCGAGAAGATCAAGATCGATACTCGTACAGGAGAATATCTCTCCAGAGCATAATACACATATGTGTGACCTGCAGGGCGCTGACAGCCTTTTTAAAGGCGGCGCCCTAATGTCGCATATAAGAGGTGTAATAAGTATGTAAAGGGAAGATGTCAAAATGTTCTGCTTCGCAGAGGGTTTTGACCGACGAGGCCTCGCTTTGCGGGTCTCATCAAAAATGCCCTTAGCGGGCAGGCGGTCTTACTACGGCACGGGGGCCGGTAGATCGCCCACAGAGGTTGAAATACCATATGAGATTTGGGACGAAATGGAGAAAAGTTCACCGCTTAAAGCGGGAGGCTATGCAGCTGGGGATCATTGTTTTGATTCTCGGTCTTATTTACTTGTTTATTTTTCTGTCAGATGACCGAAAAGCGCCGGTGATCGCATTTACCGACGAACCGGTGAGCTACGTGCCCGGACAGAGCACGCAGGGACTGCTGGCAGGAGTTACCGCCATGGATAACCGCGACGGCGATATCACGAAGAAAGT
>ONPC01000143.1 GCA_900319565.1 uncultured Eubacteriales bacterium | reverse complement strand
TGGGACTCGACGATGTCCTGCACGGCCGCTTCGTACTTTTCCTTCTTGGTCTTGTACAGATGGTCCGGATGGTCGATCCGGCGGACCGGCTTGTTCGGCGGGATCTCCACGACGTCCATACCATAGATGGTCTGGAATTCGGCCTCTTCCGTCTTCGCGGTACCGGTCATACCGGCCTTTTTATCATATTTGTTGAAGAAGTTCTGGAACGTGATCGTGGCCAGCGTCTTGCTTTCACGCTTGACCTCGACACCTTCTTTAGCCTCGATGGCCTGATGCAGACCATCGTTATAGCGGCGGCCCGGCATGAGACGGCCGGTGAACTCGTCGACGATGACGATCTTGTCGTCCTGGACCACATAGTCCTGATCCCGGAACATCATGTACCGGGCTTTCAGCGCGTTCTGCATATGATGGGCGATCTCCGCGTTTTCCGGATCACCATAGTTCTGCAGGCCAAAGTATTTCTCGACCTTCTCCACGCCCTGCGCGGTCAGGGTGCAGCTCTTTTCCTTTTCGTCGACGATGAAGTCGCCCTCTTCCTGCACTTCCTCCTGCATGATCTGCGCCAGCTTACTGGTATCGCCGATGATGCGGCCCTTCTTCAGGCGGGAAGCCAGCATGTCCGCCTGCTTGTACAGGGAGGTGGACTTGGAACCACGGCCGGAAATGATCAGAGGCGTACGGGCTTCATCGATCAAAATGGAGTCGACCTCATCGATGATGGCATAGTGCAGTCCGCGAAGAACGAGTTCCTCCTTATAGGTGCACATGTTATCACGCAGATAGTCGAAACCAAGTTCGTTATTCGTTACGTAAGTAATATCACAGGCGTAAGCCTTACGGCGTTCCTCGCTCGTCATGCTGTTCAGAACACAGCCGACGGTGAGTCCCAATGACTCGTGAACGCGTCCCATCCAGTGGGCATCACGGTTTGCCAGGTAGTCATTGACCGTGACAACGTGTACACCCTTTCCTTCCAGTGCGTTCAAATACGCAGGCAGGATACAGGTCTGGGTCTTACCTTCACCGGTCTTCATCTCGGCGATACGGCCCTGATGGATAATGATACCACCGAGGATCTGAACTTCATAGTGCTCCTGGTTCAGAACACGGCGTGTAGCTTCTCTGGCAACGGCAAATGCTTCGCAGAGGATGTCGTCCAGGGTCTCGCCTTTCGCCAGGCGGTCCTTAAACTCCTGCGTCTTTGCGCGCAGCTCCTCATCGGTTTTTGCCATCATCTCTTCCCGGTACCCGAGGATCTTATTCAAAAGAGGGCGCAGCGCCTTGATCTCGCGCTGGCTGTGGGTTCCGAAGATCTTCTTAATCAATCCCATGTTTACAACTCCTTGTTCCAAGCGGTATCGCTTTGAACGCTTATATTAATCTCCTGCGCAAAAACGCATCGGGCGTCGCGCGCAGTGCTTTGTATCTGTTGTCAAAAGCAGCATTTTGTATGTTCCAAAAGCCCGAAAAACTGCACGGCGTACAGTATGGCATACTAACTCAACATACCTTGTTAGTGTACCATATATCAAGTTTTCTTTCAAGGATTTTTTTCGATTTCCATAGAGGATTTGCCGTTGTACGGAAGCTCTGTTCTGAATTGTCAGTCTGTTTTTTCGTAACCGGGTATCGTTTTTTGTGGAAGATGCACAAAAACAGCGACCCGTTTTCAGGGCCTCGCTCCCTGTTCAAAATCTTCTTTATTCACGGTACTTCATGGGTTTTCCACATTTTTATGTTCTTAAAATGTCGTGTGTTCACGGATCTCAGTGATTTTTCGGCGATTTTATCCACACGTTCCACATTTTTTTCAAAAAAAATGTTTGAAAACCTCTTTTTTAACACGATACGTCTCTTTTGTACATTTTTCACTAAAAATCCCCGTTCGACCGTTTTTTCGAATGTTTCGCTTGACAGGGATTTTCCGCATTATCTTTTGTTAATTCGCCTTATAGTTTCAATTTTTTAGAATATATTGTAAATTCATGCTTAATTGTCGATAAAACTTTACAAAAAAGGCTTGATTATTTTTCGTTCTATGGTATAATGAATACAGGACGAAAGGCTTCGGCTTTTCTCCGAGAAACTTACGATCCCTCCCTCCTATTTCGGAGGCTGCGGACCGGGAACAGGAGCACAACATGAAATATATTATTACAGGTCGAGGCATCACCGTTACAGAAGGGCTGAAGGCAGCCGTTATCGAAAAGATCAGCAAACTCGAGCGTTACTTCCACGCAGATACGGAAGCGCTCATTACACTCAGCGTAGAGAAGGATCGTCAGAAGATCGAGATCACCATTCCGGTGAAGGGATCCATTATCCGCGCAGAACAGGTCAGCAATGACATGTATGTTTCCATCGATCTCGTAGAAGAGACGCTGGAGCGCCAGTTGAAGAAATACAAGAGAAAGATCGTAGACCGTCAGCAGTCCGGCGAGGGACTGATCCCCGAACTCTTTGAGGATGATAACTCCGAAGACGCCGACGCAGTGAAGATCGTCCGCACCAAGCGTTTCGGCATCAAACCCATGGATCCCGAAGAGGCCTGCATCCAGATGGAGCTCTTAGGCCACAGCTTCTACGTATTCTGCAACGCAGCTACCGAAGAAGTAAACGTCGTTTATAAGCGCAAGAACGGAACCTACGGATTGATCGAACCTACTTTCGAATAATACATATTCGCGCAGTCGGCGCGCATACTAAATCTCCTTTCTAAAGCGCAAGGGCCTGTCGCACGAGAGTGCGGCAGGTCCTTGTTTTGTTTTGCCGGTCCGGCTCTGGCCCGGGCCGCCCATCTATTTCAAATGTCCGCGGATCTCTTCATTCGTCCGGTCGATCTCCTCTCGCAGCTCGCGGGCGCTCATGCGGACGGCGCCGCTGCCGTAGATGATGATCTGCTCCACCCCATCGGAGGAAGCCACCGTGACATCGGCATTCTTCACGATCTGCTTCGTCACCTGTTCGATAAACTGGTCCGCGGTCTCCGCTTCTTTCGTATAGACCACATCGATGTTTCCGCGGCGTTTGATCTCCCCGGGGTTTCCTTTGACTTTATAGGCATCGTAGACCAGGATCAGGTTCATCTTCCGAAAGCCCTGATAGTTACACAGGATGTCAATGAGGCGCTCCCGGGCTCCGGCGATATCGCGGCGCACCATCTCACGCAGGTCCGCCCACATCCCCTCCCGTATCCCGGTATCATTTTCCATCGAGAACAGAATGTTGTAGCCATCTACCAGCAGGTATTTCTCCCTCTGTTTCACGGGCTTGTAGACATATTCTTTTTCCGGCTTCTTCACGTCGAATACGGTCTGTTTCTGGCCGGCCTTGGTCTCTTTCTTTTCACCGTAGGTCCGGCGGAAAATGCTCTCCAGTTCGCGGTCCAGCGCGGCGCTGCGGGCATACCTCTCCCCGGGCGACAGCGTTTCCGTGTCTTCATAAGCGTCATCCGCTTCGCGGGCATTTACCGCGCGTAAATGGTCCGCATCCGCGCCGTCCATCTTTTTCTCCTTTGCGAACATTCCACGCGGGATCACACCCGCGGGATACTCCTTAATATGTACGTAGTTCGGGACGTCCTGCCACTCCACCACAAAGCCGGCGCCGTGGGCGCAGAACACGGACGATGCGGGATCGTCGATATCCGCCTCCGCCGCATAGGCAAAGCGCTCGATCACTTCTTCGCTGTTGTGGCACGGCAGATAGCCCACCGGCTCACAGGACAGCTCACCGAAGCCCCGCGTGTAGAGCATGACCTCCTTGCGGTATTCCCGCATGGTCGAAACCGGGCAGGTCCCGGTCAGCGTCGCAAACTCCGGCGAATGCTCGCCGGGCTCGAATTTCGCTGCCATGCGCTCTAAGTCTGTCATGGCACGGCCCAGCTGGTCGGTCGGCACCTTCAGCGAAAAGCCATAGATGGGCTCCAGGAGGACGCTCTCTGCGCTCATCAGGCCCTGACGCACCGCGCGGTAGGTCGCCTGGCGGAAATCCCCGCCCTCCGTATGCTTCGGATGCGCGCGCCCGTCGATCAGCGTCAGCCTTACGTCGGTCAGTTCCGAACCGGTCAGCACGCCGCGGTGACGTTTCTCTGCCAGATGCGTCAGGATCAGGCGCTGCCAGTTCATGTCCAGTTCGTCGACACTGACGCGGCTCTCGAACACCAGTCCGCTCCCCGCCGGCAGCGGTTCCATCAGCAGATGCACCTCCGCGTAGTGACGCAGCGGCTCGTAATGCCCGCGGCCGATCACCGGGCGGGCTATCGTCTCTTTATAAACGATCGCGCCGGCGTCAAACGAAACATCGACTCCAAACCGGTCCGCGATCATGGTCTTCAGGATCTCCATCTGGACGTCGCCCATGACCTGGACCTCGATGCGCCCACCCCGTTCGTCCCAGTTTAAGCGCAGCATCGGATCTTCTTCTTCGAGCTGGTGAATGCGTCCCCAGAACACATGCGGGTCGACGCCCGCCGGCAAGATCAGTCCGTATGTCAGGACCGGCTGCAAGACCGGAGCCTGACCTTCGTCCCGGCTCTCAAAGCCCAGCAGGTCGCCGCTTTTCGTCTGGCTCAGGCCGATCGCGGCGCAGATGTCGCCCGCTTTTACCTCCTGTACCTCCTGAAAGCCCACGCCCGAATACAACCGCAGGCGGTTGATCTTTTCCTCGGTAAATGCGAGCCGCTCGCGCACGCGAAGCACGCCGCCCGTGACCTTCAGAAACGTCAGGCGGTTGCCTTTATCATCATGCGATATCTTATACACCCGCGCGCCGAATTCATCGGGATAATCCTTTGCGCACATATAGGTCGCAAACCCGTCCATGAACTCCTGCACGCCTGTAAGCCGCAGCGCCGAGCCGAAATAGCAGGGAAAAACCTTCCGTTCGGCAACAGCTGTCGCGATCTCCTCCCTCGAAGGCACATGGCCGGCGAGAAAAGCCTCCAACATCGCCTCATCGCAGAGAGCCACATTTTCCGCAAACGAAGCGTCATCCGGCGCCTCGGTGAAATCCACGATGCGGTCCGAAAGCGCCCGCGTCAGTTCCTGCAGCGAGGCTTCGCGGTCAGCCCCCGGCTGATCCATCTTATTGACAAAAAGGAACACCGGGACGTGATGTCGTGCCAGCAGCCGCCAGAGCGTGAGCACATGACCGGAGACGCCGTCCGCCGCGCTGATCACCAGGACCGCGTAATCCAGAACGGAAAGCGTGCGCTCGGTCTCTGCGGAAAAATCGACGTGGCCGGGCGTGTCCACCAGCACAAAATTAACATTCTTATACGAAAAGCGCGCCTGTTTGGAGAAGATCGTGATGCCGCGCGCACGCTCCATCGCGTCATGGTCCAAATAGGCGTTCTTATGATCCACGCGTCCCGGTGTCCGGATCACACCGGCGGTGTAGAGCATGCCCTCCGCCAGTGTGGTCTTACCCGCGTCCACGTGTGCCAATATTCCGATCGTGATCGTTTCGGATCTGCCCAATGTAAGTCCCCCGTATTTAACCGCCCGCGCTCCGGGCGGCAGATCATAAGCACCAGAAAAACGAGCAGGAAGAACGTTCCTCCTACTCGTTTATTATACTTTATGTCGGATCATTTCACAAGTCACACCTGTGCCTTCCGATCCGGTCTCAGTTTATGCCTTACGGCAAGAAGGATACTGCACAACACGGCGTGCGGTAGAATGCATCCCAGATGCAAATACCGAAGTTTTCGTTCGCCGCGTGAACGATCTTACCGTTGCCGATGTAGAGAGCCACGTGGTTGATCCTGCCGTTCGTGTCGTAGAACAAGAGATCACCGGGGCGCAGGGTCTTAAGGTTCACTGCAACGGGTGTTCCGGTTGCCGCCTGGTTACGTGACGTACGTTCGATCTTGATGCCGAACTTCTGGTACACACGCATTACGAAGCCGGAGCAGTCCGTTCCGTTGATGAGATCCGAACCGCCGAAGTGATACGGATTCCCGACGAACTGCACGGCATATGCGCAAAGCTGCTGACGGAACGCATCCGCCTGCTTGCGCTTTTCGGCAGCCTTACGCGCTGCCTCTGCCTTACGTGCCTCTTCTGCTTTACGCTTTTCTTCCGCGATACGGGCTTCCTCTGCCAGTCTGGCCTCTTCCGCCAGTCTCGCTTCCTCTGCCTCACGCGCAAGCTGCTCCTGATAAGCCAGTTCGGCCGCTATACGCTCCTCATCGAGGCTGATTGCCTGCGAATATAAGTATTCCAGTTTCACATAATCACGATGGATATATCCGAAATAGTCCTTATCCAGCTCGATCTTGTAGAACTCGCCCTCTTCTCCTACGATGGTCGCCTTCGTTCCGGAGCCCAACGTCGTGAGGATGTTGTTATTATCCGACACATCCGGCGTACTGCGCAAACGCAGGTTCTTCGCATTGACCGTGCCAATGCGGGTCGAAATATCATTCCGCATGGCGAGCGCGTTGTCGCCGGTCGCAAAAAATTCAGCCTTAACATAACCGTCGACCGTGCCGGAATGGATCCGATACCAGGCACCATCGGTACCCGAAACCTCTTCCAGGACATCCGCGACCGCCTTAGCGTAGATCTTACCGACTTTCTCTGCCGAAGCGTTCGGAGCGGTACGGATATTTACATATGTCTCTCTGGGAAGGCTGACCGCCATACCCTTATAGCCCGTTTCAACTGCCTGCGTCGTTTCGGGAAGCACATCGGGCAGTATCTCTGCGATCGGACTCACCGGCAGATCCGCTAAGTTCACTGCAGCAGGTTGTGTTATATTCGATACCGCCGGCGAAGTCGCAGGCTGAATATTGATACGCTCAAACAATTCCGTGGAATCATAAGTAAAGCCACCAAGGGCAGACCGATCGAAGGACACGTTCGTCCCGGCCACCCTTTCGGGGTCGCTTTCTTTCGCGTTGTTTATTTCAATGTTTTGTTTGTTTTCAACTGCCTCGGTCGGATCGGACTTCTCTGCATCTGTTTGAAGGTCCGTATCAGGCTCTGCCATGATCCGGAAACCTCCGGTCGGAGCCACTGCAGATATTGCCAGCATCCCCGCCATTCCGAGACCGATCAGGCTGAGTTTATTATGTCTTCTCATTCGCAAAACACCTAAATCTATAAAAATCTAAGGGGAAAAACCCCATCTATATCGCAAACTATTTACGCAAATATTACAAATGTTACAAAAGTGTTACAAGTGGATTATAGCAAATCCTGAAACGAATGTCAATACCTTCCGTACAAAAGAACAAAACCGTTGAAAAAACGGGCAAGGAGCCGGACCCCTTACCCGTTTTTTATGAACTTATTATGGATCTTCATTCCTTACGGAAGGAAGGTTACCGCCTTACAAGGTGTACGATAGAATGCATCCCAGATGCAGATACCCATCTGCGGGTTCGCCGCATGGACGATCTGTCCGTTGCCGATATAGAGGGCAACATGAGTGATGGTACCGTTGGTATCATAGAACAGCAGATCGCCGGGACGCAAGGTTTTAAGATCTACCGCGATCGGGGTTCCTGCCGCCGCCTGGCTTCTGGAGGTACGTGTCGTACTGATACCGAACTGCTGGAATACCCGCATTACAAAACCGGAACAATCCGTTCCGTGAAGCAGGTCGGAGCCGCCGAGTATATACGGGTTACCGATGAACTGCTTTGCATAATCGCAGATCTGCAGCCGCAACTGATCCGCCTCACTGATCGGCGGCGGTGCGGGCTGTGTCGGTGCCGGCTCTGTAGGCGCAGGCTCTGCAGGACGCTCGATGGAATTTACCACGAAGACCGTTTCCAGCGGACCGTAGGCAACAGGGAATACGATCTCGCCTTTAGCTAACGGAATTCCGATCAGGCTGCACTGCCAGTTCGCAGGATTGATCGCTGTATGACCGTCCTTATAATATACCGTGATCTCAACTTCTTCGATGTTGACTACTTCACCGACATATTTCTGCGGTCCTATGTATTTCGCGGAGACCTGGACAGGTGTCTTTCTGTCGATCTCAGCCTGTTCCGCTTCTGCAGCCAGGCGAGCCGCCTCTGCTGCTTCCGCAGCCTTCCGGGACTCTTCCGCGATACGCGACTCTTCGGCCGCCTTACGTTCTTCTTCTGCCCTACGTGCTTCCTCAGCTTTACGCTTTTCTTCCGCGATGCGGGCTTCCTCTGCCAGACGGGCTTCTTCCGCCAGGCGGGCTTCTTCCGCTTCACGTTCGAGCTGCTCCTGGTATGCCTTCTCCGCTGCAAGACGTTCTTCGTCGAGACTGATCGCGTGACCATATTGATATTCGACATCAACGTAATCACGATGCAGGTAACCGAAGTAGCCTTCATCCAGCTCGATCTTATAGAACTCGCCTTCCTCTCCGGCGATGACCGTCGTGGTTCCGTTTGAAAGGAGGGTGAGGACGGGCGCCTTCAGATCCGGCTGACTGCGCAGACGCAGGTTATAAGTATTGATGGTACCTACACGCGTTGCGATGCTGTCTTTCATGGCCAATGCGGCCTCGCCGATCACAAAGTATTCGGCTTTTACGTAACCGGTAACGGTACCGGAAGTGATCAGGAACCACTGGCCTCCGTCGCCGGGAACTTCCTCGAGAACTTCCGCAACGGCGTTCGCGTAGATCTTACCGACCTTCTTACCACCGGTGGACGGAGCGGTCCGGATATTCACATATGTATCCGGAGGTGCGCTGATCGCCATGCCCTTGTATCCTACATGCGGAGCCGGTGTCGGCTCAGGCAGCGTTTCGGGCTGTGTCTCAATGACCGGTTCGGTCTCGACCGGTACCGGAGGCTCCTCCACGGGGGGCTCTTCGACCGGAGGTACTACCACCTCAGGGTTCGTGACCGGTTCGACCGGCTGCGTCTCCGTCGGTGTAGGAAGTGACGGACGGATGTGGATCCGTTCAAAAAGTTCACTTGTATCGTATGAAAAATCCGACTCCAGATATCGATTTACAGCCACAGCAGCCCCGGCCATTACGGTCTCAAGATCACTGGCATCGATAACGTTCTTCTCATTATTCTGTTTTTCATCGTTCTCAACAGCAGAAGGCGTATCCGTATCGATCGTAACACGGATCGTTTCCGGGTCATCCGCAGGATCTGCGTAAACCTGACGGCCACCGAACGGAACCACAACGGAAAACGTAAGGGCTCCCACCAGGGCCAGGCTGATCATGCTGTTTTTCGTTCGTCTTCTCATCCGTAAATCACCTGACTTTTAAACCAAGTTCCTAAGCGGAACTTCCTACCAAAAAACACAAAAGCCAATATATCTAGATGCGACAAAAACTCCCGAAAGGGAGTGTCTTCAACTAAAACCCACAGCTCTCACGGTGAGTTTTTAAGCAAGTATTACAAATGTTACAAAATTGTTACAAGGCGATTGTAGCAAAGAATTACAAAAATGTCAATACTTTTCCGGCGGAAATCCATGAAAAATGCCTCAAAAAGCCTTGAAAACGCTCCGTCTTTTCGAGGCATTCGGTTTTTTTACAGGGTTTCTAAGTAATTTCCCGCCATGGAAACTGCTACAGCGCCGTCCGATACGGCCGTAACGATCTGTCGCAATTTTTTCGTACGCAGGTCGCCGGCAACGAAAACACCGGGCGCCGAAGTCGCACAATCCTCTCCTGCAACAATATATCCGGACTCATCCATTTCAACCAGGCCCCGGAAGCACTCCGACACGGGAGTGATCCCGACGGCGATAAACAGGCCGTCTACAGGGTAGGCCAGGCTGGCGCCTGAGTTCGACGTGATGATGATATTTTCCACTTTTTTATCACCCTGGACCTCTGTCACGTTGGCATTCCAGACGATCTCAACGTTTTCCAAAGCGAACAGACGGTCCTGCAAGGATTTCGCCGCGCGCAGGCGGTCTCTGCGATGGATCAGCGTCACCTTACTGCACAGACGCGCAAGATAGATCGCATCCTCCACGGCTACGTCTCCTCCGCCGACTACAGCCACTTCCTTCTTCTTAAAGAAAGCGCCGTCACAAGTCGCGCAGTAAGAAACTCCCTTTCCGGTAAACCGGTCCTCACCGGGAACGCCGAGCAGACGGTGCACGGTCCCGGTCGCCGCAACGATGGTCCGCGCCTCATGCGATCCTTCCGCGCCTTTCACGCGATAAAACCGCTTTCCTTCCGCATCCTCGCACGGTTCGATCGAGACTACGCGATCCGTTGCGAAACTCGCACCCGCACCGTCCGCATGCTCGCGGAACTTCGTCCCCAGGTCGAAACCGTTCATGCCGGGAAGGCCCAGATAATTATCCACCTCGTAAGTCAGAAGCACCTGGCCTCCGCTCACGTACTCTTTTTCGATCACAAGGCTGTCAAGCCCGGCCCGCTTTGCGTATACGGCAGCGGACAGGCCCGCGGGTCCGGATCCGATAATGATCATATCTAACATATGTAAACTCTCCTCAAATATCTACTGCATACGGTAGAACTGTGCCGGAACTACCACTCGATCATCTCGATCGGCATCGGTGCCGGGTTCAGGACCGTTTTCTCTACGCGGTTATTCTTCATGTAAATGACCCGGTCCGCCATGGGCGTGATCGCGGTATTATGCGTGATCAGAACCACCGTCATCTTTTCTTTGCGGCACATGTCCTGCAAAAGCTGCAGGATCTTTTTTCCGGTCACGTAGTCCAGAGCGCCGGTCGGCTCATCGCACAACAGCAGTTTCGGCCGTTTTGCGAGAGCACGGGCAATGGAAACACGCTGCTGCTCGCCGCCCGAAAGCTGCGCCGGAAAATTATCTGCGCGATCCGTAAGTCCGACAGCTTCCAGAGCCTCCATCGGATCCATGGGTTCCTTGCAGATCTGCGTGGCCAGTTCGACATTTTCCTTTGCGGTCAGGTTCGCGACCAGGTTATAAAACTGAAACACGAAGCCGATGTCGTGACGGCGATAAGCGATCCGTTCTTTCGAACTCAGCTCGCTGATATTGCGTTCGTCCACAATGATCTGACCGCGATCGCAGCGATCGATCCCGCCTAAAATGTTGAGCGTCGTCGTCTTTCCCGCGCCCGAAGCTCCGACGATCACGGCCAGTTCGCCTTTTTGGATCTCGAAGCTTACGCCGTTCGCCGCATGGATCTCGACCTCGCCCATCTTATAGATCTTGTGAACATCGCTGAAAGTGATAAACTCCGCCAAAGCGACCTCCTATCGGCCGAAATACGTATCCAGACCGTTCATAATTCCGACTACCATCTTAATCTGATAATCCGGGCTCGCCATCAAAGCATTCTCACCCTGGTTGGTCATATAGCCCATCTCAATGGTCGTGGTCGGAATCGTTGAGAAATTGATGCCAGTCATGGTATCGGTGTAGTAAATGTTGTTATTCTTAGCTCCGCACGAAGCGCAGAATGCATCGATCACGCACCGGCTGAGGCGCTCGGATTCCGCGATGACATTGGCCGCCAGGTACGGGTTTTTCTTCGTCGGGGACAGAGTTTCCGCACCCGTCTTGTTTACATCCGTGGAACCATTCGCATGTACACGGACCATAGCAGCCGCGCCGGAAGCATTTGCACGCTGCGCACGCTGCATATTGCTGATGTCGACCTCCTGAGTCTCACGGATCATGAGGACGTTATAACCACGCGCCAACAGCGCGTCCTTCAACTGAATGCTGACGATAAGGTCGAGCATCGATTCTGCGATATCGGGATTGTGTCCGCTCGTTCCGGCGCTGACCTTCTTCTTCATGGTCGAACTGCCCGGACCGTTCGGCTCGGTCTCACTGTTCGCTTTCGCCTGATGTCCTGCATCGATGGCGATCAGCGGTCCGCCGTTACCGGTATATAAGATACCGTTCGCCGTTTCTTTTCTCGAGATCTTTCCGATGGACCAGGAAGTCCCGGGCTGCTGCGGCTGCGGTTGCTGCGGCTGCTGCCCCGGATCTGCGGTTCCGACGGTCGTGACATAATCCAGCGAAACATAACCGGTGCGCCCGTTATAAGTAACCCGCGCCCAAGCATCGTTCTTTCCTGTGCACTGGACCTCTGTTCCTTTATTCAGAACAGTGATCACACCGGCCGCGGAATTCGGGCCCTCGCGCATGCGGAGGTTCGTCGTGACGCGGATCTGCTCGTTACAATCTGTGAAATTCGCTTCCGGAGGGTTCTCGATGACCGGCGGCTGCGGTTCTACCACGACCACAGGAGGCTGTGTTTCCAGCGGCGCCGGCTCCTCCTTCGACAGGTATTTGGAGGAAACATAGCCCTCCTGATCGCCGACCACGATTCGTGACCAGTTCTCACCGAACGCAGTACACCGAACCTTTGCGGCGCGATCCAGCACGCGGATGACCTTGCCGTCCTTTGACGGTTTCTCACGGAAATTCAGTTTATCGATCGTATAGTATTCTTCGTCGCAAACCTGTGCCTGCTCACCGAACATGTCAATGACCGGAGCGGTCAATGAAACAAAATCTGCGGATACATATCCTTCCGTTCCGTCATAGATAACACGGGACCACTCGTCACTGCGTCCGGTCCGCTGCAGAGGAGTTCCGGCAGGGATCTTACTCAGGATCTTTCCGTTTTTCGACGGCTTCTCACGGAAGTTCAGCAGTGAGATCCTCGGTGTTGCAAACACCAGTTCACTGCAGTTTTCAAACGCAATGAGTTTCTCCGGAGCGGGCGTCGTCTCTTCGGGTTTCGTCTCCTCCGGTGCCTGCGTTGTGGGCTCTTCGTTCTGGGAGGGATCCCCTGACGTAGCCTGAGGCTCGCCGCCCTCGGTCTCCACATAAGGGGAGGCCTCGCCGGTCGGATCGGACCCGATCTTTACATCGACGATCGGGGAGCCCGACGCATCGGTCTGGGTTTCTGCCGGTTGTTCCTTCGTATTAGTCGCCACGGAGGACGGATCTGCCGGTGTTGTATCGGTATCAGACGGTTTGGAACCGCAACTAGTCAGCGTAAAAATGAAAAAAAGCAGTAGAATCGGAAGAAGCCCTCTCAGCCCACTCTTGCCTGCTTTTTTCACGCGACATCCCATGGATTTGTTTTCTCTCATGTTTGTCTCCTGTATTCTTTTCCTTATTCAGCCTTCGGTTCGGCCTTCGGTTCTTCCGGGCTCTGTTCCTGTGCAACATCGCTCAGATCGTATTTCTTAACCAATTCCTCTTCGAGTTCGGCGAAATCCTTCTTCGACTGCGCCAGTTTATTACGCAGGTCATCCAGTTTCACGAGAGACTCGGAGATCAAAACGCGATACGGTTTTTCGTCTTTGAACTTTCCCCATTTGGCATTATAACGAAGTGCCCCGGGCAGCCGCATCATGGCCCATCCGAAGAGGAACATGGCAACTACATCCAAAACGATCTGGAGGACCATACTCAAAGTCGGATCCATCGCGCTTTCAGGGAACCGTGACACGAGGACACTGAAGATCAAAAAGAAGATCGCCATCAGACTGAGGAGCATAACCATCTGTCTGCGATTACCCTGTGTGTTTACTACCTTCTGTGCGAAGCGCTCTTCCTTCCCCAACTGATCCAGCAGGCGCAGGCGCTCCTCACGCATTTTAACAAGACGGTCTTTCAACTCGTCTGATATTCCTTTTTCCAATTCATCTTCCCGGCTCATATACACATCCGCCTTTCGAAATTAATCGCTACACGTCGGTCTGAAGCACCGTCGTGTCTTCCTATAACCTTCCACTTTCCTGCAGTTCATTATACTTGAATTTCCGCATAATTGCAAGTGCTTTCTCTTACAGATTCGCATTTTTTCGACCCAACTGCCCCTGTTTTCTCCCTCTTTGCGGAAAATACGAACAATTCTTGCTTTCTTTCGCTGTTTATGATATAATCAAAGTAGCATCTTTTTGGAAACCAAAAGCCCGATTCGTGAGCGGGTTTTTGACGATATGGGGTACATATATGGACGATACAAACTACTACGAAACTCTGGCCGCCGGGACCGCTACGTTCCCGAGTAATGCCACAACTTTAAACCTTTGGAATAACAATATCACGAACTTGAGCATCCTGCAGGGATGTGAGAATCTTCGTGTCTTAAATCTCTCGGATAATCCGATCGAGAATCTGGAGCCCCTTACAAAGCTGACGAAGCTCGAAGAACTGGACCTTTCGGTCTGCGAACTCCAAACCATCGAGCATCTTTCGGAGCTCCGCTCCCTGAAGAAACTGAACATTTCTTCGAACGATATCGAAGATTTTTCTGACCTCGGCGCTCTGACCCAGCTCGAGCAGCTCGACATCTCCTACAATCAGTGTACGGAGATCGCTTCGCTCTCCTTCCTGGATAAGCTGACGCGTCTGGTCATCAGTTCCAACCACATTTCGGATCTGAAGGCGATCATTGACCTGAATTCTCTGGAATACCTGGAGGCTTCCTTCAACGAGCTCCGCGATTTCCCGGACATTGCATCCATGGCGAACATGCGTCATCTGGATCTCTCATTCAACAACATTCGCGATGTAAACGTACAGTTCATCCCGACGACGCTCCGCTATCTGGATCTCTCCAACAACTCGATCCGACTGAACGGCGATCTGCGATGGATGAACAGTCTGGAGACCTTGAGTCTGGCGAACAACAACCTGACCACCACGGACGCCGTGGTCCACTTAAAGCGCATCAAACGTCTGGACCTCTCCGGCAACCGCATCACCAACGTTGACTCCCTGACCGAGCTCGAGACCCTCGAGGAACTCGACCTATCGGACAATGAGATCAAAAACATCAGCCTGCTCTACAAACTGCCGCACCTGAAGCGGCTGAACCTCTCCGGCAACCCGGAGGACGTCTCGAAGCAGGCCTACTATCTTCGCGTTCAGATGCCCAATTGCGAGATCATCGTCTGATCATACAAACTACGTATAGTAGTTTATTGCTCCGTTCGCCGTTTTAGCAAACATACTCCTCGTTTTTACAATCTGGCAATATCGGAGAAACAAGCACCCCCTGTCGTCCGTGACAGAGGGTGCTTGTTATATCTATCATTTAGTATCTCATATTACTGCATGGCTCCGCCCTTACGGCAGGTCGAGGCCGGCTTTGTGTGCCTGCGAATGCTGCAGGGGTCTGGGGATGTTATAGGTCTTTCCGTCTTTGATCAACTTCGCTCCTGTCTGGTGGTAATAAAAGGAGATGCCGTTTTCTTTACACTGCGTGTGCAGATCCAGCACCCAGGCGTAGTCGCAAGGGCGGGCATCGGGTCCGGATTCGCCGCCTACGGAAACGTGCTCCAGGATCGGTGCACCGGAAACGTCGCGATAATCCGCAATATAGGGGCGTAGATCTACGGCGCTCAGCATGGGCTCCACCATCACGGAGTGGTGAAACAGCGGAAGCGCCAGGTAGACGGGTAGCCGGCGGTCGGCCATCTCCCGGTTCTCACAGGTGACGGCGATGGTGACGTGTTCAAAACCGGGACCCCAGTCCGCAGGAAGGTGGTCACCAATACGCTCGGGCCGCTTCGTGATCATGAAGAAGGTGCAGTCCGAACGCTCACGCATCATGGCCCAGGCCTCTTCCCTCCAGGCGTCCGCATCCCGATGGAAGAAATCCGAAGAAAAGCAGGTGTAGATATGCGATCCCGGCGGGATCTTATACCTGCCCTTATTCTTCCCGGAACGAAGGACCCGCACCGGCAGGTCGAAGCTATCGGTTTTTTGGACCACGGACGGATCCCGGCCCACAGCTTCATCCCGGCGGTACATATAACAGTGCAGGCAGCCTGCGCTGGCACGGGTACACCCGTGCCACAGGTTCCAATTGGCCGTTACGGGAGGGCGGGGATCTAAGTCCTCCTCAGGAAACAAAGACAGCTGTTTCATAAATCAAAATTTCACGATGATCTCATCGTCATGCGGCAGCAGAATGAGGTCAGCGCCATCGTAACGCGCGTCCGCTCCTTCCACCGATTTAGGCTCCGGGAAATTCACGAGAGCCACGCGATAAGGGGCTTCCGCGCGGGTCAGAATGCGTACCACATTCTTCTCACGCTGCACGCTCGTCTCATGCACGCAGATCCCGTTCGTGTCGTAAATGCGGACTTTCGGCGCTGCCTTATCCGACAGGGCGTAGACCTTCAGAGTTACATTTTCCGCATAGTCGTACTCGGCATCCTTCGTGCAGTCGCCGACCGGAAGGATCGTGTTCGCACGGACGAACAGCGGCAGGTGGAAGTAGTCGTAGGTCTTGCGGATCCAGCGCTCACCGCGGACTTCTTCTCCGGTCATGTAGTCGGTCCAAATGCCCTTCGGCAGGTAGAACAGGCCTTCGCCCTGCGGGTTGAATATAGGCGCCACCAGAAGCGACGGACCTAACATGTACTGGCGATCCAGATACTGGCAGGTCGGATCCTCGGGGAATTCGAGGACCATGGCGCGCATCATCGGAATACCGGTCTGGCTGGTGCGGACCGCGCAGGAATATAAGTACGGCATCAGGGATGCCTTGAGTTCACAGAATGTACGCGCTACTTCGACCGCTTCGTCGTCGTACGCCCACGGCACGCGATAGGAGGTGCTGCCATGGTAGCGGGAATGCGATGAAAGCAGGCCGAACTGTGTCCAGCGCTTGTAGACATCGGCCGTAGAAGTAGCCTCGAAGCCGCCGATGTCGTGGCTCCAGAAACCGAAGCCGGACATGGTCAGGGACAGGCCGCCGCGCAGACTCTCGCTCATGGATTCGTAGTCCGACCAGCAGTCGCCGCCCCAGTGTACCGGGAACTTCTGCCCGCCCACGGTAGCGGAACGCGCAAACAGGACTGCATCCTGCTCGCCGCGCTTGCGAACCAGCAGTTCATAAACGCACTTATTGTACAAATAGGTATAGTAGTTATGCATGCGAACGGGATCCGAACCGTCATAGTAGATACAATCGGTCGGAATGCGTTCGCCGAAATCCGTCTTGAAGCAGTCCACGCCCATGTCAAGGAGTGCCTCCAGTTTATCCTGGAACCACTTCCAGGCGGCCGGGTTCGTAAAGTCCACGATGGCCATTCCGGGCTGCCACATGTCCCACTGCCAGACGTCGCCGTTCTTCCGTTTGATGAAATAGCCGTTCTCGACGCCCTCACGGAACAGTTCGGATTCCTGCGCTATATAGCTGTTGATCCATACGCAGATCTTCAGGCCGCGCGCTTTCAGGCGTACAAGCATGCCTTCCGGATCCGGGAACACCTCGCGGTCCCAAAGGAAGCTGGACCAGGTGAATTCCTTCATCCAGAAGCAGTCAAAATGAAAGACTTTCAGAGGGATGCCGCGCTCCTTGCAGCCGTCCACGAACGAATTGACCGTAGCTTCGTCGTAGTTCGTCGTGAACGACGTAGACAGCCAGAGTCCGAAGGACCAGGCCGGGGGCAATGCGGGCCGCCCCGCGATCGCGGTGTAGCGCGTCAGGACCTCTTTCATCGAAGGCCCGTTGATAAAGAAGTAGTCCAGCGACTCACCAGCTACGGAAAATGCCGCCTTTTTCACCACTTCGCTGCCGATCTCGAACGAGACCGGATCGGGATGGTTGACAAAAATACCATATCCGCGGTTGGAGATCATGAACGGAATGTTCTTGTAAGCCTGCTCGGTAGATGTCCCGCCGTCTTCATTCCATATATTGACCGTCTGACCGTTTTTCACAAACGGAGTAAACCGTTCGCCCAGGCCGTAGAAGGTCTCGCCGACCGCGATGGTGTGCTGCTGGCGGATGTAGGTGTCGTGCTCGCCGCCGTCATCGTAAGCCAGGCCGCGCCAGTCGGTCTTTAAATAGCCGAGGTCACGTCCCTCACTCCGCGCTATGACTTCACCGTCGCGATAGAACGTCATTCTCCAGAAATTGATCAAAAACTCAACCGTCGTGCTGCCGGAAGTGATGCGGATGGCTTCGTCCGTCTCTTCGACCTCCAGCTCCTGATCCTCCGGCAATTCAAGTTCAAACTCCGGCTGTTTTTTCTGCACGCCGGCATAATGCCACACACGGATGCGGAATACATCCGGCATGGGCGATGTAATGCTGACGGTCAGGTTCACACCGCCGAGCGTGCTTCCGCGATGCTCGATCCGGTGCGTCGGACAGGTCAGGACGACCTGCGTATCACTCTTCTTTACATAGTAGATCTGTGCGGGCGAAAAACACTCGCAACCTTCTTTAAACAGCCAACATCCATTGCTGAACTTCATATGATCCCCCTTTCGACAGCCTATTCAACTCCCAACAATCGCTCCAGTTTCTTCGCGATGTCCGTGTTGTCCAGGGTCCCTGAAAACTCCTGTGCCCCGACGCCGATCGCATAGATCGGGATCGGCTGCGCCGTATGATAAACGGTCGTGAATTTCACGCCGCATTTTTTACCCAGAATGCTGGTCACTGTAAATGCCAGCGGCTCATAAACGCCGTACATTTCATAAGCAGACGTTCCGATGGTCGCGGTCTCGCCCTTCATGCTGGCCAGATAAGCCGCATTCAGCTGCAGGACTTCGTCCGTCGTCATCTTCAGTTTCGGGTCGTCCCCTTTCTGGTACGTTCCGTCAAATGTCAGCCCGAACAGCGAGCGGATATCCCAGACGACGGTCTCCCAATCCGTGTTGTTCGGACGGTATTCCAGCGCGATCTTCACGTAATAATCACGGTAAGACATCTTCTGGTTCTTAAGCCCCTGCAGGTACAAGTCATAGCCCGTGTTGGAATAACCCAGTCCGAAACCGCCGGTCTCGTGGTCTGCAGTCACCAGGATGAGCGTCTCATCTGGGTGCGCATTATAAAAATCGAGCGCCACGCCGACCGCTTTTTCCAGGTCCAGGACCTCTCGCACCACCGCGCCGGCATCGTTCTCGTGCGCGGCCCAGTCAATGAGTCCGCCCTCGATACCGTAGAAAAATCCCTGCGCATCTCCCATGACCTTCAAGCCACCGGTGACGTAGTCTGCCAGATCCGCCGCGCCCTTCTTCGCGTCCACGCGAAGCTTCATCGCATCGCCCTCGCCACGCTGCTCGCTGGTGATCAGGGCCTTACCCATGTCGCCGTTGAGTTTCGCCAGTGAGGCGTCGCTGTCTATAAAAACCTTGTAGCCTTTCTGCGCGGCCAATTCATACAAGTCCGGCTTATCGCCGTTTGCGCCGGTAGGCTGACGCAGAGAGCCGCCGCCGAAATAGTCAAAGTCGCTGGCCAGCAGATCCTCGCCGAGCTCATAATACATGGTACGCTCGATCCGGTGTCCGTAGTACCCGGCCGGGGTCGCGTGGTTAATGTTTGCATTGGATACCACGCCGACCTTATAGCCCAGACGGGCTTTTGCCTTCTCTGCGATCGTCTCAAAGGGCACGCTGCCGTCCTCACTGACGCAGATGGCTTCGGATATGGTCTTGTGTCCCGTCGTGATGGCGGTGATCGCAGAGGCAGAATCCGTGATATAGGAGTCACTGTTATAGTTCGTCACGCTTCCGACGACCGGAAACGTCTGGAAATTCAGAAGCGTTCCCGCATAGGAAGACTTCGCGGGGTCGTAATTCTTCCCGCCTTCCACGGCCGCCTTATAGTAAGAGGCCGCCTGAATGTGGCTCATGCCCATGCCGTCGCCGATAAACAGAAATACGTACTTCGGTTTCTTAGGGCCCTCCGGCACCGCTGTCGTCTCCGGCGGTTGTGTCGCTTCAACCGTCTCCTGCACAGGCTCGGTCGCCGGTTCCGTCGTGGTCTCCGGCTCAGTTACATTCACAGCCGGCTCGGATTCCGGTGCAGCAGTTTCTGCTTCTGTCGACCGCTGCGTCGCATTTGCCGCATCCGATGTCTCCTGCGCCGGAGACGTTGATGCCGGTTGCTCCGCCGCAGTGGCCGAACCGGACTCCGCCGGCCGAACGTATACGGATACGGTCTCCACGGGTTTGGAGTCCGAACACCCGCCCATAACCATCAACGACAGCGCCATCCATACCGACGCTATAGCTCTTTTACATCTTCTCATCACAATCTCCCGATTCTTCTTCGGTCGGCGTTATTTCTTTCCCCGTTTTTCCGCCTTATCCAGTTCACGTTTCACATAATATCCGGTGTAGGAGGCAGGCTGGTTTGCGATCTCCTCGGGCGTCCCCTGCGCCACCACCGTGCCGCCGGCGTCGCCGCCCTCCGGTCCCATATCTATAATATAATCCGCCGTTTTGATCACGTCAAGATTATGTTCGATCACAACGACTGTATTTCCGCCGTCTGCCAGTCGGTGGAGGATCTCCACAAGCTTGTGGACATCCGCGAAATGCAGTCCGGTGGTCGGTTCATCGAGCACATAGATCGTCTTTCCGGTGCTGCGTCTGGACAGTTCCGTCGCCAGTTTGATACGTTGCGCCTCACCGCCCGACAGCTGCGTCGAAGGCTGGCCCAGCTTCAGGTAGCCCAGGCCCACGTCGTACAGCGTCTGGATCTTCCGGGATATGCTCGGGATGTTATCGAAGAAGGGCAATGCTTCCTCCACCGTCATGTCCAGCACGTCGAAGATCGACTTCCCCTTATAGTGGACTTCCAGGGTCTCGCGGTTGTATCGCTTTCCCTGGCAGACCTCACACGGAACGTAGACATCCGGCAGGAAATGCATCTCGATCTTCAGGATACCATCGCCGCTGCAGGCCTCACACCGGCCGCCCTTAACATTGAAGCTGAAGCGCCCCTTCGTGTAGCCGCGCGCCTTCGCATCCTTCGTGGACGCGAACAGGTCGCGGATCATGTCGAACACGCCGGTATAGGTCGCCGGGTTCGAACGCGGCGTGCGTCCGATCGGGCTCTGGTCGATGGCAATGATCTTATCCAACTGCTCGATGCCGCGGATCTCGTCATGCTTACCGGCGATGATGCGCGCGCGGTTCAGCTTCCGCGCCAGCGACTTATAGAGGATCTCATTGACCAGGGAGCTCTTACCGGAGCCGGACACACCAGTCACGCAGGTGAAGACTCCCAGCGGGAAATCCACGTTGATATTCTTCAGGTTGTGTTCTTTCGCGCCGACCACGGTCAGGAAACCGCTCGGTTTGCGGCGCGTCTTCGGCACCGGAATGAAACGCCGGCCTGCCAGGTACGCGCCCGTGATGGACTCAGGCACCTGCATAATTTCTTCGGCCGTACCGGTCGCCACGACCTCGCCGCCGTGCTCGCCGGCGCCCGGGCCGATGTCCACGATGTAGTCCGCCGCGCGCATCGTATCCTCGTCATGCTCCACGACGATGACCGTATTGCCCAGGTCGCGTAGGTGCATCAGAGTCTTCAGGAGTTTGTCATTATCCCGCTGATGCAGACCGATGCTCGGCTCATCCAAAATGTAGCAGACGCCCACCAGACCAGAGCCGATCTGCGTGGCCAGGCGAATGCGCTGCGCCTCGCCGCCCGACAGGGTTCCGGTGTTTCGCGCCAGATTCAGATACTCCAGACCGACATCGATCAAAAACTGCAGCCGGTTGCCGATCTCCTTCAGGATCCGCGCGCCGATCTGCTGCTGCGTCGGTGTCAGTTCGAGGCCACGGATGACCTCCAGTTCCTTCCGGATGGGCAGCGTCGTCAGTTCGTAGATATTCAGGCCGCCGATCGTGACCGCCAGCGACGCCGGCTTTAAGCGCATGCCCTGACAGGTCTTACACGGGCGAATGTCCATAAAGGTCTCGTACTCTGCCTTCGAAGCCTCCGACGCGGTCTCGCGGTAACGCCGCTCCACGTTCCGGATCAGGCCCTCAAAAGCGATGTCGTAGGTGCCCACGCCGCGCTGTCCGCGGTAGTGCACCGGCACGGACACATCCGTTCCGTACAGCAATATTTGTTTGATCTGCTCCGGATAGTCCTCAAACGGAGTATCCAGAGAAAACTTGAATTTCTTACATAAAGCGTCCAGTACCGCGCGCGTAAAGCTGCCCTCACTGGCCGCCGACAGCCAGCCGGGCACGGTGATCGCGCCCTGGTTGATCGAATAGGACGGGTCCGGAATCATGAGTTCCGGCGCGAATTCCATCGTAAATCCGAGGCCCGTACAGTCCGGGCATGCGCCGAACGGATTGTTGAAGGAGAAGCTTCGCGGCTCGACTTCCTCTATG
>ONPC01000134.1 GCA_900319565.1 uncultured Eubacteriales bacterium | reverse complement strand
CGGGAGCGATCACGCTTCTCGTTATTTCCGTTGTCGGCGTTTATGGTTTGATCAATGCACGCATCATTCGCCGTACGGCGTATGAGATCACGGTGCCGAAGGTGGTGGCCGGGGTCGCTTCGCTCAAGGTCATCCTGATCGCGGACCTGCATATGGGATACAGTGTCGGTGTGGACATGATCGCCGATATGGTCAATAAGATCAATCAGGAAGACGCGGATCTCATCATCCTGGCCGGCGATATCTACGATAATTCGTTTGATGCGTTGGAAGATCCGAAGCGTTTGTCCGAGCTTCTCGCGAGCATGAAGAGCAAGTACGGCACCTATGCGTGCTACGGAAATCACGATGTGGACGAAACGGTGTTCGTCGGTTTTACCTTCCGCGCGACGGATAAACCGGTCGCCGACCCCCGCATGGAGGATTTCCTGAAAGATTCGAAGATCACTTTGCTTCGTGACGAATACGTTCTGATCGATGATAAATTCTATGTTTACGGAAGACCGGATGCGTCAAAGCCGGGTGAGGGCATCGACGTACGTAAGACTCCGGAGGAGACGATGCAGGGCATCGATCTTTCGAAGCCGGTCATCATGATCGACCACCAGCCGAAGCAACTGAACGAACTGGCTGCCGCCGGTGTGGATGTGGATCTCTGCGGTCATACACATGACGGACAGATGTTCCCCGGAAACATCCTTACATGGCTTTTATGGGATAACTCCTATGGCTATGAGAAGTTCGGAAACATGCACAACATCGTAACTTCCGGTGTCGGTGTATACGGGCCGTTTATGCGTGTGTGCACGAAAGCGGAGTACTGTCCGATCACGATTAATTTCGCACCGTGATTTCGGTCCCGCGTGTCCGAAACGATATTACAGAGAACGCAGGCAGGCTGCCGGGAAGTGTCCCGACAGCCTGTTTTTTTATGTGGATGAAAAAGGTTTTGAAAGCGAAATGTAATAAAAAAGTCAAAAACGCATGGGACTGACGTGCTATAATTGAGAAAAATCAGGGTCGGCCGTGTTTCTATCCGACTCGTGTGAGCAACTGAAATCAGGGAGATCAAATATGGGAAAACGAATGAAAAAAAGCATATCGTTCGCTTTGAGCGTGTTGTTGGCGTTCGGTTCGCTCGCCGGATGCAACAAGAAAACAGATGAGCCTGCGGTCACATCGACACAGGAAGAGACTGACATTGTAGTGACTGCTCCGAAGACGGAAGCCTCGGTGACAGAAGCCCCGGTGATGACACCGGAAGAACCGGCCACAACAGCAACACCTGAGACGAGCGGGGCCATAAAGATAACGCAGGCCGAAGAGATCGAAACAACGACCGGGGAGCAGCCGGAAGATCCGCAGGCTGCATTTGCCGAGTTTTTGTCGGCATTGACGCAGTATCTGATCGGAAACAGCTATTATACAGCTTCGACCGTGATCGAACATCCGGAAGAATACGGGTTCGTGAAGAGTAAGCTGAATAATTTCGAGATCGCCAATTATCGAATCCCGGATCCTGCGGCACAGGCGGAGACCGAAAAAAACGAGAAACTTTTGAAGGAAAAGCTCGATTCGATCGATCGGGAAGGCCTGACTGATCAGCAGAAACTGACCTACGATAAGCTCCAGTATGAATTCGACATAGACGCGCGGGTCATGAAGCAGGCTTTGTATGCCAGCCCGTTAAGCACTGCGGAAGGCTTCATGAGTCAGTTTGGCATCGCGCTGTATAACATACCTTTTGACGACGAAGGAGACTTGATCGGTTATCAGAAAATCCTCTCGACACTGCCGAATATCATGAAGGATATGATCGGGTATGTGCAATACCAGAAAGACACCCTGGGATACGAGCCCTCGGATAGCATGATCCAAAAATCGATCGAATACGCGCTGAAAATGACGGAGCCGGAAAACAATCCGCTTCTGGATGCGTTTGATTCGAAACTCGCTGAGATGGATCTGCCGGAGAGTCAGAAAGAGGTCTACATCCGTATGAACCGGGAGTATGTGACCCAAACCCTCTTTCCTGCACTGAAGCAGTTTGCGGAGGATGTTAAGCAGTTCGATACCGCGGACAACGAAACGAAGGGCCTGTGTCATTACAAAGGCGGCAGCGAGTATTACGATATTCGCCTGCGCAGCCTGCTCGGCGTGGAGATGACACCGAAGGAGATCTTTGATTACATAGAGGATTCTTTGGACAGAGATATCGGAAGAATGCGAGTTCTTGGATTGACCGCGATGCCGGAGGTTCTGGCTCTCGAGTCCGGAAACTATGAGGTCCCGTATGACAAAACATCGGTGACCTCGATCGCCGAGTACTATACTAAGGCGTTGGCGGAGGATTTCCCGATGGAACTCCTGCCGGAATACGACATCAAAGACCTGCCGCCGGCATTGCAGATCGACGGCCTCGGCGCCTACTATGTTCCCCCGAAATGGGGCGACGACTCGCCGCGCATCATTCGGGTAAATCCGAAACTTGCAGCCCCGGGCGGAGCCATGGAGTTGGACATCACTTTGGTCCATGAAGGTTTCGGCGGCCATATGCTGCAGTACGAATGCGCAGGGGATAACGAAAAGATCACGTTGCTGTTTTCCGAACTCGGATATACAGAGGGATGGGCTGTCTATGCGGAACATGAGGCTATAAACTATTCCGGTGTTTCCGAAAAAATGGCGGAACTGATGCGCATCAATACATCTCTGGGATACGACGTGGAAGCATTGGCCGACATCGGCGTCAATGCACTGGGGTGGACCAGGGATCAGCTTCAGGCATATCTGAATGAGAAGATCGGACTCGGGCAGCTCGCAGATGCTATTTACGATGATGTGATCGCGTCGCCCGGCACGCTGCTCCCGTATTCCTTCGGTCCCATCAAGACGCGCGAACTGATCGAAAAATATAAGGCAGCGCATCCGGATGATCTGGATGTGAAGGAAATGCACCGCAAGTACATGAGCATCGGGTCGACATCGTTTGATGTTGTAGAGAAATATTTCCTGGGCAAATAACGGGTACCGGATCCGTCCGGATTATTCAAAACGAAAAGGAGAGGGAATATGAGGAAAAAAAGAGTTGGTAAAGTCGGAACCATAGCACTTAGCATGACACTGGCGGTAAGTACACTCGCCGGCTGTGGGAAGAAAGAAGGGGATCCTGTGAACACGACGGCGGAAACGGCACCGGCCGCGACGACCGAAACGGCCGGGAATACCGAAGCACCGGTCACGGAGGCTGTTACGACCGCGGAACCCGCGACCGAAGCACCGGTCACGGAGGCTGTTACGACCGCGGAACCTACGACTGCAGAACCCACGACCGAGGCGCCGACCACCGAGGAGGCTACGGAGGAGGCGCCGACACTGGATCCGGATATGGACCCTGCGGAAGCATTTTCCGCGCTAGAGCAGGAGATCCTGGAATACCGGATCGGCAACAACTATTATCGGGCCGTGACGCAGATCGGTCATCCGGAAGAATTCGGTTTTACGCCGGAGAAACTCACGGACTACAGGATCTTCTCATACGATCGGGAGGAAGTGAAACGAAAGGATAAGGCAGAGAAACGTCTGAAGGCAAAACTCGATCTGATTGACCGGGAGGCGCTCAGCGACCGGCAGAAGCTTACCTATGATAAACTGCAATACGAGTTTAAGGTCGACGCAGATTTGCGTGCGCAGGCCGATCTGGGCTGTCCCATTGACCATGCGGAAGGGGTATTCCGGTTTGTCGATAAACTCTATGACTTTCCGTTCTATGGCGAGGACGAACTGGCCGGCTATCAGAAGATCCTCGAGACGCTTCCGCAGACATTTCAGGAAGCAATCGATTTTTTGCAGTATCAGAAGGACGAATACAATTACTATCCGGTAACCTCCAGAGTCCGGGAGGCGGCAGAAAGAGCGGTTGCTCTGGCCGGAGATAAAGACAACCCGCTGTTGGATCTCTATGAGGAGAAGGTCCGTGCAATGGATATCTCCGAAGAAACGAAAGAGGAGTACATCCGTATAAACCGGGAATATGTGACAGGAACGCTGAGGAATGCGCTGTTTAAGTTTTCCAGAGATGTTCAGAAGTTCAATTCATCTGGCAATAAAACGCAGGGCCTTTGCATGTATGAGGGCGGCGCTGAGTATTACCAGGCGTATCTGAATAAGCTTCTGGGTGTGGAAATGACGCCGCAGGAGTTGTTTGATTATCTTGATGATAAGATGAAGTTGGGTATGCAGAAATACTTCCTGTTCGCCGAACGCTTTCCGGAAGATTATCAGGCGTTTCAGGATGATTCCTATGAAACTCCTTATGATAAGACATCGGTAGAGGAGATCACTGCTTTTTTTACCAAGGCCATGGCACAGGATTTTCCGATGGAACTGCTGCCCGCATACGAGGTTTATGAGTTGCCGGAGGAGTTGTGGGACAACTACAACGACGCATATTATGTAAAAGCGGCATGGGGCAGTGACAAACCCAGGGTCATCCAATATATTGCGGAATATTACGGCGCATATCGGACGGAGATCGTCGATGAACACTTGGTGCGCGAAGGAATCGGGGGCGTTATGCTTCAGGATGCATGTGCGGCGGAGAATTCGATCGCTACATCGTTCTACAAGAATGATGCCTATACATCCGGATGGGGCCTTTATGCGCAGTTCCAGATCGGGAAATATGCCGGACTGTCCGATGGTGTCAATGAGCTTCGAAACAATAACAGCATTTTTAACAGCGATATCTATGCGCTTTCGGACCTGGCCGTGAATGGACTGGGCTGGTCGCTCGATGATCTGCGAAACTACATGGAAATATATGTGGATCGTTACGAGGTCGACGCCCTGTACGACAGAGCCATCGCAAACCCGGGCCGGTATATCACCAGCTCGTTCGGTCTGCGGAAGACCCAGGACCTGATCGAGGCCTATAAAAAGGCGCATCGCGACGACCTGGACTTGAAGGAAATGCACCGCAAATACATGAGCATTGGACCGACCTCGTTCGAACTGATTGAAAAATACTTCCTTGAAGACTAAAGTCAGCAACCCCGGCTTCCGGCCGTTTTTCGGTCCATGTTGCGGTCGTCGGCGCGCCGAAGTTACAGTGCTATCTTTCCGGGGCCGCCTTGCGCCGCACGATCATCGGCGGTCAGTTCACTGCGCTGCGATGATCGCGCCGCGGATTTCTGAATGAAATCTGCGGCTTTTCGCTCGGCTCGGCACCGGATCTCAGGGGGCCCGCTGCGAGCTCCGGAGTTCTCTGATGAGAACTTCCTCGCCGCGCGCGAAAATCGGTCTCGGAGACCCGATTTTCTCCCCCTGATCCGGCACTTCACTCGCGATATCATCTGCAGCTCGATCAGTGCCCGCCTTATGATCGCACGTTCGCTCGGCTGCTCCCGGAAAGCCCAGACGGTTTCGGCGGCGCATCCGGCTACATGGAGCAGAATACAGCGGCGCAGACTTCCGGCCGGCGGTCCATGTTTGCGGTCACGAGGCGGACATGTGAGCAAGCGTCTGAAAAACCCGCGAATGAGAAGCCGGAGCCGGGGCAAAAACCGCATCTCCGAGATCGGTTTTTGCCGTCGCTGAGGCCGTTTTCGCGTCAGGTGGGAACCTGACGCTGTCAGGAAAACGGCCGTAATCGTAAGGGGTCCCCGAACTCCGGCTTTGATATGAGCGGCATGTTTTTCAAGCGAAGCGAGCTCTCGGCCGCCGACGATCGCAACATGGACCGAAAAACGGCCGGAGGTCGTCGCCGCCTCGGTAGTTTCGGTTGAAAGCGCACCGGTTATGGGGTATAATAAGAGAAGTTTATGGATGCAGGAGGAGCATGGCGGATGGATATGAAAAAGAAGCAGAGGACGCTGTACGTATCTGACCTGGATGGGACGCTCCTGCACAGTGATGAGAAGATATCGGAGTATGCGGCGCGTAAGCTCAACGAGCTGGCGCAGGGCGGCATGCTCTTTTCTTATGCGACGGCGCGCTCGATCTACAGCGCGAAGAAGGTGACGCAGGGGCTGAATGTGAGCATTCCGCTCATTTTATATAACGGCGTCTGCATCATGGATAACCGCACGCGAAAGCTTCTGACACAGTGTGATTTCGGGGCCGATGCGCCGAAGATCCTGAAGAAACTGCTGGCGGCGGATATTTACCCGATCGTGTACTCGTTTATCGAGGGCAGAGAGCGGTTTTCTTACCACACGACGCTGAGTAATGCGGCGGTGATGGATTTCGGAGCTTCCCGGACCGACGAGCGCAAACGTCCGGTGGACAGCGTGGAAGCACTTGGGGACGGGAACATTTTCTACTTTACGTGCATTGACCGAAAGGAGAAGCTGCTGCCGCTTTATGAGTATTATAAGGACACCTACAGTTGCTACTATTCGACGGATATCTACTCGGGCGAACAGTGGCTGGAGATCGTGCCGAAGGCCGCATCGAAGGCGCGGGCCGCGCTGCAACTGAAGGAGATGCTCGGAGCCGGCCGGCTGGTCGTTTTCGGCGACCATGTGAACGATATCCCGCTGTTTTCGGTTGCGGACGAAGCTTATGCCGTGGGCAATGCCGTGCCGGAACTGAAGGCCATCGCGACCGGAGTGATCGGCACGAACGACGAGGATGCGGTCGTGAATTGGCTGGAGAACGAGTTTTTCGGGAGACCACAGGATAGCGGTGGGAACGCAAAGTAACAGGAGGGTTTTATGGGAAGAGTAAAGGTTGAAGAGGGGATAGAACTGTATTACGAAGAATACGGCACCGGGGACCGGGTCGTGCTGTCCGCGCAGGTGGGCTTCTATCCGAAGGGTGTGCAGCAGGAGCTGGCGCGGATGGGGTACCATGTGTACTGCATCACGCTGCGCGGTTTCTATCCGTCGAGCTATGTGACGGAGGACTACGGCGAGAACTGGTATGATGTGTTCGCGGACGATGTAGTTCGCGTGGCAGATGCGCTTAGCATCGATAAGTTTGTATATACGGGCGCATCGCATGGGTCCGGTGTGGGCTGGCACCTGCTGCTGCGCCATCCGGAGCGCGTGCAGGCGTTCGTGGCCATGGTGCCCGGACCGCACAGCCT
>ONPC01000107.1 GCA_900319565.1 uncultured Eubacteriales bacterium | reverse complement strand
TCCAGCTGTCCGAAAACAGTTTCAGGTTTTCGGGCACATTTCCTTCATCCAAAAAGTTCTCGCTGTCGTGATTGCCCTGCAGGTAATAAAACGTGATCTGCGGATTCTGGCTCATACTGCTGCGAACCGCCGTCTTCACAGACACCGATATGTTCTTCTTATCAAACAGATCCCCGGCGATCAGAATAGCCGGTATCTCATGTTTCTTCGCATATTCGACCATATCCAGATAGGTCTGCAAGATCTCCGCACGCCGAATCTTCGCCGCCTCCGGGCTCAGGTTCGCATCCATTTTCGAATCCAAATGCAGATCTGCGCAATGTATCAGTTTCATGCCCAACTCCTGTTCCGGGTCCCAACACCCAAATCACTGTCCAGCCATGGTTTTCGATGTCTAAAAGGTTTTTTATATTCTACCATTTTTCGTTCCCCGTGTCCAGTTGTAATTCTTCGCTTCGGATTCGTGACATCCACACAAAAAAGGGGCCGCCCCGCGATCGGGGGCGGCTCCTCGATGGCCATTTTGCTCTCGAAGCTTAGACAAATTCCAAACAACTGCTCATCCTTCATCTACTGGGCCATCTCTTTTTCTGATTGTATTGTAGCATAAGTCCGCAAAAAAATCAACAGTTTTCGGACGAAAAATTCTTACATTTTTCTTTCACTGTCACTTTTCATAAATTGTGTTAGTTGTATTTACAATTCGTCCGTCTTTTGGTTTTTCTTTTGTTTCTTTTCTTCCTTCGCCTGCTTTATCTTCTTTAACGGGTTCTCTACGCGCTTAGGTCTTTCGGTCCGTTCCGCTTTTTTTGCCGCCTTTTTCTCGGCTTTTTTCTCGGTCCTCACGGCCTTTCTTTCTGTCCTCACAGCCTTTTTCGTCGCGCGCTTTGACACCTTTTCGACATCCCCTGTAGCGTCCGCGCCTTCTGCCTTCGTTCCCTTTTTATGAAAGACTTTGATGAGCTTCGGCTTCTTTACGGTTTCTTCGGTCGCCTGCCCGAATGCGATGCGGAAGGCACGCAGATTCCGGCTTTGCCTCTTATTCGGTTTCCGGTGTATGGCGAAGCAGATCTCATTGAAATACTTTGCATAACCTTCATCGATCAAAACCTTCCGGAAATGCTCGGCAACATCCTTCGCCTCGTTGCGGAACACGCCGCAACCCCAGGCACCCAGGACTAGATTTCTGTAATTATTCAGGTAAGCGACGCAGAGCATGATCCGTATCCTCTGTTCCATCGCCTCTGCGGTCTTTTTCTTCGGCAGACGAAACGCAGGGCCCGCACGGTTCGGTGCCGGTACCGTGATCACGCTGACCACATACGGTTTCGACAGCAGATCACCCTCCTGGTTACGGAAAACGCATACATTCGGCGAGATCATCATGAAATCCGACCAGACCTTGCTCGGATGGGTCGTATTGTAGTCGTACATTAACCGCCCTCTCTCTGAGGAGATCGATTCGTACAGGGTGCTGGCACGGCACAGAGACTCCTCCTGCGCATTCGAGCCCATCTTGAAACCGCCGCCCGGATGCAATGCATTTGCAAAGCTCATAACCAACGGGTTCTTATAGCGCGAAGCAGCCTCGAACGAATCCTCGTTAGTCACGACGATCCTTCCCGCTCCGTTTGCCCTCTTCTTCACTTCAATAAAGCTTTCGCCCAGCTCCGGGTCGATCGGTATAACCTCTTCGATGTCGATCTCCGGAAATCTCACGACTTTCCCGTCGACTTCATACTGCCGATCTTTCGTGATCTGCATCGTCTCCTGTGCAATCACAAAATAATTCATAAACATTCCCTCCAACAGCCGCTTTCAACGTTTCCTTTATTCTTCCGCCTTAAACAAACACTTTAAAAAGTTATAAAACACCGGGATGCCGACGCTTCCGTCATGATTTCCGCCCTCCACGCTGATCCAGATATGGTCGGTGCCGTTTTTCTCGAAGAGCTCATGATATTGCTTGGGAAATGTCCCGACAACAAAATCACTCGTTCCTCCGGCCACGATCAGCACGTGCGGCATGGCTTCCGGAGCGAACTTGAATTCGTCCTCACTCATGCAGCCTTCATGGACCATGAACATGTCCTTCCCGGGAACCACGCCCGGAGCCGGCGAGGAAGCCGCTACGTATCCGAACAGTTCCGGCCGCATAATGGAGATGTAAAGCGACTCACGACCGCCCATGGAGAAACCGCCAATGGCCGTGTTCTCAAATCCGGTCAGCACCGGATAGTTCTCCTCGATATAAGGCATCAGGCTGTCGGTCAGATCATCCAGGAACGCATCGTAAAACGGTGTTTCATCGGCCGTAATCGCGGTGCAGTTCGCCTTATCCTTGTTGGTATACATAAACGTAAATACCAGGATCATGGGCTTTGCCTCACCGCTTTGGATCAGGTTCGACGCCATCTCCGGCAGGGCAAAACCTTTCAGCATGGAGCCCTCGTCGCCCGTGATGCCGTGGTTTACATAGAATACCGGGTACTTATTCTCCGGCGAAAAATTCGGAGGCAGCCAGACATACGCGCCTTTTTCCTTCTCGGCCTTCTTGGAGTAATACTTGATATGCTCCAGCTTACCGGTATCGTTCTTCTGTACTTCTTTCGGTACGTCCATGGTAAATGTCTTACGGACCATGTCCATATAATCCTTGTATTCCATAACTTCCTCCGTAGTAGGTTCATTTGCAGAAGTCGAAGCCTCTGCCGTTGGAGCTGCTTTTGTCGCAGGTTCGGTATCCGCCGTTTTGGTGGTCTCTGTTTTTGCAGATGTCTCTGCTTCTGATGCTTTATTTCCTTTCGGTTCCGACGCTTTCGAAGCCTCTGTTTCCGGTGTAGTCTGTGCCTCGGTGCCTGAAGTCTGCTCTGCCTTTGTGATTTGGTTATCTGCAGTTGATCCGACTGTCTCCTGCTTATCCGACTGACAGCCCGTCAAGCATAGGGTCGCCGCGAGCAAACATGCACCGACCGTGGTTTTTCTTATCATTTCTTTCTCCTGTTTCCAGAGTCCTACTTTACTCTATAGTGCCCGAGCACAATCCCGCATGCAGCATCAAAGTGCCATCCGGTAGATCGCCAATATGTCATCGTAACCGAGCGGACGCGCTCCCAAAAGTGAACGTGATCGATCCCGGCTGCAGCGTAAGGCCAATGTCTCCAAGTCCTCCGCTTTCACGTCCAGTTCATGCAGGCTCGTCGGCATGCCGATGGAGCGGTAATACTGCTCCTGCCGGTCGATCGCGCTAAGAGCGGTCCTCTCCGGATGATCGTAATCCACATCCAGGTTCCACACATTCTGTGCATACTGCAGAAAGCGGGAAAGGTTGTCTTTATACACGTAACGTGCCCAGCTGCACCAAAGCGCGGCCAGTCCGGCGCCGTGTGCTACCTTCGGATACATTGCGGAAACCTCGTGCTCCAGTTGGTGCACCACCAACTGGGCCTTCCGTCCGCAGGCCGTCAGGCCGTTGTGCGCCAGGGACGACGCCCACATCATATTCGCCCGCGCGGTATAATCCGTCGGATCCGCGATACAGTCCGCGCCCGAACGGAAAGCGTTTTTGATGACCGCTTCCGCAATCGCATCGGTCAGGTAGGTATCCTGTCCCGGGCAGAAATAGCGTTCGATCGTGTGCATTGCAATGTCGACCGCTCCGCAGGCGGTCTGGTATGCGCTGACCGAATAGGTCAGTTCCGGGTTTTCGATCGCAAAATTCATGCGGTTCATCGGGCTTCCGTAGCCGCGTTTGATTCCTTTCCCGGAATCGGAGATCACGCACGAGTCGGACATCTCAGAACCCGCCGCCGATATGGTCAGGATACATCCCTTCGGCGTCGTTTTCTTCGGTTTAGCGGTCCCCATCGTGTATTCCCATACATCGACCTCGGGATCCGCATATCCGTTCGCAATATCTTTTGCCGAATCGAGCACGGAACCGCCACCGACTGCGAGAATAAAATCCACGCCTTCCGCGCGGCACAGTTCGATTCCCTTACGCACCATTTGGATCTCCGGGTTAGCCTGCACGCCGCCCAGCAGCACATAGGCGATACCCTGCGCATCCAGTTTTTCCTTCACCAGATCGATCAATCCGCT
Organism: uncultured Eubacteriales bacterium; assembly: GCA_900319565.1. Classification (GTDB taxonomy): domain Bacteria; phylum Bacillota; class Clostridia; order Lachnospirales; family Lachnospiraceae; genus UBA1201. Next base: position 6,427 of record ONPC01000107.1, on the reverse strand, counting down.
CCTGACTGCGCTTTGCGACCCGTAATGGACCAAAACCTTCTTCGCGCCGTAACCTGCGATGATCTCGCCGACATTCTGTTCCTGTCCCTTACCGAAATACACTCTTGTAGGTGTATCATATACAAATGTTTCCATAAATGTCCTCTTTAACTTTAATAATGCATCTCCACTCGTCCCGACTCCAAGTCGTACACCGCGCCTACAACGCGCAGGCCGTACTCCTTTTCATCCTTTTGGATCTGCAGACTGTCTTCGATGTGTCGGCACGCTTCCTGCACGTTCAGCCAGCACGCGCGGTGCGGATCCTTCTCGTCTCCGATCGCCTTCTCGATGGTCCGGGCAATGTACTGAATATACTCTCCGGAGTGCCCATTTAATACTGCGTCGATCGCGCCGCAATGGGTATGCCCCAGCACACAGACTAAGCCTGTCCCCAGATGCTCCGCGGCATACTCGATGCTGCCAAGCTGGTGGTTATCGATGACATTGCCTGCGACGCGGATCACGAACAGATCCCCGATCTGCGCATCAAAGATCACCTCGGGGATCACGCGGGAATCCGCACAAGCCACGACGATCGCATAGGGTCTCTGCCCCTTCTCGGCAAACACCTTCAGACGCCCGACCGAAGTGTCGATATTCTGGCACTCCTGGGCGACAAAACGGGCATTGCCCTCCTTCAGACGCTGTATTGCTTCCTCCGCATGTATCTTATAAAAATCCGCGTTCATCCGTTCCTCCGATCGCTGATAATGCTAGTAAAATTTTACCATGCGCAGGCCTTACTGTCAAGAAAAGGAAAGCGCCGCGCCACCAAAATGCTCATTTACAACGATCAAAAAAATCCAGAATCACCCGGTACGGGTCAAAACCGCAGAATGCCTCTTCCGGCCAGGAATGCTGCCCGCCTTCGATCTCGATCCCGCACACTTCCTTCGAAGCACCTGCGGCCGTATACCGCGTCAGGCTCGCGCGTGCGGACAGTTTTTCCACCGTCTTCCGGTCCAACGCATTCGCCCGGGACCAGTAATCCATCACATCTTCGATCGGAGGATCATACGCTGTTTCATTCGATCCGTCCGAGCGTTTCGGGACGACGGCGTCGCCCGTTCCGTAGAGGATCATCACGCCGATGTCTGCCTTCTCCTTTCGCAACTCCCATGTCAGTTTCGGCATAGAGCCCGCAACCGAGCAGACCGCGGAAAATGTATCCTGCGCATGCACCGCCAGCTCCTGCGTCATAAAAGCTCCGTTGCTGAAACCGACCGCATACGTCCTCTCCGGATTGCATTTGTATGTTTTCTGCAGAAACCTGGCTAGAGCGGTCAGCCATGTGACATCATCCTCCGTCGAAGTGCCGACCCGGCCCTTCCATTCGACGCCGCCCATGCCGGCGTAGGCCACAGCAAATCCGCGCGCACACGCCACCTCTTCCATGCGTGTCTCCCGTCGGAATGCCTCCGGCGAAGAAGCATATCCATGCAACATAAGGATCAGCGGAAGGTCACCTTCCGCTGATTCCGGCAAATAGATCGAAAACTTTCGAGGCTTTCCGCCAAACGAGCATTCAAAAAGTTCTTTTTCGGCGGTTCCCTTCACGTCCGTTATCTCTGCCGGTTCCTCCCTGCGGCCGCAACCACACTGAAGGATCACCAACAGGATCAGGATCGGCAGTTTTATCTTCATCGACACCCCCTGCGCTTCCCGTACATTTCCCATGAAGCATCATGCTTTCTTGTTTTTCTTAGCTGCCCGGATCACGATTACAAAAATGATCAGGATCAGGACACCGCCGCCGATCAGGATCAGTGGCGTTACGATGTTGTGATCATCATCCGGTTCAGGCTCTTTCACGCTCTTTGCAGGTGCCTCGGTCACAGCCTCCGTGGTTTTCTGTGCCGTCGTAGGCTCAACCTTTGCGATCTCCGCCGTCGTAGGCTCGGTCTTTCTGTCCACCAGATTTTGGAATGCTCCCTGCAGGATCTCCAGCGCCGGAGCGATCGGTTCCGCCCGATCCTCCATGATCGCTTTCGCATAGGTCATCATCGTGTGGCACTCATAGGGACTGCGGCCGTCGGAAAAATGATAATCCACGCCGTAATGCTTCCGTCCCAGCGGCACATGCGCCACGATGTCATTATCATTGACCACGTTGTGGATATTCGCGTCCTGTGTGACATCCAGGGACACCAGAGGCGCGGCAAATGTATAGACGAAGATCCGGCTCGGATCCAGGTTTTCTAAGCCCGCATCGCCCTCGTTGAGCAGTTTACCGGTCAGGTTTGCAGCCGCGCCGCCCAAACTGTGGCCGACTACAAAAGCAATCAGTTTTCCTGCAGCGTCTGCCTGCTTTACGGCCGGATGTCCTTCAATAAACAGGTTCAGGCCTTTCTTCAGGCCATCCAAAAACTCGATAAAGCCCGGCCAGGCGTTGTCCTCTCCGTAAAACGAACGGCCCTGCGTCTCAGTCAGGCCCAGGAAATTATAGGCCCAGTCTTCCTCCGCCGAAGAGCCGCGGAAATTCATGATCAACAGAAGTTGGTCGCCCAGCTCCCGACAGGCAATGGAAAACGCCAGTGAATCATCGTTAAAGATCTCTTCCTCCGACCGGTTCAGTTCATTTTTCGGGTAACTGAACAGCCAGATGTTTTCATCCGAAAAACCAAGCGAATGATACGCAGGGATCAAATATTCGCCGCTTCCGAGCGTCGGACGGTCTTCGTCATAGGCCACACCGGCCAGCCCCATCGCCAAAAGAGCGAGCTCTTTATGGAACCGCATGCTGTCCCGCATAAAGGTCTGAACGGACAGTTGCGCCGGAACCTCCCCGTCTCGAAATTTTAAAACCGTTTGTATTTCTTCTGCCGTTTCTGCTTCATCCGCAAGCACGCTCTGTGTGTTCACAAAAAGTGAAGCGGCCAATGTGATCATTCCGATCAAAACTGCTAACCATAACGTTCGCAGCCTTCTCAAACTTACGTCCTTCATATCTTCCACCTCCTATTCACGAGGTATAATACAATCTGTCGATTTTATTATAGCATGTTATCTAGTCTATTGCCAGAGGAATAATACATATTGCCCACACAAAAAAACAAACGGGAAGCGCGCTTCCCGTTCGTATCGTTTTCCGTATATATCATTTACACTGTGTATTGATCATACATGGACTTCAGCTCGTTTTTGAACCTCTCTGCCACTTCCGACGGGCTCAGGATCTTCACACCCGTGCCGAGTGCGAAGATCCAGCCGAGGAACTGATCGCTGAGGGCGACTTCCACATAAGTCTCCGACCAGCCCTCCTGTTTTGCGGGATGAATGTGGATATCACGGCCGAAACGGTCCAGAAGGATTCCGACTTTGTCGTTCGAAAAAGCCAGTTTTACCTTTACCGGTTCTCCGGCAAACATCCCGAAATTCATCTTCGCATAACGTGCCAGGTCGAACTCTTTAAACCGATCCAGGCCGGTCCGTTTTTCTTCCAGGATCGTAATGCTTTTCATTTTATCGACGCGGAAGTGTTTGATTGTATCCGCCGCTTCCTCATAAGCGATCAGATAGTAGTTTTCATCATCCCAGGTCAGTGCCCACGGGCTCACCACGTAGGGTTCCTCCCTGCGGCGTTCCAGCTTCTTCTCGAGGTTCCATTTCATATACTCAAACCGGATCTGTTTATTCTCGGCGATAGCCTTATGCAGATCGTCAATGAAATAGTAGATGCTTTCATTCATCGTTTTGACGCGCCCCTGCACAACGACCTGGCGCTTCAACTGCTCTGCTTCATACTTACTGGCCATGGCAGTCAGTTTTTTGATCAGTTCGTTGGATTTTTTCTCCGAGATCGACTTAGAAGACTGGATCGCATCCACGAGAAGTTTCAGTTCCGCGATCTCGAAATGCTTCCCGCCGACATGATAGAAATAGTCCCGGCCGACCTTCTCCCCGATCACATCTACGCCGAGAATGCGAAGCGCCTCCATGTCATCGTACAGACTCTTTCGATCCGCCGTCACCCCATAGGTTTCCAAAGCCTTACGAATCTCCGGCATCGTGATCATATGTTCTTCATCCGTCTGATTCAGCATAATGCGGCTGAGATAGTACAGTTTCAGTTTTTGATTGGTTCCCTTTGGCATAGAGGCCTCCTCACTTTATCGGATGCATGATCCGTCGTGGTATATTAAAAATCGACCAGATAAATACCGATCTTGATCTGCCGGAACGAGCCTTTTTTCTCGATCGAATCCACGATCGCGATCAGGTATTTCCCTGCATCCATCAATCTGGCAAATATGATGTTGTCCTTCTCCGGGATGTAGCCGAGTTTCCGTTGTTTTGAATCGAGCACCCGGATCGCATTATCATCAAAGCGGTTTTCCGACTCCCGCTGCAACACCAGTTTATCTCCCGTCTTAAGCTCCTCAAAAGCCGTTTCGTCCTTAACAAAGCTCGTACCGGCAACAAACGAATCAAAGAGGTGGATCTCCCGGCTCAGCGGTTTGATCAACTCTTCGATCGCGTGTTCCGACGAGGTCAATGATAGCATGTTTTTGCTTCTTTTATCTAATTCGTTAGCCATACGATCTTTGATGCCTCCCCTCGCAACATTTCCTCTAATGCGCGTTTCAGCGTTTCCAGATAATTCTCAAAATCATCGTGCTCTGCCTTTAAAGTCTCCCGAAACGCTTCTGTTCTCTCTGCGCTTTCCAGGATCTCTTTATACGAATAAGGCTCGGTGGTAATGATGTTGTTGATCTGCCGCTCCACCTGTTCGATCCTCTCTTCGAGATCGGAGTAATCTTTTTCGATCCCCTCCGCGCCGAGTTCTTCCAGCTTCCTTTTCGCCAAAACCTCCAGTTCTTCCAGAGCGCTCACGTCACTCTGATGGTAAGCGATGACAATGCGGTTCCACAGATCCGTCAGTTCCTCATCCTGCTCTGTCATGGCGTTGATATCCGGATGCAGCAGTTTCGCAAGACGACGGTAAAGCCGTTTCGCCAGCAGCGATTCATAGTGTGCGATCTTTTCGGCTTTTTGGGCCATATCATATTCTTCCTGCATAGTGCCCAGCTGCATATAATAGGACTTCATCTCCTGTTCGATCTCCGCTTCCATCTTCGAAGCGTCGACCGACAGTCCGCGGTTCATGCGTCTGCGGCAGTAACCGATGCTTTTCTTCACCTTGATGCACTGGATCTTTAATTCGAAATTCGCGCAGATCTGCTCCCCGAACTCCTGCGTATATCGGATCTGGTAGGAGGTCGCTTCCTTGATCAGCTGCTCCTTTTGTATCAGCAGGTTCTCATATTCTTCATAACGCTGTGTATCCTCGATCTCGGGTGTTATTACTACTTTGCTCATGCTACCACCTCCCAGTTATAAAGTTCGTCGTAGATCGCCGTACATTTTTCACCTTCGATCTGCGCCTTCTCACAAAACTCACGATAGGAACGGAACCAGGTCCCATCCAGGTTCACGGCTCCGTCCGGTTCCGTGATCGCGAGGCGGTGCTCCCGGCCTCTCCACCAAAAAACATATTCGCCAGACGCTCCCTTACGGCCAAACAGATCATAGAGATCCAGCCGGTCCGGATCCCACGATGTATGATCATATAATCTCCGTACGATCCTCTCCATGACCTCAATATGCCCCCAGAAAGGTTCCACGGAAAGCCGCCGGGCCATAAAACGTTTCGCCTGTTTAAGCAGATCCGTCGCCGTGTCCGAATCACCTTCTGCCGTGAGGATATCTGCCCATCGGTAGGCGATCTCCGGATAGGGATCTCCCAGAAGTTTCGCTGTCCGGACTTCCTCATAAGCACTTTGGATCCTGCGGCGGTATTCTTCTTCGTCCGGTTTGACCGCCAGACCAAACCGGTACATGTCCGCCACTTTGTATTTAGCCCAGAGATTTCCGGCTTCGGCGCCCTTTGAAAAGTATACGAATGCCTTCTCGTAGTCGACCTCTCCATGCTGGCCGTAATACCACATGTATCCGAGTTCGACCATGGCTCCCGTATCGCCGCTTTCGGCTGCCATCTCCAGATATTTTTTCTCGAGATCAAATCGCTGCGTCGAGCAGTAATGCCATGCCAGTTCGGTCATATACTTCGGATCCTTCGTCTGCTCGATCATAAGCCCTAACGCTTCCGTAAACGCAAACATGTCTTCGGTATCCGGGTTTGAGTTTTCATAGTATTCATTTATAATTCGGATCGCATCCATGGTCGTCATACAAAGCCCTCCCTTTCATGATCCCTCCCCGGGATCTTCAAGGAAAGTATAAAGGCAAATGTGTCCGATAAAAATGACGCAAATAGCAGAATGCACCCCGACGAGGTCCTAAAGTGCATTTTTAAATTCCGTATCCCAACACCCAAAGCGGAATTTACTCTTGCACACGGTTCCTGTATCGTTTAATCTATCTT
>ONPC01000068.1 GCA_900319565.1 uncultured Eubacteriales bacterium | reverse complement strand
CTGCGCCGTGAAACGCCCAGTTTCTCTGCCAGTTCCTCCTGCGTGAGGCCCTTATTCTTTCGAACTGTTTTTAAATAATTTCCGATCTTTACCTGATCCATAGATGTCTCCTTCGTGACATGAGCACCTTATTTCTGCTCTTCTTTCTTCCTTCTGACGATCCGCCAATACCACTGCGACAGCAGGGAGGAAGATACCATAAAGCCCAGAGCGACCCATGTGGGTAGATCGATCGCTTCCACGACATCGACCGCGATAAAAATCGCGATACCGAGGATGCAAAATACGATGCTTACTGTGATGATGATCTTTTCTTTCATGTGCTTTCTCCTATTCCGGGTGCAGCAGGCACCCTGTCGTTTTCGTTGTGATGCTTCGTGATCACACCGTCATTCTAGGAGAAAACCTCGGGTAAATAAAGGACATGCCCTGTCTCAAATGCCCGAAAACACTGGATGAGACACAAGTGTCCCACACATTTAGAATATCATATTTCCCAAAAGATTAAAAGAGCCACGGAGGCCCCGTATCACGAGGTCCTGTGGCTTTGCTGTTCCAAAGGTTTCAAGTGGCAAATTTTCATCTGACTCTTGACATAAGCAATAATTTCAGTTATATTCATATCAGAGCATGTGTTTCGGCTCAAAATTGAATATATGGAGGTATCACTATGAAAAAAAGAGTTATTGTATTACTCGCTATCCTAGCATGTTTACTGGTTGTACAGACAACATTGATTTTTGCTTCGCAAAAGTCAATCCCTAACTATTACTATTCTTCTCAACTTAACAGCAGTCTTCCAGGTAATATTTCCGTCCGATTTAAAAACGGAATCGACATTACTCAAAAAAATGCCGGCGCAGAAACCTGGACATCTTATCCATATTCGGATGCCAGCGTGACAGCAACATTCTATTGGGTGGACAGGGACTCGGAAGCGACAGGCACTTGTTATAAAACGCAGGGTGGCTCTGGCGCTGTTGAAGTTTATGGTGATTCACTAGTTAACACCTCATCAAATAGTGAAGACAAAATCTATTATAAAGTAATCTCCAGTCATCTTGCAGGATATGGCGGTGTAACAACAGCGTGTCCTCAGCTCCAAACACTCGCGCCTTAATTGCGTAATAATACGAGGAGGAATAGTTATGACAGCTAAGCGAAAAATACTGCACTTTGTTTGGCTTGGATTATGCTTCGTTCTTATGTCATGCAAAGCGGATGTTCCTCAGCAAACTTCTGCCGATCAACCAGTGAGCAGTAATATATCCACATCGGACGATGCGATTAATCTTTCTCCTTCACAAGAAGAAAATTCGACAATTCCTACAGAAAGCACTTCAAATATCATAATATCCTCAAGCAATTCCTCATCTACCCTTAGCGAAGAAGACGATGACGCCTATATCATTTGGGCAAGCAACATTCTTCCTTTTATCACGCCGGAAAGGCAGGATAAAATCCAACAATGTATAAATGAAAAGGGCATTGATTGTAAGATTCGGTTTATTACGAATGATGAAGACACCGGTCTCGCATACAAAGCATGGATAGAAGAACTGACATCGAATGGCACCTGTCCTGATATTATTCCGGCCGGTTATTGGGACCACGGCGTCTTTGATGCTGAGAATTATGTTAGAGAAAAGTTTTTTCCCCTGGATACCTATCTTGACTCGGAAGAAGGTCGTTCCTTATATGAAGCCTTCACCGAGGACGAATGGAAACGTTCCACCATGGATGGTTCGATTTATGCACTGCCAAATCGAAATGATCCCCCCTACAGTTTTATATTGTACATCCACGTGAATGACCGATATAAAGAGGGATTTGATCGCTTTTTTGACGGAACCTACGATTCCTTAAAAACGATCCGCGAATTTTACGCAGATGCGAATCTTCACATTTCATTCAATGGAATTGCAATGCCAACCATCACAGGTTTATTAAATTGCCAAAGAGTTCATATGGCGACATATAAAACCGACACAGGTGAGTTGGTGGATTTGACACGGCAGCCCGAAGCAAGAGTATTTTTTCAAACACTCTATGAAGATTTCCGAGATGGCATCGTCCGAATAGATCCCGCGCTGGATGCTCGTCCCTCTGCGGACGATCTCGTATGGTGTATTTATGGGCTCCCGGAGGAGAACATCGAGGGATTTTCCGTGTATCGCTTCAATATGTCACGCCCCGCCGTCAAACTTTCCGGCTTATTCGGAATAAACTCCTCATCATCCAAAAAAGAAATGGCTTTCAAAATACTATCTGCCTGTTATTCAGATCCCAAAATCGCCTCACTTCTTTATTGGGGAAGAGAAGACCCGGAAGGATGGATAGCCCACACGAATTATTTAAACTCCCAGTCTCCGGATGCTATAGCAGGTTTTTACCCCAAATTAACGCAAGAACAGATCAGTGCTTTTTTTGATTATTACAACGACATGAATACGCTCGCTGCACGTCTGAAAGCCGTAACAAACGGCGGAAAACTCTATGCAAACCCGGAATTCCCCGAGTATCTGGAAGAACTATTTGATCATCCACCCGACTACGGAGATGCTATCAACGTGATGAATGAACAGTTACAAGAGTGGATTAAGAATCACTCTCCAACTTAATAGCCGCTCTACGCTATAGTAAAAACTTTGGGTTTTACGCATTCAAAGAGCACAAAAATGAGCCCGACTCCATCATCAGGAGTCTGGGCTCATTTTGTTTCATAAGCAGTGTGATCACTCCTCTTGTGTATGTTCAATCATGGTCTCGCCATTCACGATCCCACCTTCTAAGCTACCCTCCGGCTGGCCGGTTTTTCCGTCCTCTACGAAATCGTAGATGTAGCAATATCCCTGGTAGTTCTTCTCCACCTCCTGACGGAAGCGCTGCACGCACTCCTGGCCGATGTAGAAGGCCTTCGGAACGTAATCCGGAACGTTGGTCCACAACCAACCATCTTCAGTCAGGGTGATGGCCAGATTATGAACGCCGATCACATTGACATTCGTCGAGATCGACAGCAGTTTCTTACCTTCCGGAAGTTTTGTTTCGCAGGTGACCGAGGTATCCGCGAACAGGATGTCCCAAACCAGGGACGTCGGGACGTCTTCGTAAACGACTTGGCCTTCCGCGGGGCGTTCGTGCATGTATACGAGGCCGGTCGTCAG
>ONPC01000145.1 GCA_900319565.1 uncultured Eubacteriales bacterium | reverse complement strand
ATCCGTCAGGAGTTTCCTCGTAAAATCAACGCTCGTGTGCGTCGGCCACGAGAGAAACTTCGTGACCTCCGGCACCGATGCCCAGTTGCGAAACATATCCTCGGCATCCTCAACGCGGTATCGCCGAAGGATCAGGCGCTCGGTCTCTATCGTTTTGGTTCCGATCGTATTCATTCTCTCACCCTTTCCTATCAGCCTCCGTTTACATTTCGAAGATAATCTTCCTTCGAGATCATCGGGTACTCGAGCGCCGCGATCGTCTCCGCGGACAATGTAAACGTTTTGGCGTATTCTTCTCCTGCCTTTTCGAATTTCGCCAGCAGCGGATCCGCTACGATCGCCGCCTGCGGAACGTTCAGCAGCGGTGTCTCGGGAACGCAGACCATCGTAGGGTTGCAAAAAGCATGCTCACACATGATGCGAAGCCCGTTGAAATTGCCGTCCCAGTCCGGGAAACCGCAACCGCAGATCACCAACGTGTGTTTTTTTGAAAAATCGGCCAATGCTTCGTGCTGCACCTTTCCGTCCGCTTTCTCCACCATCTTCATCTTCACGAGGGGAATGGTCCGGTCCAGGACTGCCTTCAGGTGCGAAGGCATCGCGTAGCAATAGAGCGGGAAACTCCAGATCAGGAAATCCGCGTTACGATACATGTCTAGGATCTCATTCTGATCATCCTGTATCACGCAGTGGCCGTCCATCTTCGCCCAGCAGCCGAAGCACCCCCGGCAGGGCGCGATATTTTTGTCGATCACATTGATCACCGTGACCTCGTGTTTCTCTTCTTTGTTCAAACCTTTCAGGAAGCTCTCCGTAAGTCGGATCGTATCGCTTTTTTTCTTCGGGCTTCCGTTTAATACCAGTACTCTCATTTCTTATCTCCTTCTTTCCGGGGTTACGTCTGCTGTATACCGCCCGATATTTTATGCCAGCCAGTAGCTGCCATCCGGGGCCTGCGTGATGGATCCGACCTGCTCCGACAGTGTGTTTCCGCCGAAGTCCTTCACGATCACCTTGGTATAAAACCGGTAGTTTTCACCGGCGCAGTCGTTCTCTTCATCCCAGCCTTCTTCGACCCATTCCTCCAAGTAAACATGGTCATCTTCGATCAAGGCCACCGTCTGGTGTGGTGTCAGCAGGACCGAAAAGCACTCCGGGTAATAGCAGATCGCATTTTCCGCATCCTGACTCACAACATGCACGTTTTCGCCCAGGATTCGGAGATTATAGAGGTTTACATCGGCCATGGCAAATGCCGTCTCGGCCTTCGGTTTTTCCTCCGGCAGCCAGGAAAACAGCGTCACCTTCTGCTTCGCGTGATCGGCCTGCAAAAACCAATACCTTCCGTCCGCATATACCGGATCGCTGTACATAACGTCCCGCTTCTTCCGAAATGGCTTATATACCTTTCCGGTCGTAAAATCATAGAATTGCAGCAGTGAACCGGGATAGCCGCCGCGTTCGGCCCATTCGACCAGATCGTAGAGATCCGAGCCGTCCGAATGCGCGAACGCCAGACGCTCCTGCCCGGGGATACTCTCGATATACCGCCCCGTCGGTTTATCAAACTGTTTGATCATAATTTCTGTTCCTCCATGTGCAGGCTTTCCTTCGACACTGGGATCAGGCCCTGCGGTGTAAGTCGGTAGATCGTCTCACACACCTCCGCCAGATATTTTCGGTCGTGGGATATACTGATGATCGCCCCCGGGAACTCCTTAAGCATCCGCCGGATCACCGGTCCCGACAGCGGCGAAAAATTCCGCGTCGGTTCATCGAGAATCAGCACGTTCGCTCCGGACAGGGAAAGTTTTAAGAGCAATACCTTTGCCTTCTGTCCGCCCGAAAGTTCACGGATCGGATGGTCCATCTCGTCAGCTGTATACTTAAGCGACCCCAGATAGGTCCGGATCCGGGTGCGTTCCTCTTTGTCTCCGGTCGTATCCAGATAATCCACCGGCGTTTCATTCAGGTTCAGCAGTTCCTCATAGTTCTGCGGCATGTACTGCGCCCGCAGGTCGGTCCGGCCCAGCAGTTCCTCTGCCAGTTTCGTGATCAACGTCGTCTTGCCGCAGCCGTTGCTCCCGATGATGCCGACCTTTTCAGACCCGCGCAGTTTCAGACTGACCTGCTCCGCCAGGACCCGGTCTCCGTCGACTGTAGTCAATACCGGGATCTCGCACGAAACGACCCATTTCCCGGAGGGGATCGCACTGTTTGCGTCACCGAGTTTAAAGAAGATGGCCTCCTCCTGCTCCGGCATCTCGGTCATATTCTCGCTCTCGCGCTCGAACCGTTTTTCCATCGACTTGACGTTCTTCATCTTTTTCTTCAGGAGCCGTCCGATGGCATCCCGTTCGGCGTGGCTGATGTTGTTCAGTTTCGCCCCGACACTCTGCTCCATGCGGCGGATCTTTTCGTCGCGGATCCGCTTCTCACGCCGTTCATTCTGCGCCTCCTGCTCCTGTTTCTCCATCGCGTGCATGCGTTCATCCATGTACTGCCGGTAGGAAACATTTGCCACCGTGTGCCGGCATACGGTCTTTCGGCGAATCTGTTCGAAATGGATCACGCGGTTCGCCGTCCTTTCGATCAGCGTCTCATCATGGGAAATGAATAACACCGCGTTCGGCCATCCGCGGATCAGTTCTTCCATCCATTCCAGCGTCTCGATGTCAATGTCATTCGACGGTTCATCCAGTAACAGGATGGTCGGATGCTCGCACAGAATGCGCAGCATCTGCGCCTTTACACGCTCGCCGCCGGACAGCGTCTGCATCTGCTGATCCCGGTAATAAAACTCCGGTTCGACATGGCATTCCCGCGCCAGACGCGCCAGTTCCTTCGGCGGCATGTCCAGGAATTCCGGGCTTTCCATAAAGAATTCACATACCGTCTTCGTCTTGTCTTCCTCCGCCAGTTCCTGCGGAAGGTACCCGGGTTTTTCTCCGCTCAGGATCCTTTCGCCTGAGCACTCCAGATAGTCCTCTACCCGGTCCGGATCGAAGATCCATTTCATCAATGAGGACTTTCCGTTTCCCTCCTCACCGATCATCACGGCGCGATCGCCCGGATTGAGCACTAACGAGAACCCTTCCAAAATGGTTCTCAAATCCTTTTTATGTATAAGTGTTACGTTTTTAATCTGAAACATGAAGACCGCCTCCTTTTTTCCAAGCAGGTCGCCTTCCGAAGTTCCCTTTACATCCGAAAGCGTCGGTTTTGAAAACAAAAATACCCCGACACCTTCCGGTATCGGGGTAAATATCACGGCATGCAAAAACATACGTGTCCTTTCGGACACAGAATGAGCGCCGAGCTATTCATCGCAGCTCCAGGAGGCATTGACCAATATACTGTTCGTATTGTGTTTGAAAAAACTGCGAATCGTCATTTGGTTACCTCCTTTCCCGCTTTTGCGTATTTGTTTATATTCTTATGTCAATTCGCGTTGACATGGTTAATTATATAGGCTTTTTTTCGAATTGTCAACCCCGATATTTCAGAATTTGTCCTGCAAATTTCAACTCAGGGTTTACTTCAATTTATTATTCTCTATCGGAGCCTCTATGCCAGGCAAATCGTCGCGCCGCCGGGCACCCGCACCGCTTCGCCAAGCTCGGGACTTGTATCCGATAACTTCCGTATCCAAACATCGAGCGCGTTGGGATTATACACCGTGGTCCCGTCGGCCGAATAGATCAGGCCGCGCACCGCATTCATGTAATCTACGATCTCCAGATTGGTCGCGTACCAGATGTCCTCGCGTCCGCCCATATATTCACAGAATTCTTCGATCACGTTCCAGTTGGAGTCCCGGTCGAATTCATAGCTGTGCCCCCAGACGTAAAACAGTTTCAAATACTGCGGCTTGTTGAATTCGGCAAATGTCCGGGCCAGTTTCATAAGGTTGGGATCCCCGTGATGGCAGGTCGGATGCCACTCCAAAAAGTCCTGCGGCAGCTCAAAGTCGCCCGTAGGAGAAACCACCCGCGCATAAGCGATTCCCAGGTTCTTAAGGATCTGCTTTACGCGTTCATTATATGCGCCGTTCGGATAGGAATGCCCGCGAACGATCTGTCCGGTCAGTTTCTCTAAGTTCTTCCGATCCTCCAGGATCTGCGTCACAACTGCCGTGTCGGAAAGCCCCGTCAGCGTCGGATGGGTCAATGAATGCGTCGCGATCTCATGCCCTTCGTACAGCCGGGCTGCCTCTTCGCGCATGCGCACGAGCTCCGGATCCATCCAGCCGGAATTCAAGTGAAACGTTCCCCGTATCCCGAATTTATTAAGGATCTCCACCAGTCTGCGATCCTGGCTCCGGCCGTCGTCGTAGCTTAAGGTGAGTGCCTTGGATCTACCGCCCGGAAATGTTATATAACTGAACATATGTCCCCCTCTCTGCTTACTTAAAGCACCTTATCGATCTCCTCACGCCAGGCCCCGACGAGCCGCTCCACGCTCCACGCGGCATTGGCCGGGCTTGTGGAAGGCAGGCATACCGCCTGCACCCCGGTCTTCGGCTCTGTATATTTTTTGTAGTATCTCTCCGCCGTCTTTCCGTTTACGAAGATGCCCCGAATGCCTGCATGGTCCAGGATGGCCGAAAGATCATTGGCCGTAACATTGGTTATGCTGGAATCCGCGGAGCCTTCGATGGCGCAGGAACCGATCACGTCCCACATGGCGATCCGATGCTTCGTCAGAAAGGCCTTCTTCTGCGGGATCGTGACCGGCTCCGCGTCTTCAAACACCTGGGCGATCACCTTCCAGAAGCGGTTCTGCGGATGCCCGTAGAAAAACATCTGCTCCCTGGATTTTACCGACGGAAAACTGCCCAGTATCAATATTCTCGAAGCCCGGTCGTAAAACGGCGGGATCGGATGCGTAATATGTTCTCTCATGTTTGTCTCCGTTAAAAATCGGCCTCGGTCGGTCTTATGTAGGTATAGAAGCGATACAAGTCTTCCTCTTCATCTCCCACGTCCTTATACATTTTGACTTCGGTCAGCCGAAAGCCGCACCTTTCCGCCGTCTTCCATGACGGCAGGTTTGTATCTCGGATCGTGGCAATGATCTCGTTTTCGTTGTAATGTTCAAAGAAGAACGGTAAATAGGCCTTTACCGCCTCGGAAATGTAACCTTGCTTTCGGTACGCAGAACCGGCAAAATAGCAGATCCCCACCTTCTTCAGGTCATCGAAGTACGTACAGCCGACATTTCCGACGATCTCGCCGGTTGATCGAAGCACGACCGTACACGGGATATAATCCGTCCTCGCATCGTCCTTCTTCGTCAGCTCCGCTGCTTCGGCCGCCCAGTCTCCCATCCAATCCTGAAAATCAACACCGAAACCGATCTCACGGAGGCTTCCGTCTTTCGCCATTTCGGCAAATGCTTTTTCATCGCCCGGCCGAAACGACCGGATGATCAGGCGCTCGGTCTCTGTTTGCATTTTGTATTCCTCATAGTTCTGTTTATAGTTATCGGCCGGACCTGCGCCCGGCCGATATTCATTTGAATTCAGCATTGTTTCTCTTCAAAAAATCTATATTTCTGCCATATTCCAGGGCCATGTCCATGTCGTTATCCAAAAAGCGTTCATACTGATCCGCGGGGATCTTTCCCGGGCGCACCCTTTCGTAGATCGTGAGGTTTTTGGAATGCTTGCATTTCTTGCAGCGATAGATCAGCCAAACGTCAATGCTTTTTCCATTGGCATTTACCCTGAACTTACAGGAATTGATAAACTCCTGCTTCTTACCGCAACCTCCGCAACGATAGAATACCCGGATCTCCGAGTGATCAGACGGTCTCAATGCCTTCTCTAAAGGCCGGTCGTTGATCCCTTACGATCCTCTGAATGCTTTTTTCCGACAGGGCAAAACTGCGGGCGATCTCCGGCAGACTCATTCCGTCCTCATAGGCCTCATAGATCCTTTCGTTTCGCTCACGAAAGAACGCCTTCGCGGAGGTCAAGCTGCCCCACTCCTGCTTCTCCCTGCATGGAATATAAATCAGTTTTCCGTTTACATATTGCTGAATCGTCTCTATTAATTCTCTCGGCAGCACACTCTCTGCCTTAATATAGCTCATAATGTTCCTCCTAATGGTCTTTCTCTTAGGATTCATCTGAGCTTACGATTCACATTTATTTAAGCTCAGACTACTGAGCCTTAACAACTCTGATTCTCATAAAAAGATATGCTCCTTTCCTGTTTGGTAAACATATTCTCTTTGATTATACGTACCCGCAGGCCGCATGTCAACCTCAAGAACTATTATAAATGAACTTGCGCCGGTATCATTTTCCGTTCTGCCATTCGTTTTTCTTTATTGAATAATACATCCTGCCCTCGTACTTTCCGTCTATAAAGAAGTAATCCCGAAGGGTACCCTCATACGTAAAGCCGCATTTCTCTATCACTCTTTTGGACTTTATATTGGAGGGGCGGACGCAGATCTGAACCTTGTTGAAACCGATCGTCTCGAAACCATAGCGAGTGACTGCCCGGGTCGCTTCCGTCGCATACCCCTTTCCCTGGTAGGCTCTGCCGATACAGTATTCGATCTCGCCCCAGCCACCGGATTTATCGACCAGGAAATAGGCGATCTGGCCAATGCATTCACCGGACTCTTTTTCAACTACAGCCCAGCGAAAGGAAAAGCCGGAATGATACGCGGTTATATATTTCTCCAGAAGGCCCTGTACTTTCTCCGGCGTATCGTAAACCGGCTCGCCGTACATTTTTTGGACATCTTCATCTCCTGCCCAGTTTCGAAGCACCGACTGCACATCCTCCTGGCGAAACGGACGCAACAAAAGCCGTTTCGTTTCTATCTCCTGTGATCCGCAGTCGTTGATCCGGAATGGACTTTCACTCTTCTTATAAGCCTGTATCATCCCGATCGTTTCCGAAACCGAAGGGCATGTCGCATACCGGCCCGGCCACATGATCATATTGAAATAATCATATACGGTACCGGCATCCATATACGGATTGCTTCGTGTGGAATTACAGCCTTGCGGCACGATCATTTCGAAGCCTTTTTCAAAGCCGCTTTTAACGGTCGCATCCACGCAGTAATCGGTCTGCAAACCGACCGCGATCACCCGTTTTACATTCTTTGATCTTAAGTACAGTTCCAGCCCGGTCGATGCATGGAAAGCACTGTTGACCTTTTTATCAAAGATCTTTTCGCCGCACTTCGGAGCAACTCCGTCATAGATCTCAAACGCATTGTCTCCCTTTGAGAAGCCAGAGCCGGGTCCGTCGTCATGCCTGACATAGACCACTTCGACCCCATATCTTCGGGCTGTATTGATCAATTGCTTTAGGTTGGCTTCAAACGTTTGAAACCCGTAAAGCCGTTCGTCCGTAATTCCTTTTTGAACATCGATCACCAGTAAAACCATAATTCTTCCAATCTCCCGGGGTTCATCCCCACCCAATAATTCTATCCCTCTTCAGAACAGACTCTCCTGCAAGTCGATCCACGATTCCTGCGGTACGTCATGTATTTTATCTCCTTCCATTTGATCACCGATCAAAAACGGAGACTTCGGATCATGCAACCGGTTCTGTGCAAAAACAACTGTCGGTTCTGCATTTGCATAGCAATACTTACAGAGGTGCAGGCAAGTATTATAGGCCCCTATATCACAAGAAAGATAACAGGCGCACTCAGCTCGTGCGCCCTTTTTCTTAGGCGGAATCAGCCGTTTACCGATGGCCTTTTCATAATCTTGGATCTTCATGCACCCACTGCAATCAGCTCCATACGCGGCGAGTTCATCTCCTTCCGCACACGGCTTTACGATCATATTGCATTCCGATGCGATCTTTATGATCTCTTTGCCCAACCTTAATCGTTCCGGCTGTGAAACTTCTCTGACCTCAGGGAAATTCTTTCTGACCTTAGGGTACAGATCGATAAAACTGATAACGACCGTCTTCGTATATCCTTTAAGGCTTTCCGCTATCTGGCGAAATGCATGTAAATGATACTCGAATGTATACTTATCCGACAAAAAGATCGGATCATACCGCCATCCGATGGAATCCACCCCCACCAGATCCGATAATGTCTTGAAATCTTCTATCAGACGATGCTTATCCGGAACATTCGGCTCAATATCCCTCCCGTAGGAGGTCAATGTCACGAACCAATACTGTCCGAAACCTTTTAACAGATCCATATAAGGGAACATCGGTGCCGGGTTCTTGGTACAAAAACCTATTACGTCAACTACAGACGGATCCAGCCGATATCGATTTACCTGGCTCGGATTATATGGATTACGAACACATACAAATCCCTCTTTTAATCTGTTTGCGAACCATTCGGCATAAAATGCCGGTATATCGGTTCTCTGTCCTGTATTAATGATCATATCGTTTCTGTATCCCTCTGTGCTGCCTGCCGTTATCTGTGGATGTACAATCGCGTCTGCTCCGGCTCGTCGTCTCCCTGTGCCATGCAGAAAAACTCCCATCCGTAACGTTCGTAAAAGCCTGTGTGATCGGTCACCAGATAAAGCGGGGATACTCCCTTCTTTTTCATGTCACTGACCACGAGATCCAAAAGCTTCCCGGCTATGCCCTGGCCGCGGTGCGCCTCCTCCGTATATACCGCGCACACATTGGGGCGCAGATCCTTTCGGTCGTGGAAATCATTTTCTATGACTCCCAGGCCACCCACGATCTGGTCACCGAGCATACACAGGTACCATCCGTTTTTTGTCTTTCCTTCCAGGTAATCCGTCATACATTCCAGATAGGCTTCCTTCGGCACGCCCCACTTTTTATGGAACCAGTCTGCTGCCATATCCTTTAATTCCGGCCTTTCCTCCAGTGCAAAATATGTGTATTCTACGTTCGCATTGATCATCTTTACGATCTCCTTGATCTATTATATTCTCCTGTTATTATCTAGTCCGTCGCCGATTCGAGTAACCGGATCGTTTTTTTATCCAGATCGATCTCATATTCAATACCTAACGGGAGGATTCCCGTCGGGGCGGCGTGACCTATGTTTACGTTGTAAATGATCGGTAAATCCGGACAGGCAAACTCATTTAACACGGTCCGATATACCTCTTTGTACTCCTCATAGAACGCCTCATCCTGAGGTTTTCCGACGACGATGCCACGAATTCGGCTGAGGATTCCCTGCGCTCCCAGGTTTCTCAGATAATACTTGACCAGATCCGGACTCGGCTTTTCTTCGCTTGTTTCAACCAAGAGTATCTTATCCTGCCATTCCTCAGGCGCAGGCCATATATTAGTTCCGACGATCATCGGGAATACGTCCAGGCATCCGCCGGATAATTTACCTCTGATGCTTCCGCTTCCCGACAGCGCTTCGTAATGATGCCTCTCCGGTCGTGTGCTCTTTTTCCGGTTTACGTTTTCTTCGGACCACGGCACATGATCGTCTGACCAGTATTCGCTAGAAGGGATCTCATACCCGTTCGAATCTTCAAACAGCAGAGCTTTCACCGCATTTGCCGTATAGTCAAACATCTGAACGTACTCGCCGAACTCCGCCATGACCGACGGCCCGTAATAGGAAACCACTCCGGCTTTATTCATCATAAAATGAGTGACCGTAGTATCTGAATACCCCATAAAGATCTTCGGATTATTCCGGATAATCTCAAGATCCACATATGGCAGTAATCTTACGGAATCATCGCCCCCTATGGCGCAAAAAACGCCTTTAATGGATGCATCCGAGAATGCATCCATTAAGTCTTTCGCTCTAAGCTCCGGATGTGCGTAGACAAACTCGCTTCCTTTAAGAGCGTGCGGCATAGCCACGACATTTAATCCGAAATCACGTTCCAGACGCTCTTTCGCAATGTGATATTTGTGAATCAGACCTGCGTCACCCAGTCCGCCCCATGACAGGCTTACGATCGCGACCGTATCTCCCTTTTTCAATCGTTTCGGTTTTATCATAGTCCTCACCTCCGAATCAGTTACGGATCCCGTTAAAATCAAACAGGGCTTCTTCAAATCCAAGCGCCATATAGGCGTACAAGGTTACCCTCTTGTTCTCTTCTCCGACATTTCCTACTTTAAATGCCGGCACGCTTTTGGACGCAGTCAGCACATATCTGCCGTTTTCCAACCTATGCTGATCCAGTACTCTATACCCGGTCTGCATGGCTTCTGAATCAGGTTTACATCCCAATACTCGAAGAGCATATATAATCTGATGTGCTCCGATCTTGATGGGATCGGGCGGATAGAATGTCCCTAACATCACGTCTACCATGGGTGTCTGCATATCGTCTGTCCGGTAGAAGATGTTTCGTTTGGTAAAGTAATGTACCAGGGCGTCGGAGCATTCCGGCCTGTACCCCTTAAGCGCAAGTTCCACAACCAGCAGTAAGTATTCCACCGTCAGGCGCGCGCAGCTCTTATGAGGCTTTCTGGGATCATTGATCTTCTTGTTGGTGCTGATGCACCGAAAGCCGACATCTTCCTGAATCAGTCCGAGAACACGGTCGATCTCATTTTTCACAACTTCTTCCTGATCGTGTCCCAGTTTAACCAGATTTCTCAAAAGCAACGGTTCGCCGCACAACATTTTGAAGTTGGTGCTTTCGATCAGGCCGAATACCTCGCTGTCAATATCCTTTCCGATATCGTCCCGTGTCAGGCCCCATTCGGCAAACGCCAGGATTGCATCATAATTCTCTCTTTAAAATCCTTCAGAGGATCCCGAATGCCATGTCATACATTTCTCTCGAATCAACAGTGTTCCTGATGTAAGTAGGATTGTCCGGCTCGTATCTGACATATCGTTCGACTTCTTCGATAAGCGCAAGATAACAAACCGCAAGGGCGTACCGGATCTCTGTCTTCTCAGTCAGGAAGATCTTCTCCTCTGCCATATCGTTATAGATATCCAGTTCCTTCTGCTTCGCCAAAAGAGGGGCTTTTTGCCCGGAACCGAGCGTTATAAAATCAGCAACCGGATCGCCCCAAAAGCCGCGTTCCGGATCGATCCAGCAGATCTTTCCGGTCTCCGGATTATAGAGGACATTGCTGTCCCACAGGTCAAAGTTCACCATTCTGCATGGAACAGTCTCTAGCAGCTTCCTGTGTTTGTCAATCAGTCGTACAAACCGCTCTCCATCAGGCGTTTCATGGCCAAGGCTTTTACAGTCATCAATCAACCTGACCGCCATATTTCTCAGAGCCTCATACCAGGAGGACGAAAGCCCCGTCTGGATGTACCCGTAGCCGTCATTGGCAATCCTGTGAATTTTCGTGAGCATGCCGATTTTCTGCTTCTGAACCGCTTCATATTTCTCCGCGGAAAAGCCCATCTCCCAAAGCGGTCCTCCCGGCATCATCTCCATGATAAAGCAGTAGCTTTTTATGATCTCTTTGGAATAATCGGCAACATAAACCTCAGGGCAGAGGATGTCTGTCTTTTCATGCATCTGCGAATACCAGAAAACCTCTGCTTCCATCATGTTCT
>ONPC01000225.1 GCA_900319565.1 uncultured Eubacteriales bacterium | reverse complement strand
GCTAATTGAAGCTGAAGAAATGCGTATTTAGTTAGCCAATCTTAGCTGAATGGGGCCGGAATGGGAAGGCAGCGGCTAACTAACAGGGAAAAACCAGTGGCGTAGTTAGCCGGAACAGGAGAAATGAGACGGGAGAGCGAGGAGAGCGGCTAACTAACAGGGAAAAACCAGTGGCGTAGTTAGCCGGAACAAGCCAAAAGAGACTCTGGCTATGAATGTACCAGCGTTTTGGGCACAAAAAAAGAGGCGCAACGCGCCTCTTTTTTCCGTAGCGGAGACGGCGGGATTCGAACCCGCGTGCCGGTTACCCGACAACTTGATTTCGAGTCAAGCTCGTTATGGCCTCTTCGATACGTCTCCATATGATGGGGTCGGCACCGCCGACCCCATCATGTGAGAAATTATCCTCGGATCAACGTGCGGTATAGCACGGGGATACGAATAATTTCGAGCCTCGGGGATTTGCGGAGCAAACCAACATTGTATAAGGGTCGGCACCGCCGACCTGACACATGCATTATTATGCAACAGAAGTTTGAAAAAGTCAAGCGGATTTCCCATGGTTTTTTGCTTTACGTGCCTGTGTGATTCTGATATAATGAAAGTCGGGGCAGTGGGAGCACGAGACGGTGACGCCTTCGTGCGCGGCCCTGAGTAAATCCGGGACAGTTCGGACCGGCTGCGATGCCGATGAAGGGGCACGCTTACCGGACCGACACGGGAAAGAGTAAATTTCGATATGAAAGTCGTTTTTGATAAAATGGGCATGGTGCTTCGTAAGAATTTCCTGTCCTTAATGGTGTTTGAACTGATCTTCCGCATAGGGACCTGGCTGGCAGTGCTGCCGGGGGCGGCGTTTCTGCTGCGCCTGTCCATGCGTGTTCAGAAGATGCGCTATATCACGAACCAGAATATCTTTCGTTTTCTGTCACATCCCATGACCATTGTCGTACTGCTGTTTTCGGTGGCTGTGATCATCGTGCTGTGCATGCTGGAGTACGGAGCGCTTTTGATCTGCTTCGAGTATTCGGCGAACAACATGAAGATCAACTCATGGGAAATGCTTCTCGAAGGCCTGGTGATGCTTCGCCGCATGCGTGGGCGCGGGAAGACATTTGCCCTGGTGACGATCTGTCTGCCTTCGATCAATCTTCTGATGCTGGCGGCCGGCGTCGTTAAGGTCCAGGCGTCGAACTATGTGGCAGAACGTCTGGTCATGGCTCGCGGCGGCGTGCCGATCCTGCTTTCCGTGATTGGCGTTTTATTCATCCTGTTTTTGGTATTCGGTTTCTCGATGGCCCTGCGTTTTTTGCGGGATGACGATAAAAAAGAGCAGGAAGAGGCTGCGCCCGAGGCTGCAGAAATTTCCGGCTCGGTCCTGCATAAATACCATCGCGGTCGTTTCTTTCGAAATGTTGCATACATCCTGCTTTGGAACCTGATCGCCTGGGGGCTGTTGCTCCTGATCTCGGCGGTCCTGATCTGCGGGGTGTCGATCTTCATTGCCCTGACGCCGGAACGTGGCTACACCATGCTGCGCATCATTGACCACGGAAACCGCGTCTATCTGTGCATCGGTTTTCTGGCCGGCTTCATCAGTACGACGGTGAACCTGGCTGGGCTCTACTCGTTGGCGCACGTGCTGGAAGAACAGAAGGTGGGACGGAACGAGATGAAACGGCGTTTCGCCGAGAAGACGAAGCACCTGCACCTGCTGCACCGGCGGGTGGCGCTGGCCATCGTCGTGACGCTCGGCATCCTCGAGCTGCACATGGTCGTGCGCTCGTACATGACCGGTGATTACAACCTGTCCGACATGATGACGGGTGTTGCGGTCACCGCGCACCGCGGCGCATCGAAATACGCGCCGGAGAACACGCTTGAGGCGTTGGAACTGGCCATGGATCAGTACGCGGACTATGCGGAGATCGACGTGCAGGAGTCATCGGACGGCGTGCTGTTCCTGCTTCATGACATGTCGACGCTGCGAACCTGTGATAGGGCGGTCGTTGCGTACACGAAGACCTACGAGGAACTTCTGGAGCTGGATGCATCGGCCGGAAAGAAGGGCTATTCGGACGTCCGGATCCCGACGCTGGAGGACGCGATCCTCATGTGCCGTGGTCAGATCAAACTGAATATCGAGATCAAAACGAACGCTAGGACTCCCGACGTGGTCGACAAAACCGTCGCCATGATCGAGGATCTGGATTTCGTCAACCAGTGCGTCGTGACATGCACGGATCTGAAGTATCTGGAGCGCGTGAAGGAACTGAACCCCGACATCAAGACCGGTCAGATCCTGAAGGTTACCATCGGCGACGTGCCACAGTCCGACGCGATCGACTTTTTGAGCATGAAGTACACCAATGTGACGGAACATCTGGTGGAGCGGGCGCATGAGTGCGGCATGGAGGTCCACGTCTGGACGGTCAATGACTTAAACTCCATGAAGGAGATGACGGCGATCGGCGTGGATAACATTATCACGGACGATGCGCCGACGGCGAAGCAGATCGCCCACGGGGAGCGCCTCGGCGAAGGCTTGCTGTCCATCCTGCGATCCATGGTAAAGCAGGTGGAGAAATAAAGGCACCGCGCCAGGGACGGCGGAAACTGCAGGCTGTGAAAAGCAGGTGGAGAAATAAAGACACCGCTTTAAAGAGAGAATTACAGAACTATATATAAACAACGACATACGGAGGAATTTATGAGTGAATTTCAGAACTTTCAGGGCAGCGTAGATTATGTAGCCGGCGAGGAGCTTTTAGCCGCGGTCAATGTAGCGATCGCTCTTCAGAAGCCGCTCCTGATCAAGGGCGAGCCCGGCACCGGTAAGACCATGCTGGCGCAGGCCATCGCAAAGAGCCTGAATAAGCCGCTGATCATTTGGAACATCAAGTCTACCACGAAGGCGCAGGACGGCCTGTACATGTACGATACGGTGCAGCGCCTGTACGACAGCCAGTTCGGAAACGAAGGCGTGGATGACATTGCCCGTTATATCAAGCCGGGTAAGCTCTGCGAAGCATTCGAGAGCGACGAGCAGGTCGTGCTTCTGATCGACGAGATCGATAAGGCGGACCTGGAGTTCCCGAACGACCTTTTGTGGGAGCTGGACCAGATGGAGTTCTATATCCATGAGACCGGACGCACGGTGAAGGCGAAGCACCGCCCGATCGTGATCATCACGTCCAATGCGGAAAAGGAGCTGCCGGACGCGTTCCTGCGCCGCTGCATTTTCCACTATATCGAATTTCCGAACCAGGAACTCATGCGCGACATCGTGGCAGCGCATTTCACCGACATCGACGAGCAGCTGCTTAGCGAAGCCATGAAGGCGTTCTATTCGATCCGCGGCATGCGCGACATTCGTAAGAAGCCCAGCACATCGGAGCTTCTGGACTGGCTAAACGCGCTGATGCGCGGCGGCATCAGCCCGGAGGAGATCCAGAAGAAGCTGCCGTTTGTGGGCGTTATCGTTAAGAAGGACGAAGATCTGGAGACCGTTAAGGCGAACAGGAGGTAGAATGTTTACTCCATTTTTCTACATTTTGAAAGCAAAAGGAGTGCACGTTTCCCTGACCGAATGGCTCACGCTGATGGAGGCACTGGAGAAACAGCTCTGCGGCGCGTCGCTGACGAATTTCTACTATTTGGCGCGAATGATTCTGGTGAAGAGCGAGGCGGATTTCGACAAATTCGACCTGGCGTTTAAGGAATACTTCAAGGATGTGAAGTCGGAGAACATTCCGGAGCACGTCATGCGCTGGCTCGAGCGGGACGATCCCGGCGAAGAGGAGCAGCAGCACATGGCGGAGGAGGCGCAGAAGCGCCGCGAAAAGCGGGATGCGAAAACGGTCAATGAGCAGCTCCGCGAGCGTCTGGCGCAGCAGAATACGCGTCATGACGGCGGGCGGCACTGGATCGGCACCGGTGGCACATCGGCCTTCGGTAATTCCGGACGCGCGAAGGGCGGCATCCGCATGGGCGGCAAGCCCGGACTGTCATCGGCCTTCATGGTTATCGGCGAGGAGCGGTACCGCGATTTTCGCCGGGATAAGGCGCTCGACTACCGCCAGTTTCAGGCGGCGTTCCGTCAGCTTCGGCAGTTTTCGTCACGCATTGACGAGGCGAAGACCGAACTCGATCTGGACGGCACCATCGACTCGACGTGCAATAACGGCGGCTATCTGAAGATCGAATGGCAGAAGCCGCGTAAGAATACCGTAAAGCTTCTTTTGCTTTTTGACTCGGGCGGGACCATGATCCCGTTTTCGACGCTTTGTAACAACCTGTTCCAGGCGGTAAACAAAGCGAACCATTTCAAAGACGTTAAGACGTATTATTTCCACAACTGTCTGTACAGCACGCTGTATAAGACGCCGGAGTGCATGACCGGAGACTGGGTGGACACCCGCTGGGTATTCAAAAACCTGGACTCGGACTACAAGGTCATCATCGTCGGTGATGCGCAGATGGCGCCGGAGGAACTGTATTCCACCAGTGGCAACTACCGCGGCCCGAACGGCGGCTACAGCGGCTACGAGTGGCTGGAAATGTTTAAACGAAACTATAAGAAGGTGGTTTGGCTGAACCCCCGTAAGGTTTCGTATTCTTCCTCCATCGGCTGGATGGAGGCGGTCACGGCCATCGAAGGCCTGATCCCGAGCTACAAGCTGTCCGTGGACGGCCTGAAGGAAGCCATCAAATACCTGACCGGAAAGATCCCGAGCCCGGTGTGATGGATTCGAAAACCCCACCTGGAGAGCCGGAAACTGAAGAACAGGTGGGAAAGTGAAGAACAACAAGTTAGAAACCCCACCTGGGGAGCCGAAAACTGCGGAATAGGTGGGGAAGTGAAAAATAGAATCCAGACAGGAGATAGCGCATGAGAGAATTAAGAACTTTGGGACCAGACGAGATCCCGCTGCACATCTACGGTCGTACGGACTGGAAGGGCGACGGCCCAATCTTGCTGTATTGGTCGGCCTCGGGCATTGAGTTTAAGGTTGCGGCGAGCGAACTCTGGGTCCGCATTGAGACAGAGTACGATCTGTACGAACAGTGGCTGGCGATCGAAGTGAACGGCTGCCAGGTCGCGCGCATGATGCTGAAACGCGGCGGGCAGGACATCTGCATTTTCCGTGGGATGAACCCGGCGACGGTGAAGACCGTGCGTTTGTTTAAGGAAATGCAGGCGCTCGGCGAAAACCCGAGCCGTTTTGTGATCCATAGCCTGTCTGCGGATGGCAAATTCCTGCCCGTCCCGCCGAAGAAGCATAAGATCGAGTTCGTCGGCGATAGCATTACCAGCGGCGAGGGCCTGAACGGCGCGCATGAGGAGATGGACTGGATTCCAATGTTTTTCGGAACTTGCGAGCACTACGCGAACTACGTCGCGAAGGCGTTCGACGCGGATTACCATCTGATCTCCCAGAGCGGCTGGGGCGTGTACTGCGGATGGGACAACAACATCCACACGACGCTTCCCGAGATCTATACGAAGGTCTGCGGCGCGGCGTCCGGCGAGGAAAATGCCTCCGAGGGCTCGATGAATGAATATGATTTTTCAAGCTGGCAGCCGGAAGTGGTGGTCATCAACCTCGGGACGAACGATGAAGGTGCGTTCCACAACGCGCCGTATACGGATCCCCAAACCGGGAAGACCTACGCCCAACTTTTGAATGCAGACGGTACTTATGAGACGGCGAGCGTGCTCCGCATCGTACGCGCGGTCGATGGCTTCCTGGGGCTGGTGCGCATGAAGAACCCGGACGCGAAGATCGTCTGGTGCTATGGCGCCCTCGGCGACGGCCTGATGCCGTACCTGAAGCAGGCAATTCATGAATATTCGGATCGCACCGGCGATAAGAACGTGGATCTGCTTCGCCTGCCGAACACGGCAGCGGACGCCTTCGGCTCGCGCATGCATCCCGGCCGGGAGTCGCATAAGCGCATGGCGAACACACTGATCGCATATCTGCAAAAGGTTTTGCAGTGAACCAGGC
>ONPC01000142.1 GCA_900319565.1 uncultured Eubacteriales bacterium | reverse complement strand
GCTTCGTAGTTTTTCTTATTCAAGTTTAAACATTGGTGCAATGCCGTCAGCGCACCGGTCAGATCCCGACGTTTCGCCCGCTCCAGTCCGAGATTATAATACTGGTTCGACGTTTGAATGATCTCTCGATACAGCCGGATATCGGTTCCGCAGGTCAGGCAGACATCCTGCTTGGACAGCTTCGCTCCGCATATCAAACATTCCATGCTTTACTCCTTATCCGTTGCATCCTTCAGAATCCTGGCCAGAATGTCCGTAACATCGACCAAAGGGGTATTCTTTATCGTCTCCTCGGTATCCTTTAACTCGAGGCTCGGCTTAAATTTCGCCAATTCTTCTTCAAAATTCAGCATATGGGAAACCTCCGCGGAAAGTTTACATTTTATTATACTTTTTTTCCTCGGAAAATGCAAGCACGTAAACGAAGAAGCCGCGCCGCAGGAAGGGTCCTGCAACGCAGCTTTATCAGATATCAGATGTTCATCTGCTTCTCCACTCATTCAATTGGTTATTAATCTCATCAAATACGTTTCCATAGTCTCTGCTTTTATTAAAAAAGCTTTCCAGCACACGCGTGTAATTGGAATTGACTTTAACCTGGTTCGACTGAATCGTAACCATCTGCTCGACCAAACGGGTCACATCCTTATTATACTGACTTACTATTTTACGTTCTTCCTGTGAAAGATTTGGAAGAAATCCTGTAATCAGGCTTTCACTGCAATCGTTATAGTATTCAGTTCTGGCAGCCCATCCGTTTTTATCTGGATTACCCCAATAAATATATGAGGCCATTTCCGGATCTGAACAACACGCTGCTAAAACTTGAAGTGCGAGTTCTTTTCGTGGAGAAGAAGCTAAAACACCAAAAGATATTCCTGTTACCGTAGTGAAAAGGTTTGGGCACAGAATATACTCCTTAAATCGATCATCTTCAACCTTATCAGAAGAGATATAAGCGAATGTATTACTCGGAATATTATCTGGCGTAATACCGGCAACTCGAACTCCATTTTGAAAATCAGAATAAATCGTACGCAAAAGTGAAGCTAATCTACTATCCTTTGTCAAATCATCAAAGCTTCCTGATGAAATCCCATAAGATGCCAAAAGATCGTTTTTATATCCTAAAAAAGCTGTTACTTCATCAACGCCAAATAAGTAGGATGCTATGATTGCATCTTCCTTCCCACAGGAAAGACAGATGTCTCTTAATGAATCGTATGTACCATCAAAGGAATTCTCAAACAGGGTTGCATATTGCCTATCAACATAAACGTACATTTCATTTAAATTACTAAAACGTGTCGGGATCGAATAAATGACTCCGTTAACCTTTTTTTGTTCCCATTCCAAGGAACTGAAGTTATTATAGAGATCACGTCCATCTAAGGATAAATATTCGTTCAATGGAAGGAATTCACTCGTCACAAAATCAGCGGCATCATACGCTCCATTCAACCAATATACCGAAGAAAGAATATCCGGAGCCATTCCTGTAATTTTCTGTTCATTTAACCACTCTGCGTAGTCGTCTCCCATTTCACTAACATAAATGAATTCAATTTCTTCACAGATTCCTCTTTCTTCAATGAAATGGATTATTGCCTGTTGCAATTCTACTGAGAAACGCGGATAAACATGGATCGCCCACTTGACGTGTTCGTTATCCATCTCATTGTCTCCAGCAGATGTGCTATGAAACAAACTATTATCCTCACCCGAAATACTTTCTATCGTTATCTCGGACAATGTATCTTGATTAGATTCAGAAACCTCATGTGCATCAGTAACTTCAAGAACATCTTTATTTTTGCACGAAACGAATAGCAAAGCAATCATCAGCAAGCCCATAACGATATAGAATTTACAGGTTCTCACAAAAAGCCTCCTTTCAAATAATCCATCCTTCAATAAATCTACCAAAGAATGATTAAGGGGCTTCAGTGGTCAGGTTCGAAAAAGATAGACTCCCACTTCCGTACCACGCATTATGAGAGGATACTACTCTATAAAAGTATTTCCCGCTGGCTGAATTCGGGCTCACAGTCACATATCCTGCTTTTCCGGCAGAAATAGGATCTGAGCCATAGGTTTGTGTGTTGTTATTATGCCAGTAAAAAGTAGCCGTTACATATGTATCCGTGTACTGGTAGGAAGATCTTGTTTCTGCCCAAGCAGATGTCTGACCAGGATTAATATCATTCTCTGCTTCAATGAAAATAGACCCGATATATCCGTAGTCATAAGCGTTCGCAAAAACAAAACATGTTGACACTACAAACGTAAGAACAAATACCAATAATGTTATAATCTTCTTATTCTTCATAGCTGGTCTCCTCATTAATATGTGTTTCTTTTTTATGTAACGTAACAAATGCATTTCCATGGTTCTTAGTTTTAACAACAGCTCGAATTCATCATGGTGGGATCTCTTTAAGAAAAGCCTCGAAACTGTAATTAGTATACATGTCTCCCCTCCTTTCGAATAATTAATTAAAACCAGATAAATTAGTCAACTGCAATTAAGCTGTACGGCATTCGATATATCACCATTCCAGAAATCTTCCAAAGGTATATATCCTTTACACCAATCCCCCGTTAAATTCATGTAGCAGTAGACACTTTCCCCAAAGACTACTATAGGCATGATAGTGTTCGGGATGGGTTCGGATGTAGTTCTGATCGTCTCTCCATTCGCTTCATCAACTAGCATATAAATGCTCGAAGCCTGTGCATTCGATTCACGCTTTGAACAGAATAAATGCTCATCACTCCATGCTGAAGAATATATTGAATAGTCTAATTCATTAAAGCTCTCACCATTATAGCGATATAATACGGTCTTCGCGATTTTATCATATGAAAGTGCAAAAAAGTCACGGCAAAATACAATATTACCTTCGGGGATATTCATATGTTTGATACAGGTATTCAGTTCGCCTGTCTTGTAATTATAATCAAAGATATCCAGCCATGTACGCTTATGCATTTCATCTCGATATTCTTCAACGCTTAGTTCTATAAGTTCCTCAGGAATCACCAGCCCAAACGTATCGCCCGTTATACCCATATAAGGTATATCACAATACCAATATGCGAAATACACATGATCTCCCCGAACATCATACTGGCATAAATAGGATCCATAGTTTTCAGCGTTGAAAAACTCCGTATATTTACCATCGGACAGGTCCATACTAAACATTCCACGAACATCTTTCTCTTTCTTTTCGCCAGAGATCCAATGTGAACTGCCGTCATTATCCTTTATCTCAATCAACTCATATGGAAGGTAATAGATTGCAAACATTTTATCTCCAGAGTAAAAAAGGTCGCTTATATTTTCATAATTCATATAATCTGGCAAATGCCCGATTACCCTTCGATTAGCACCCTGTCGGTCCGAAACACATAATTCACCGGAGTAATTTAGAAAATACAGTTTATCGTCTTTCATCAAGACACTTTTTGCAGAAATCTCGTAGGCGATACACCCCTGTTCCAGTACTTCACCAGTCATGCTTCGTTTGGTTTGCTTTTGTTCACATCCCACATCAAAACAGTAAATAAGATCTTTCTTACTATTCGTATCAAATATTTGAAGGCGACCATGGTCATTGTGATATAGGCAGTAATCCGAAGAAAAAACAATGTTGTGTGCATTCCAATAGCATACGAAAGATGAAACGCTCTCGCCTGAGAATGCCCCCGTTTCGGATGCGTTATCAGATTTCAAAGAAGACTCAATCTCTCCCGTTTTTTTGCATGCTGTGATCATAAAACACAACACCACAAGCAACAGAGTTATTCGTTTTACTAGTTTCATAGAAACACCCCTATTCATTTATTTTGCCTTTATCAATCATTGTAATACTTGAATTGTACGGTGTTCCCCAGATCACCGTTCCAAAAATCCGAGGTCGGAATAAATCCGATGCTGTAGATCCCGTCAATGGTGAGTGAGGCGTAGCAGGTGTTTCCGATAATAGCCGCAGGATATAAAACCCCGGCCTGTATGGGCTTCGCCGTTTTTCTCAGGATCACACCGCTGGTCTCATCGATCAAAACATAGTTTTGCGGATCATTTTCCAGGGCGCATAACAGATGGCTGTCACTCCATGCATTCACAACGAACGCCCCTTCGATGCGGTTGAAAACTTCTCCGTCATATCTGTAGAACACGGTCTCACCATCTTCCGGAAGCGCAAAGAAATCCTTACACATGGCGATACGCCCTGCCGGCAAATGCTTTTGCTTCAGCGCTGCCTTCAACTCTCCGGTCACGCTGTTATAGTCATAGATATCGACCCAGCACTGTCTGTCCAATTCGGCTCTATACTCTTCCGTAGTCAGATTCCGGTATTCTTCCGGGATCGTCCGTCCGTAAGTCTCGCCGTTCATATCCATATAGGGAAGGCCCCAGTGCCAATACGCAAAGTACATATGATCTCCACGTACATCATACTGGTACAAATAGGATTGATAATCCTCTGCCTCAAAAACCTTCGTCCAGGTATTTTTGTTCAAGTCAAAGCAAAGGATACCTGCCGTCTCCGTATCTTTTTGTTCTCCCACGATCCAGCGTGACTCCCCATTATCTTCTTTCACTTCGATCATTTCGTGGTCGGTAGTCCAGATCAGGAAGAGTTTATCCTTCACATAAAAGACCTCATAGCTCATGACATATCCGGGTACCTGTCCGATCACACGCTGGTTCTGCCCTTGTCGATCCGCGACACGTATCTCCTTCTCATGGACAAAATACATTTTGTTGTCCCGGATCATAATGGTTTTCGAAGACAGTTCATACGCAATACAACCCTGTTCCAGGACTTCTCCGGTGATCGATCGCTTGGTCTGCTTATGCTCACATCCAGGATCAAAGCAATAGATCAGGTCATTCTTCGTCTTAGTGTCGAAGATCCGCAACTGCCCGTGATTGTCATGATATAGTATATAGTCCTCAGTCAGGAAACTATCCTGCGCCCTGCTCCATTCGCAAACAAAAGGTTCCGCGTCGGCAGGTCTCTGATTGGGATCTTCGGTCGTACTCGCACTCGACGGGGTCGAAGAAGCAACCGTTTCTGCTCCGCTCTTCGGTTCGGTGCCTGCTTCGCCCGTAGGCTCAGGGTCTTTCTGTTTGCAAGCGAAAAGCATGATGCATATAGCCAGAAGCATCATTACGGATCTTACTGTATAGGATCTTTTCATAGATATATCCCCCTTTCAGGTGTAGCCTTCTACTATATATATCAACTTTTTTGCTCAGTTGGTTGCATGGTTCTCATATTTTCTTGAATTTTTTTGAATTTCTTGAATTTGGTTCTTTATTATTTTTTTCAATTTTTTCCCGTTTTTCTTTCAAAAAAGCCGGCGCAAACGGCCGGCTCTATAAGATGATGCTTGTAAATGCTTTGTTTTTATGCCTTCAGGCTCTTTTCGATCGCTTTCGTATAGATCTTTTTCGCGAGCTTATAATATGCATCGTTATAGGATGCGAGGTTCTCCATCATGACGCCGTTATTGACCTCGAGGATCATGTAATGGTCATCAAAGGTACGGATCACGTCGCAGGACACAAAACGAAGTTTAAACGCGTCCGTGACCTGTTTCGCCAGTTCGATCGACTTCGAAACCGCATCGAGATCCTCATTGGGCACGTGGATCTTCAAATGATCAAAAGAATACAGAATCTCCGGCGCTGCTCCCTGCCCCAGATTATGCTTCCAGGACAGCACGTATGTCTCGCCCTTCTTCGGCACGTACGCACCCTTCTTATGCTTTTTATCGCCATGCTCGAAATCATAGGAAACGGTCTCGCCGGATAGTAACCGGTCGGCAAATGCAGGATCCTCCGCCACCTTCATCGCCAGCAGTTCCTGCACACTGTGCTCCCCGTCCCCGATCAGTTGCGGACGGCACTTGCGAAATACGACCGCGGGTTTTCCATCGAGCATGATGCAACGCAGTTCATCGCGGATCGGAACATAGGGGGCAATGCACATGGAAGGCGCTTCTGCGTAGATGCAGTGCGCAGCATATTCCAGTTCCTTCTGAGTCTGCGCCACAAACACCAGATGTCCGCCGGTCCCCTGATTGTCCTTACATACTACTTTTTTATATTTCTTGAGCAGTGCGATCATATCGGCGTAATAGCCGCTCTCACCGAAGATATACTCCGGATGTGCAGGCGACATAAAGCAGGTATGCGGGACGCAAGGGATGCCCAGGTGCTTCATCATATCCGCGGCGATCGCCTTATCCTTGCAAACGGCGGCCTGGGACGCCAGATCGAGGCCGAACTGGTAGCCGAAGATAAATGCCTTCTTATCTTCCTTCGTCAACAGGAACGCCCAGTCGCCGGAAAAACCGGTGCAGGTGATGCCCTTTTCTTCACAGATCTCTTTGATCAATTTTACAAATGTACTCATAGTTCTCCTGTCCATGACCGGGTAAATGCGCCGTTACGGCATTTCCAACGTATCCTGCGGGATCAGCTCCGCGATGACTTTCTTTACGTACTCGGTGTCGCTGTAGGGAATCTTCACACCATTGATCTCCTGGTACGTCTCCTGTCCCAGGTCAATGATCGCGATCAGATCGCCTTCCTGAACATGTTCGATCGCATAGCGGATGGCTTTCTTCCGATTCGGGATAACAACATAATTCCCCTTCGTCAGTTTCAACCCCTGAGCAATGGTCAGGAAGATATTTTCAAACGTTTCATAGCGGTTATGACCGGAAGTCACAATGGACAGATCCGCCAGTCTTCCGCAAGCCTCGCCCATCTCGAATCTACGGGACAATGCACGATTTCCATCCGCGGAAAATACGCACACCAGTCGTTTCGGCAGGAATCTCCGCAGAGAAACAAGCAAATTACGCGTGCTGTAGCCGTTGTGCGCAAAATCGACGCAAACGGAAAAACGCGTGCTCTGGTAGACCATGTCCAGGCGGCCGGGTACGTGGATGTGACTCAGGGTCTCCGCAATCGTCTCATAGGAGATGCCCAACAGACGCGTGACAGTGATGGCCGCCATCGCATTGCCCACCTGATACAAACCCGGGAAGTTCACGTCTACGGAAGCAGCGGGCGCATTTGCGGCGCCTTCCTCGTAAACATCCATGTGTACCATGGGCCGGAATTTATCGGAGATCTCACGAACATTATCCGCGTAGAACAACGCCTGCTCCGTGCCTTGCAGTTGCAGATCCGAAGGCTTCGGACCGGTTCCGAAAAAGACGGTATTCGTGATACCGCGGCCTCGGATCTCAGACAGAAACGCATCCAGATGCTGCGAGTCATAACAAACGATGGGCTGACGGGCCACATCCATGAGCATACTCTTAAAATGCAAGTACTCTTCAAAACTCTTATGCTCGATCGGGCTGATATGATCGCCCTCGACGATGTTCAAAAACAAAGCATAATCAAACGTGATGCCGGCCACGCGATCCATCATGATACCGGCCGAGGAGCACTCAACGACCGCGCACTGACAGCCCGCTTTCACAAAACCGTCCAGAATGCGGAACAGTTCGTCGGAATCCGGCGTCGAGTTCGGCAACTCTTCCATCTGTCCGTCCACGATAGCGCCGCTGGAACCGATGCTTCCGCTCTTAAGGCCGGATGCGCTCAGGATCTCCGAGATCATGTGGGTGGTCGTCGTCTTACCCTTCGAACCGGTCAGGGCGATCATCTTCATCTTCCGCTCCGGATGGTCGTAGTACGCAGCCATCAGAAGCGCCTTGGTCTTACGTATGGTGTCGGTCGCAACGATGGTCACGCGGGACAGAGCAGCCGCAAAGCCGGCATCCCCGGTCCCCTGCGCCTCAATCGCCTTCAAAACCGCTTCGGTATGATCCGATTCGATCACGACCAGGGCCGCGCCGCGCCGGATCACGTCGCAAATAACGCTATGTGAGTCAAAACGCACACCGCGTACGCAGACATAGAGATCTCCGGGTATGATGCGGCGATGATCCATTTTAGCCGTCACGCCGGTGACTTCCGTTTCCGAAGCATGTGCTCCCTCGTATATCTTCCGGCACAAAATGCCGTCCAGAAGTTCTTCTTTACGCACCGAATTCTTCCTCCATCTGATCGTAAAGCTTTCCGAGTCTCTCGTCGGAAAGGTCCGTTTCGTTTAATATCGTATAACGGTCTGCGCGTGTACCGGCAGCTTTCTGCCAGGCACCGATAAAGACCTCTTTGGAAATGCCCAGTTTTGACGGACATACGTGGATCTCGTAATCTTTTAACATCTTCGTGATCTTCGCCAGATTACGGTTCTGGAACACGCAGGCGCCGTAACTTCCAACTGCCACCGCGATCCCATGGGGCAATGATACCTGATCCGCATAACATTCTTCCAGAGCATGACAGAACAAATGTTCGGAGCCTGAAGAAGGCCGGGAACTACCGGCGATCTCCATGGCCAGGCCGCCCATGACCAGCGCATGCGTCAGCATCTTGATGAAATCCTTACTGTAGATCTCTTTATTTTCGTTGTAGCAGATGGAGTTGAATGCCATCTTCGACATCATATAGGCGAAGTCTTCCATCGTGCTCTGGTTTTTCTGTGCTGCCAGCTTCCAGTCGTTCAGCGCAGTGTATTTGCTGACGGTGTCGCCGATACCAGACAGCAGCTGGTGCTTCGGAGCGGTCAGGATCACATTGGCATCCACGATGACCGCCGCCGGAATGCCGCAGCCAAAGGTCTTACGTGCTCTGCCTTCGGTTCCCAGAACTGCATGCGGCGAAGCGATGCCGTCGTTGCTCAAGGTCGTAGGCAGGCATAAAAACAGGCGTTTGGAAACGAACGCAGCGTATTTCGCCAGATCCAGAACGGAACCGCCGCCCAGACCAATGACCAGGTTTATATCCTCCACGCAAATGTGCTTCGCCAGAGCGACCGCGGTGTCAAACGAACCGTCCGACACCAGATAGACCTCACAATGTTTCAGGTCGCCCTGAATATCACGGATCACATTGGCAAAAATATCCTTCAGGTTCGCATCGGTGACCAGGATCGCTTTACGCTTCTTTATATCCGGAATGCAATCTTTCATCACCTGATCCAGGCGAGAGAAAACTCCTTCCTCCACGATCAGGTGGTAAGGCAATTGAAACTGCTGCATGGCGTACTCCTTGCTTTTAAAAAATCATAAGACGGCACGGCTGTTCACGCAAAAAACGCTTTCGGGTCGTACCGTCTTAATTATATCATATTTCACTTCGAACGCGAGAATTATTTATCCACGTTCTCTTCACCTTTTTCGGAAGCATTTTCCTCATCGGAAGGCTGTGCAGGTACAGCAGTCGCCGTAAGCTGCTCCGTCTTCGGATCCAGATCGATCAGGATCGAATCGCCCATGGACAGGGAACCTTCCAGGATCAGCTTCGCGGCCAATGTCTCAACGTGCTTCTGCAGGAAACGCTTCAGCGGACGTGCGCCGTAAGCAGGATCGTAACCCTCGTCGATAACGTACTGCTTCGCTTCCGGAGTCAGTTTGATCACGAGCTGCTTCTCCACCAGACGTTTATTGACCGATTTCAGCATCAGATCCATGATGCCCGTGATGTTTTCCTTCGTAAGCGGCTTAAACAGGATCGTTTCATCCAGACGATTTAAGAACTCCGGACGGAAGTGCTCACGCAGATCGTTGTAGACCATTTCCTTCGCTTCCTCGCTGATCACGCCATCCTCGTCGATGCCGTCCAGCAGGTACTGCGAACCGATGTTACTGGTCAGGATGATGACCGTGTTCTTAAAATCGACGGTACGGCCCTGAGAGTCGGTCACACGACCATCGTCGAGAATTTGCAGGAGGATATTGAAAACGTCGGCGTGAGCCTTCTCGACCTCATCAAAGAGGATAACTGAGTACGGCTTTCTGCGGACGGCTTCGGTCAGCTGACCACCCTCCTCATAACCAACGTATCCGGGCGGCGCACCGATCAGACGGGACACGGAGTGTTTCTCCATGTATTCGGTCATGTCCAGACGCACCATATTGTTCTCGTCGTCAAAGAGGTTTTGCGCCAGAGCCTTCGCCAGCTCGGTCTTGCCGACACCGGTAGGTCCCAAAAACAGGAAGGAACCGATGGGCTTACCGGGATCTTTGATGCCCGCACGCGAACGAATGATAGCTTCGGAGACTTTCGTGACCGCATCGTCCTGGCCAATGACTCTCTTATGAAGTTCTTCGTCCAGGTGCAGGGTCTTATTTCGCTCACTCTCGTTGAGCTTCGTGACCGGAATGTTGGTCCAACGAGACACGATGATGCCGATCTCTTCCTCGGTCACGGCTTCGTGTACCAGTGAATAATCATGCTTCTGCTGTGCTTCTTCGGCCGCCGCCAGACGCTTCTGCGCATCCGGCAACTTACCATACTGCAACTCGGCAGCCTTCTCCAGGTTGTATTCCTGCATGGCTGCCTGAATCTGCTTATTGATATCATCGATCTCTTCACGGATGACGGAGATAGATTCGAGCTGTTTCTTCTCTTCTTCCCACTTCGTCATCTGGATGTTGAGTTCTTCACGCTTTTTCGCGAGTTCTTCGGACAGTTCCGCCAGACGCTCACGGGACAGTTTATCTGTCTCTTTCTTCAGCGCAGCCTCTTCGATCTCCATCTGCATAACTTTACGGGAGATCTCATCGAGATCCGCCGGCATGGAGTCGAGTTCCGTCTTTACCATGGCACAGGCTTCGTCCACGAGGTCAATGGCCTTATCCGGCAGGAAACGATCGGAAATGTAACGATTGGACAGTGTAGCCGCCGCTACCAGGGCGCCGTCGGTGATCTTTACGCCATGGAATACTTCGTAACGTTCCTTCAAGCCACGCAGGATGGAGATGGTATCTTCCACCGAGGGTTCATCGACCAGAACGGGCTGGAAACGACGCTCCAGTGCCGGATCCTTTTCGATGTACTGGCGGTACTCATCCAGAGTCGTAGCACCGATACAACGAAGTTCGCCACGCGCCAGCATGGGCTTCAGCATATTGCTCGCGTCCATGGCTCCGTCGGTCTTACCTGCGCCTACGATCAGGTGCAACTCATCGATAAACAGAATGATCTGGCCTTCGCTGTTTTTAACTTCCTCGAGTACGGACTTCAGTCTCTCCTCGAACTCACCGCGATACTTCGCGCCGGCTACCAGCGCGCCCATATCGAGGGAAAAGATCTTCTTATCCTTCAGTGCCTGCGGAACGTCACCGCGTACGATACGCTGCGCCAGACCTTCGATGACCGCCGTTTTACCAACACCGGGCTCACCGATCAGACAGGGGTTATTCTTCGCCTTACGGGACAGGATACGCACGATACGGCGGATCTCTTCATCACGGCCAATGACCGGATCCATCTTCTGCGCTCTGGCCTTTTCCACGAGCTCGGTACCGTATTTCTCCAGCGACTCGTAGGTAGCCTCCGGGTTATCGGAGGTCACACGCTGGTTACCGCGTACGGACTTCAGCGCCATCAGGAAGCCTTCCCGGTTCACGCCGAAATCACGGAACAGTGTCTTCGTGTCGCCGGCGCTGTATTTGATGAGCGCCAAAAACAGATGTTCGACGGATGTGTATTCGTCGCCCATCAGTTTCGCTTCATCCTCGCCGCTGATAATTACTTTATTTAACGGGCCGGAAAAATACACCTGTACATCCCCGGATACCTTTACCTTCTTCTCGATGATCTCCTCAACGCGCTGCTGCATGAGTTTCGGGTCAATGGCCATCTTCTCCAACAATTTTGCGATCAGGCTGTCTTCCTGCTGCAAAAGCGCTAACAGGAAATGCTCCTGCTCGATCTGTTGGTTTCCGTATTTGTAAGCCAGTTTCTCACTCTGCTGAACCGCTTCGGTAGATTTTTGTGTGAATCTGCTGATATTCATATACGTCATCTCCTTATCGTATTAGCACTCTTAGCATGCGAGTGCTAATTTCTATATAAGTTTTACTACATTTTGCCTCAAATGTAAAGAGTCTTTTCTTACTTTTTTCGGTCTTTTTCCCTGTATTTATCTTAAACTCAGACGAAACCGCTTGAATTTATCATCATTTTCCGATATAATCACTTACAGAGATATGCAGAGCGTGATCATTGCGTATCGGGAAGGAGAATAAGATTATGTCAAAAGCTACCATGACAGCGGCTGAGCCCGAGATCATTTGGAAGGATCGCAAACACCATATGTGGTTCCCGCTTAGTTTCGATAGATATCGCGTTTCGCAGGATCGTCTCTACACAGAGAAGGGTTTCTTCTCATCCACATACGACGAGCTTCTGCTCTACCGTGTGATCGACCTTAAACTTCGCAGGAATCTCCTGCAAAAGATCTTCGGAACCGGTTCCGTAACCATCTGCACGAAGGCAGATACCGACCACGAGATCGTTCTTAAGAACATCAAACGTCCGCTCGCGGTGAAGAACCTGATCTCCGAATTGGTTGAGACTGCACGTGATAAGAAACGTGTTGTCGGAAAAGAATTCTTCAGCATGGAGGGCGGCTCGCACATTGACATAGACGGCTCGCTCATCGGTGATGATCCCGACATCGAGATGAGCGGGGTTTACGACAGTGATATGGACGAATAAAATCGGGGCATAGACCTTAAGATAAAAACCGCCGGTCGGCACTTACGTGCCGGTCGGCGGTTTTCTGCTTTTACAGCGTACTCCTTTTTATTCTTTCTGCTTTAATATCTCAACATAAGCGCGATTTCTGACGTATGCATGAAACGACAAAGCGATCCCCAAAAGAGCTCCGGCGATACAAATGCTGGTATGATCACCAGCATCCGCTAACATTGCAGCCACGATCACACATATAACAATGATAACCAGAGAAATATTAGACAAATATAAGATTTTCTTTGATGCTTTCATATTATCTCCTCTCAGAGTTTTTTCAATCAAGTTAATGTTTTACGCTTCGTCGATCGCTTTACCGATGTCGTTGCGCATGTATTTGTTGCCGAAGCAAACGAGCTTCGTGGCTGCATAAGCATTCGCACGGGCTGTCTTCAGGTCGGGGCCGATCGCGGTCACGCCGAGGACACGTCCTCCGTTGGTTACGATCTTATCGCCATCGAACTTGGAGCCTGCATGGAAGACAAACTTATCCGTACATCCGTCGAAATTCTCCAGGCCTTTGATCTCGAAGCCCTTCTCGTAGGATACCGGATAGCCGTCGGATGCCAGAACGACGCAGACCGCTGCATTGTCCGCGAAGGACAGTTCGATCTGGTCGAGGGTCCCGTCTACGCAAGCCTCAAATACTTCCATGAGATCGTTCTTCATACGAGGCAGAACGACCTGGGTCTCGGGATCGCCGAAACGTGCGTTGAACTCGAGAACCTTCGGACCGTTCGGTGTCAGCATGAGTCCGAAGAAGATCACGCCCTTAAACGGACGACCTTCGGCTGCCATCGCATCTACGGTCTTCTGGTAGATACGCTCACGGCAGAATTTGTCGACCTCTTCGGTATAGAACGGACTCGGGGAAAAAGTTCCCATGCCGCCGGTGTTCAGGCCCTGGTCGCCGTCCTTCGCACGCTTGTGGTCCTGCGCGCTGGTCATGATGCGGATGGTCTTGCCGTCAGTGAAACTAAGGACCGAAACCTCACGGCCGGTCATGAATTCCTCTACAACGATGGTGTCGCCTGCGCTGCCGAACTGACGATCCAGCATCAATGTCTTCACGCCTTCGATCGCCTCTTCACGGGTGTTGCAGATCAGAACGCCTTTACCCAGTGCCAGGCCGTCGGCCTTGATGACGGTGGGCAGGGGGGCGGTTTTCACGTATTCCTTGGCCGCGGCGG
>ONPC01000141.1 GCA_900319565.1 uncultured Eubacteriales bacterium | reverse complement strand
TCGCGTACGCCGCGATGGTATCTAAAATGGTATTCATCAGCGATTGCTCTCCGTAATAAACTGCTCCAGTTTCTCATAGGCTTTTCCGGTGTCGATCAGATCTGCCGCCATCAGAATGCCCTCGCGCATGCTGTCCGCCTTACGGGCAATGTACAATGCCGCGCCGGCGTTCATCAGAACCGCGTTACGCTTCGGTCCCTGTAGCTTTCCGCTCAGGATGTCACGGGTGATCTGCGCATTTTCCGTCGCAGTACCGCCCACCAGGTCTTCCTTGAAGCAACGCTCGAAACCGAAGTCCTCGGGCTTGATCACGTAGGTGATGTACTTTCCGTCGTTGAACTCGCAGATCTTCGTCGGGCTGGAGAGGGAGATCTCGTCCAGTTTATCCAGGCCGTAAACGACCATGCCGCGCTTTACGCCGAGGCTAGTCAGAACCTGTGCCAGCGGCTCTACGAGCGCTTCATCATAGACGCCAAGCAGCTGATAGGTCGGGCTCGCCGGGTTCGTAATGGGTCCCAAAATATTGAATACGGTACGGAAGCCCAGTTCCTTACGGATGGCTCCGACATATTTCATGGAGGTGTGATACTTCTGTGCGAATAAGAAGCACATGCCGACACTGTTCAGAAGCTCGACTGCCTTCTCCGGATCCTGCTGGATATTGACCCCGAGAGCCTCTAAGCAGTCCGCTGTTCCTGACATCGAGGAAGCCGCGCGGTTACCGTGCTTTGCGACCTTGATGCCGGCAGCTGCCATAACGAATGCGGTCGTGGTGGAAATGTTGAAGCTGTTGGCTTTATCTCCGCCGGTTCCGACGATCTCCATGACCTCCATACCCGGGGTGACCTTCAGCGCGTGATCACGCATCGCTGCCGCGCAGCCGGAGATCTCGTCGATGGTCTCTGCCTTTGTGCTCTTCGTGGTGAGGGCTGCCAAAAACGCCGCGTTCTGCGTCGGTGTGGTCATGCCGCTCATGATCTCGTTCATAACGCCGTATGCCTGCTCATAGGTCAGGTCCTGTTTTGAAATCAATGCAATAAGTGCTTCCTGGATCATTTGTAAATCCTCCTTCTACATCTCTAAAAAGTTTTTGATTATGGTTCTGCCGTCCGGAGTCAGGATCGACTCGGGATGGAATTGCAATCCGTAGATCGGGTAATCCTTATGCGATACCGCCATGACCTCGCCGTCTTCGGTCTTCGCGATGACCTTTAAACTATCCGGGATCGTGTCTTTATCCGCTGCGAGTGAATGGTAGCGCGCCACCGGGATCTGCTGCGGAAGGCCCTGAAAAATAGGGCTTTGGGTGTCGATCGTCGCGATGGACTGTTTGCCGTGCATCAGCTGCTTCGCATAGGTCACGGTCGCTCCGAAGGCCGCGCAGATGGCCTGATGGCCCAGGCACACGCCCAGGGTCGGGATCGTCTTTCCGAGCTCCTTCGCTGCCTCGAGCGTCACACCCGCGTCCTCCGGCCGTCCCGGTCCGGGAGACAGGATGATCTTTTCAGGCTTCATGGCCGCGATCTCTTCGACGGTATAGGCGTCGTTTTTGATCACGTGGATGTCGGGCCTCAGTTCGCCCACCAGCTGGAACAGATTGTACGAGAAACTGTCGTAATTATCGATAAGTACTATCATACGTCGATCTCCTCCGCTTTCTTCAGGGCACTGATCACGGCTGCCGCCTTGTTGATGCACTCCTGATATTCGGTCTTCGGTACGGAGTCGGCCACAATGCCGGCGCCGCTTCTGGCGAAGACCTTTCCGTTCTTTCGATATGCCAGACGGATGGCGATGCAGGTGTCCATGTCGCCGTTAAATGCCACATAGCCGACCGCGCCTCCGTAGATGCCTCGTTTGTTGTTCTCTAATTCTCCGATGAGCTGCATGGCCCGGATCTTCGGAGCTCCGGAGAGCGTTCCTGCCGGCAGCACTGCCGAGATCGCGTCGAGCGCGTCTTTATCCTCACGGATCTTGCCGC
The DNA here is from genome assembly GCA_900319565.1 of uncultured Eubacteriales bacterium. Lineage (GTDB taxonomy): Bacteria > Bacillota > Clostridia > Lachnospirales > Lachnospiraceae > UBA1201. The sequence continues at coordinate 13,214 of ONPC01000141.1, read as the reverse complement.
GCACCGTCGAACCGATGTGCATGACGTGCGAGTAACGGACCACGTCCCGCAGGCGCTCGACTTCCACCGTTCCGAACTGACTTACGCGGCCCAGATCGTTGCGTCCCAGGTCCACGAGCATGTTGTGCTCCGCCAGTTCCTTTTCGTCTGCCAGCAGTTCCTGCTCGAGCCTCTTATCCTCGGCGTCGGACTTTCCTCTCGGGCGGGTGCCCGCCAGGGGAAATGTATGCAGGATGCCATCCTCGAGCTTCACCAGCGTTTCCGGCGACGCTCCTGCGATCTCCACATCCGTGCCGCTGAAGTAGAACATATACGGCGAAGGATTGATGGTCCGCAGCATCCGGTAGGTGTTTAACAGCGTGCCCTCAAACGGGGCAGCCAGGCGGTTCGAAAGCACGATCTGGAAGATGTCTCCCTCGAAGATATGGTGCTTCGCCTTTTCGACCATGGCGCAGAACTGCTCTTCGTCAAACATCGGCGTGACCTCGCCGGTTAGGTGGCCGGGCACATCCTCGGCCTTCTCGCCGTTTTTGATGAGGTCTGCGAGTTCATCCAGTTCCTGCACTGCCTTCTTATAATTCTCTTCGATATTCGCAAGCGGCATGTTCGTGATCAGCAGCAGCTTCTTAAAGAAATTATCGAAGCAGATGACCTTATCAAACAGCATCAGGTCCAGATCCCGAAAGTCCTCCGTATCTTCGGCGACCGTCTTCGCCTTCGGCTCCTCGTAACCCAGAAAATCGTAGGAAAAATAGCCGACCAGGCCGCCGGTGAACGGCGGGAAGCCCGGCAGTTTCGGGCTCTTATACTCCGCGAGTACCTTGCGTATCTCGTCGGACGGGTTCTTTGTGGTAAATGTCTGCTCCCCGATGGTCATTTCCCCGTTTTTGCAGTAGACCTGCAGCTTCGGTTCAAATCCGAGGAACGTATAGTGTCCGGTCCCGACCGACTCGGTCGCGGACTCCAGAAGATAGGCATGCTTTGATGCTTTCTTCAGCACCCGAAGCACCTCGACCGGCGTATATCGATCCGAAAGCATCTCCCGGATCACCGGTACCACGCGGTATTTACCCTCCTGCGCCAGAGCTTTGATCTCTTCGATCGACGGTCTGATCATAATGACCTCCTTTGCGCACATGCGCCGTAACATGAATTCTTTCCGCCATCGCGGACGCCATCGATCGGGATTTTGGACAAAAAAAACATCCCATCGAAGCGTTTGATGCTTCAAGGGACGATAATTATCGCGGTGCCACCCTTTTTGATCGTAGAAAACGATCCTCTCACAAGATACGGATCCGAAGGACCTTATATCTCCTCCCTTTACGCGGGATCACGGCTCAGGCTACTTCTTTCGGTTCACCCTGCTCCTCACAAAACCATTCACAACTGCCGTTCATACCGCGCTCTCACCGCTGCGCGACTCTCTGGGATGACAAAACAGATGCTACTTTTTTTGCTCATCGGATTTGATGTCATATTCATTTTTTGTAACAATACCACTGTCAGAACCTGTTGTCAAGAGGATTTTTCAATTTTCTTGAAAATTAATTCAAATGACGTTTCAGAAGTTCCATGGCCTCTTCGATGTAGACGCTCTTCGTCTTTTTCACCAGAAGGTCCCAGTTCGGTCTGCGCTCCTTCAGGTTATGCGCATCCGATCCGAACACGAGCGGATAGCCGTCCTTCATAAGGCCTTTGATGAGCTTTCTCTCCTTATGCGTCTCCAGGTACTCGTTGTTTGCCTGGAAGATAACGCCGTTCATGGAAAGAACGCGCTTTAACTGATCCGAAGTAAAGAAATCGAAATACCGATGCACGTGAGCCACGATCGGGGTCAGTCCGTAGAAATCGGCGACGTTGTAGATCTCTTCGATCATCCACGGAGCGAACTTTGCATACGGGAATTCCATCAAAATGAGATCGCTTCCCTGAAATGCCAGTTTCTCGATACCGGGGAGCTGTGAGACTCCCTGTTCGATGCGCACCTCGGCGCCCAGTCGCATGTTTTCCGGGCGCCCGAGTGCATCATATGCAGCCTGACGTTTTGCAAGATATGTCTCGATATCTTTTTCACGATGCGCGTAGAAATGCGGAGTCGCTATAATTTGGTCCACACCCTGCTGATGCAGGATCTCCATCATCTTCCTGGATGTTTCTACGCTGTCACTGCCGTCATCAATGCCCGGCAGCACGTGAATATGTGCTTCGATCATGCTTTTCTCCTTACTTGCTGTCTCTGAGAATTCGCCGAACTTGCGTTCGAACCTTCGCCGGACTCGTTTTCGTCCTGACCATAGGAGCTGTATTTACTGTATCTGCTGTAGTATCCTGCGTGTGCCTTTACGTCGATGCCGTTCAGTACAAAGCCGACCAGGTTCATATTGGCCAGTTCTACACGCTTAACTGCCTCGCTGGCCTCGTCTTCGGTCGTCATACCGTAACGGAATACCAGAAGGATTCCGGCGATGCGGTCACCGAGTGTCAGAATATCGGTAGCCACACAGATGGGCGGGCTGTCAATGATCACGAGGTCATAGATCTCGGACAGGAAGTCGAACAGTTCGACCGCCTGACGGGATGCCAGCAGCTCCGACGGGTTCGGCGGAAGCGGACCGGAGGTCATGATATGCAGGTTGTCGATCGATGTCGCCTGGATACATTCCTCAACGGGATGCATGCGGCTGATCACGGAAGACAGACCCTTTTCGTTCTTCACATGGAAGATACGGTTCTGAACATTTTTACGAAGGTCGGCATCGATGAGCAGAACTTTCTTTCCGCTCTCTGCCATGGTGATGGCCAGGTTTGCCGCCGTCGTGGACTTACCCTCGCTGGGATTTGCACTGGACACGGCCAGTACCTTTTTATCGTTTGTAGAAAGAGCAAAGTTTACATTGGTACGAAGCGACTTACAACTTTCGACCACATAGAACGGGATGTCTTTATCCATGAGAGTTCGTCGCTGTTCGTTGTCGATGTCGCGGATCTTTTTCTTACGCTTCTGCGCTTCATCGATGTTCTGGATCTCACCCAGAATCGGCTTCTTGAACTTATCGGAAAGCATCTCGGTCGACTTCACGGTGTTATCCAGAAGATCGAGCACGATGATCAGGAAAGAAACCAGAAACGCGCCTGCAAGTCCGGCGAGGAGCGCCTTTTTCTTCGTGTTGGGCGCTACCGGTCCGCGATTGATCTTGACGTCGTTATTGATAAAACGAACACCGCCGAGTTTAACGGCATCCGCGATAAAGCGGTTTGCCTGTGCGCGAAGTTCGGAACAAACAGCCGCCGAAACTTCGGGATCTTTCGTTGTTGCTTTAATACGAATAGCGTTCGTATCCGTTACGGAGGTGATCGAGAGGCTGGATCTCAGCGAGGATTCCTTAATTCTCGTACTGGTAACACCATCCTTATCGGTCACGGTCTCAAGAGCAAAGCATTCTCCCATTCTCACGGAGCCGAACTGCTTGATGAGTTCGTCGCCCACGGACTTCATGACCGCGTCATCCTTCAGCACTTCAATATAGGTGTTGATGAGCTGTTTGGACTTGCTGATATCGTTGGTTGCGGTATCATTTCCCTCCTGGAAAGTACTCTGCGCATAGATCTGCGTAGAAGATGAGTACTGCTTCGGAATGAACATCTTCGTCCAAAGGAAACCGGCAACGAAACATACAATGCCCACGATCGCGATCAGCCAGATCTTTCTCCATAGCAGGAGCGCCAGTTCTCTTAAATCTATCTCTCTTTCCATTATAAATCCTTTCAGGAGGCCTTCATATTAGCTTCAAGCACAGGCCACCCGGCGCTCACGACTTACATGAGCACACACTCTGTTATTATATACGATAACATTTCAACTGTCAATATGTTAAAGCGACGGAAGAAATACTCTCCCGTCGCTGATATCCTGTCGTTCTGACTATATCTGTTTTTCTTTCTCCTGTACCGCTGCCGCGACCAGTCCCCGAAATAAAGGATGCGCCTTATTCGGGCGGGATTTGAACTCCGGATGCGCCTGCGTCGCCGTGAAATACGGGTGCCCTGCGATCTCGATCATCTCCACGATGTGCCCGTCGGGGCTGGTGCCGCTGATCTTCATGCCGGCTTCTTCAAGTGCATCGCGATAGTCGTTATTGACCTCGTAGCGATGGCGGTGCCGTTCGCTGATCGACTCGCTTCCGTACAGTGCCTGCGCCACGCTTCCGGCGGCCAAACGGCACGGGTAGGCGCCGAGGCGGAGCGTTCCTCCTAAGTCCTCTAGGTCTGCCTTTTCGGGCAATATATGGATCATCGGATGCTTCGTTTCGGGATCGAACTCGGTCGAGTTCGCATCCGCAAAGTTCAGTACGTTGCGTGCAAATTCCACGATGGCCATCTGCATGCCCAGGCAGATGCCTAAAAACGGTACCTTATGCTCTCTGGCGTATTTCGCAGCCAGGATCATACCTTCCGTTCCGCGCTTTCCGAAGCCGCCCGGAATCAGGATGCCGTCCGCCTGAGACAGCACGCTGTCGCAAGACTCTTCGGTCAGTGTCTCCGAGTCCACCCAGAGTACCTCAACGTGGCTCTTGCAGGCGATACCGCCATGCTTTAAAGCTTCCGCTACGCTCAAATACGAATCGTGTAGCTGCGTGTACTTTCCGACCACGGCGATCTTCACCTCGTGCTCCGGATGCTTCAGGTTCTGCACCATCTGCTTCCATTCGGCCAGATCCGGCTGCGATACCGGCAGGCGCAGCGCCTTCAAAGCAACCTCGGCCAGATGCTCCTGCTCCATCACGAGCGGCGCTTCGTATAAATATTCCACATCCAGATTCTGGATGACATTTTCCACGGGAACGTTGCAGAACAGGGCGATCTTATCGCGGATATCCTGCGTCAGTTCGTACTCCGTACGGCATACGATGATGTCCGGCCTAAGGCCCAGGCTCTGCAGCTCACGCACCGAAGCCTGCGTAGGCTTCGTCTTCAGCTCGCCGCTGCACTTTAAGTACGGCACCAGCGTCACGTGGATGTGGATGACATCGCCCGGCTCACGATCGGCGCGGAACTGACGGATGGCCTCCAGAAACGGCTGGCTCTCGATATCACCCGTGGTGCCGCCGACCTCAATGATGGCGATGCGGTCTTCCTCCGGCGTTTCGCCCTTATAAAACCTGCTTTTGATCTCATTTGTAATATGAGGAATGACCTGGACGGTACCGCCGCCGAAGTCTCCATGGCGCTCCTTATGCAGGACCGCTTCGTAGATCTTACCAGTGGTCACGTTGGAGTTACGGTTCAGGTTCTCGTCGATGAACCGCTCGTAGTGTCCCAGATCCAGGTCCGTCTCCGTTCCGTCTTCCGTCACATAGACTTCGCCGTGCTGGATCGGGTTCATGGTTCCCGGATCGATGTTGATGTAAGGATCAAACTTCTGCATGGTCACGGAAAACCCACGTGCCTTCAACAATCTTCCCAGACAGGATGCCGTGATGCCCTTACCCAGGCCCGATACCACACCTCCGGTGACAAATACGTACTTTACGCCCATTTATGCCTCCTCTTTTAACATCGCGCGGATCTTATCCGCAGTTTCGCGTAAGGTGCTTCCGCTTTCCATGCTGACCCTACGCAGGTACTTATGCGCTTCCTCCTCCGTCATGTTTTTCTTATTCATGAGGAGGAGTTTTGCGCCCATGATGATACGCTCATCCTCCGCGTTTCGTTTTCTGGGCAATGCATTCCTTCGATGTTCCTGATCCTCCTGCTCGAGCGTCTCGATCAGCGAGATGATCGTCTGGATCTTGAAGGGATTTTGCACAAAACGTCCGCGATATTCGGGAATCTCATAATCGTCTGGTTTTTGGTCCGCGATCACGATCATCCGAAATGTGCGGGGTAGGCATTCGAACAGATCCATGTACATCATGTCCGGAAGTTTTCTCCCGCATATCACGATTCCTTTTTCGAGGTGGTCGGCACCGGATAGCACCATAGAAGCGGAGCGGCATACCATTTCTACGGGATAGCCGCGCATTCCGAGATGCGCGGCTATCCTTCTCCCGGTCTCAAGGCCGGAAAATGCCACGATCAGGTTCGCCATATATTATCCTCTCAAAAAGTATTTATCGATCTCCCATTCGGATACGGTCTTAATATATTCAGCCCATTCCTCTTTCTTCTGTGTGATATACTTTTCGGAAATATAAGCTCCGAGTACACCCTGTACGAATTCATCCTGCTCGAAGCACTCGATCGCTTCGCCCAGGCTCTGCGGCAGGCCTGCGGGCGCGATGCCGCTGCCCTGCTTATACTTCGACGCGTCCGCGCCGCGCTCGATACCGTCCAGACCTGCAGCCAGGATCACCGCAATGGCCAGGTACGGGTTGCACGTTGCATCCGGGTTCTTGAGTTCGATACGCGCGTGCTCCGGGCGCTCGAAATACGGGATACGGATCGCCGTACGTTTGCCGAGATTTGCGTATGCGACCTGGTTCGGAACATAGATGTTCCCGTCCAGACGTTTGTAGGAATTCACGATGGGGTTCGTGATGAGGCTCATGCCGCGTAAATGATCCAGGACGCCGGCGATAAAGCTGTACGCCTCTTTAGACAAATGGTTCTCATCCTTTTCTCCGTAGAAAATGTTCTCTCCGTAACGGTCGAGCGAGAAATTGATGTGCATTCCGGAACCGACCATATTATTCAGCGGCTTCGGCATGAAAGTCGCCACCAGGCCGTGCTTTTTCGCCACGTTCTTCACGGCCAGTTTAAAGGTCATGATGGCGTCGGCGGCATCCAGGGCGCTTAAATATTTGAAATCGATCTCGTGCTGGCCGCGTCCCTTTTCATGGTACGAAGCCTCGATGTCGAAATTCATGTCTTCCAGGGTAAATACCATGTCACGGCGGACATTTTCCCCCTGATCGGAATGGCCCGGATCCAGATAGCCTTCCTCCGGTGCCGACTCTAACGTCGGGCGGCCCATCTCATCCGTCTGGAACATGAAGAATTCGCATGCCGGACCCACATTGGCCACGATGCCTTTTCTCTCCGCCTGCTCCAGGACGCATTTGCAGATGTGACGCGGATCGTACTCGACGGCCTTGCGGTCCGTCGTGTAAACGTCGCAGATCATGCGGGCTACCTTACCGGACTGGGGACGCCAGGGAAAGATCTCGAATGTATTCGGATCGGGATACAGGAACATCTCGTTGACGGTCTCGCCTTCCGAAGAGTCGAACCCGTTGATGTAGGTGCCGTCAAAGATGAAACGATTATCCAGGGCTTTCGCCAGGTTGTTCTTTGTGATGGCCACGTTCTTCATGGCGCCGAAGATATCCGTAAACTGAAGGCGGATGAACTCGACGTTCTCCTCCTCAACGATTCTCTCGATATCTTCTCTGGTGTAGCGTTTTTCGTTTCCGATCATGGTAAAACCTCCGTTTTGTTCTGTGATAGCGGGTCTTTCCGCCTTGTTTTTTCGCTTTTAACGGTATGATGGATCCTCTTTTTTGCTTCGTCCTGTAGGATCCGGCAAACGTCCGACTTCGGCTCGTTTTCCTATGGAAAACGTCCTGTCTTATTCATGATACCTTGAAAGGCGTGTAATATCAACTATGCAGAGGTCTTTTTTTCGGTTTTCCAGGGAGGTGATCAGCGCGCTGGCCGTGTCGATGGCCGTGAGTACATTGACCCCGGTCTCGACGGCATTACGCCGGATCAAAAAGCCGTCGCGATGGTTCTTCGCGCCGTCCTGCGGCGTGTCGATGACGATGTCCAGCTCGTGCGAAAGAACCAGATCCAAAATGTTCGGCCCCTCCTCTTCGACCTTGCGCGTCTTCTCACAGGGCACGCCGCCTTTTTGCAGCGCTTCGTACGTTCCGCGGGTCGCGTAGATCTTATATCCGATGTCAAAGAACCGCTTCGCGATGGGGACAATGTCCTCCTTATCCTCATCCTTTACCGTGATGACCATCTTATAGTAGTGCGGCAGTTCGACGCCGGCGCCCAAAAACGCTTTATAAAGTGCCTCGCCGAAGTCGCGGGAGATGCCTAAGCATTCGCCGGTGGACTTCATCTCGGGTCCTAAAGAAATATCTGCGCCGCGGATCTTCTCGAAGGAGAAGACCGGCATCTTGATGGCATAGTAGCCAGCCTCGGGCTGGAGGCCCGGCTCGTAGCCCAGTTCGCGGATCGTGTGACCGCAGATCACGCGGGTCGCGAGCTCCACGATCGGGATGCCCGTCACCTTTGAAATATAGGGAACCGTTCGCGAGGAACGGGGATTGACCTCGATGATGTACACGTCGTCGCCTTTTGCGATGAACTGGATGTTGATCATGCCGATGACATGCAGTTCCCTCGCCAGAAGGCCGGTGTAGTTAAGGAGCGTTTCCTTCGCCGTTTCGGAGATCGACTGGGCCGGATAGACGGAGATCGAGTCGCCGGAGTGGATACCGGTCCGCTCAATGTGCTCCATGATGCCCGGGATCAGAATGTCCTTTCCGTCGCAGATGGCGTCGATCTCAAGCTCGGTTCCGCGGATGTATTTGTCGACCAGGATCGGGTGCTCCTGCGCGATCTTGTTGATCTGGGAGATGTAATCCGTCACATCCTGATCGTTGATCGCGATCCGCATGCCCTGGCCGCCCAGAACGTACGACGGACGCACGAGCACGGGATAACCCAGCTGCGCCGCGGCCTTGCGGGCCTCTTCCTCGGTGAAGACGGTATGTCCTTCCGGGCGGCGGATACCGGTCTTACGCAGCACTTCGTCGAAACGCTCTCGGTCTTCCGCCGCGTCGACATCCTCCGGCGCCGTTCCGAGGATCTTCACGCCCATGCCTCTAAGCTGCTGGCTCAGTTTGATCGCCGTCTGTCCACCGAACTGCACGACGGCGCCGTCCGGATGCTCCAGCTCCACGACATTGCGCACATCTTCCGCCGTCAGCGGCTCGAAATACAATTTATCCGCCGTGTCGAAATCCGTCGACACGGTCTCGGGGTTATTGTTGATGATAATGGTCTCGTAGCCTTCCTTAGCGAACGCCCAGGTCGAATGCACGCTGCAGAAGTCAAACTCGATGCCCTGGCCGATCCGGATCGGGCCCGATCCTAAGATCAGCACCTTCTTCTTACCGGTATCCTCGGGCAATGCTTCATTTTCCACATCATAATCCGAATAGTAATACGGCGTCATCGCATCGAATTCGGCTGCACAAGTGTCGACCATCTTAAAGCCGGCCGTGATCCCGTTTTCCATACGCATGGCGTAAACTTCCTCTTCGGTCATGCCGGAGAGCTTCGCGATCACGCCGTCCGGGTACTCCATATGCTTCGCTGCGCGTAGCAGATGCGCGCTCATGGGCTCGGAAGACAGACGCTGCTCCATATCCAGCAGATTTCCGATCTTCTTGATGAACCATTCGTCGATCTTCGTGAGCATGTGGATCTCGTAGCCGCTCATGCCCCGGCGCATCGCCTCGGCGATGGTCCAGATCCGACGGTCGTCCGTGTCGGAGATCATCTTCCGCAGAGCGTTATCATCGACCGCGGAATAATCGTAGCTCAGCAGCGCGTCCACGTGCTGCTCCAGGCTCCGCATGGCCTTCATCAGGGCACCCTCGAAGCAACTTGAGATGGCCATGACCTCACCGGTCGCCTTCATCTGCGTGCTCAGGTGGTGGTCCGCCGTCACGAATTTGTCGAACGGCAGGCGCGGCATCTTCACGACGCAGTAGTCGAGCGCCGGCTCGAAGCAGGCGTAGGTCTTGCCGGTCACCGCGTTTTTGATCTCATCGAGCGTGAAGCCCAGCGCGATCTTTGCCGCTACCTTCGCGATCGGGTAGCCGGTGGCCTTCGACGCCAGTGCGGACGAACGCGATACACGGGGATTCACCTCGATGACGCAGTATTCAAAACTCTCGGGATCCAGCGCGAACTGCACGTTGCAGCCGCCCTCGATCTTCAGTTCCTGTATGATATTCAGCGCCGCGCTGCGCAGCATCTGATACTCTTTATCCGCCAGTGTCTGCGTCGGCGCCACTACGACCGAATCGCCCGTATGCACGCCGACCGGGTCAATGTTCTCCATGCTGCAGACCGTGATCGCATTGCCCGCGTGGTCCCGCATGACCTCGTATTCGATCTCCTTCCAGCCCGCGATGCAGCGCTCCACGAGCACCTCATGCACACGGGACAGGCGCAGGCCGTTCTCCAGGATCGTGCGGCACTCATCCTCGTTCTGGGCGATTCCGCCGCCCGCGCCGCCTAAGGTGTAAGCCGGACGCAGGACGACCGGGTAACCGATGCGTGCAGCCGCCGTCACGCCGTCCTCCAGGGAGGAAACGACCTCCGAGGCCGCGACGGGCTCGCCGATCTTCGCCATGGTCTCCTTAAACAGAAGACGGTCCTCCGCCTTCTTAATGCCCTCGGTGCCCGTACCGATCAGGCGCACGTTGTGGGAGTTAAGAAAACCATTCTCCGACAAAGCCATCGCCATGTTCAGGCCTGCCTGGCCGCCCAGCGTCGCGAGCAGCGAGTCGGGCTTCTCCTTCTCAATGACCTTCTGGGCCACCTCAACCGTAAGCGGCTCGATATACACATGGTCCGCCACGTCTTTATCCGTCATGATCGTAGCCGGGTTCGAGTTCAGCAAAACGACCTCAACGCCCTCCTCGCGCAGCGCCTTACACGCCTGCGTTCCGGCATAGTCGAATTCCGCCGCCTGTCCGATAACGATGGGTCCCGACCCGATCACCAGCACTTTTTTAATAGAACGATCCAGCATGCTGCGCCTCCATCATTTCCACAAAACGATCAAACAGTTCTTCCGTATCCTTCGGTCCCGGACTCGCCTCCGGGTGAAACTGTACGGTCAATATATTCCGGCCCACATACCGCAGACCTTCGTTCGTCTTATCATTGACATTTTCATACGCTGCGACCGCGATCTTCGGATCCACGGTGTTCATGTCGACCGCATAGCCGTGGTTCTGCGACGTGATGTACACACGCCCGGTCGAAAGATCCTTCACCGGGTGGTTCGCGCCGCGATGTCCGTAAGGCAGTTTGTAGGTATCCGCACCCGTCGCCAGCGCCATCAGCTGGTGCCCCAGGCAGATCGCAAACACCGGAATGCCGCTTTCATAGATCTCTTTTAATTCCTGTATGACATGGAAATTATCCTTCGGATCGCCGGGTCCGTTCGAGATCATGATGCCGTCCGGCCGGTATGCGAGGATCTCTTTCGCACTCGCCGTCGCCGGAAAATTCTTCACCGTGATCCCGCGCGAGCGAAGGCTCCGCAGGATATTCTCCTTTTCTCCCATATCGTAAAGCGCCACCCGCTTTCCGATCGACGGACCGGTCGGCGCGTATTCCTCCGCCTGTTTTGCGGTGGTCATCCGCACGCCGTCCGTGACCTTATAACCACGGATCTTCATGAGCAGCTTCGGGTAATCTTCCTGAAGGTACTCCTTCGTGGTGATCATGCCGTTCATGGTACCGGCCGTCCGCAGATGCTTCGTTAACGCCCGCGTATCGATGCCGCTGATCGCCGGGATGTGATACCGTTTCAGGACGTTCGGCAGTGTATTTTCCGAGCGGAAATTACTCGGGATATCGGATATGTTACGGGCGATCATCGCCTTCGGCCAGATGTTTTTCGACTCCATGTCGTCAAAACAGATGCCATAGTTGCCGATCAGCGGATAGGTAAACACGACCGCCTGTCCGCAGTACGACGGGTCCGTCAGGATCTCCAGGTATCCGGTCATCGAGGTGTTGAAGACGATCTCCGCGATCACCTCCGCAGGAGCTCCCACACTCGTTCCGCAATATGTCGTTCCGTCCTCTAAGATCAGATATGCCTTCACGCCGATACCTCCCTCGTTTCAAAGCGGTTTTTCTCATAATGCTCCGGCACCGCCGTCGGATATTGCCCGTCGAAGCAGGCTGTGCAGACGCCGACCTGTTCCTCGGGAACCTGCATCAGCCGCGACAGGATCTCCCTCGCTGCGTCGACCTTCAGAAACGCCAGACTGTCCGCCCCGATGAAATCGCTGATCTCGGGGATCGACATCCGGCACGCGATCAGGTGTTCGCGTGAGTCGATGTCCGTCCCGTAGTAACACGGGTTCATGAACGGGGGCGATGAGATCCGCATATGTACCTCTTTCGCGCCGGCGTCCTTCAGAAGTTTGACGATCTGCGCGCTCGTGGTCCCGCGGACGATGGAGTCATCGATCAAAACGACCCTCTTTCCTTTTACGGCAGGTTCCACACATGAGAGCTTCATGTGAACCATGTCCGCCCGTTCTTCCTGGGATGGAGCGATAAAACTCCGGCCAATGTATTTGTTTTTGATCAGACCTATCTCATATTGCAGGCCGGACTCTTCCGAGTATCCCAGCGCTGCGGAAAGCCCTGAGTCGGGCACTCCGATGACGATGTCCGCATCGACCTTCTCGCTTTTCGCCAGACTCTTTCCCGCTTCCACGCGGAAATCATGGGCAAAAGCGCCATCGATCTTCGAGTCGGGCCGTGCAAAATAAATATGTTCAAAGATGCATAAGCTTCGGTTTACCGTAAGACAGTGTGTGGTAATGCTGCGGACCTGACCGCCTTCCACCACCACGATCTCGCCGGGCTGAATGTCCCGTGTAAACGTGGCACCGACGGCCGAAAGTGCTGCAGTCTCCGAAGCGAAGACCACGGCACCGGTCTCGCGGATCCGGCCCATGCACAGCGGCTTGAAGCCGTGCGGGTCGCGGACAGCCATCAGTTTTGCCGGCGACATCAGCACCAGCGAATAGGCGCCTTCCAGGATGTCCATGGCTTTCTCCACCGCCGCTTCGATGGACGGGGTCACGAGGCGTTGCCGCGTGATGATGTAAGAGATCACCTCGGTATCACTGGTCGTATGGAAGATACATCCCTGCTCCTCCAGCTCCCGCCGAAGTGCGGATGAATTTACCAGGTTTCCGTTGTGCGTGATCGCAAGCTGTCCCTTGATATGCTTTACCAGCATGGGTTGTGCATTTTCCTTCGTGGAAAAACCGCTCGTCGAATACCGCACATGGCCCACGGCCATATTGCCCGGGCCCAGACGCGAAAGACGCTCCCGTGTAAATACCTCACTCACCAGACCGAGATCCTTATCACACGTGATCACGCGTCCGCGGTTCACCGCGATGCCCGCGGCCTCCTCGCCGCGGTGCTGC
>ONPC01000139.1 GCA_900319565.1 uncultured Eubacteriales bacterium | reverse complement strand
GGTGGACGAATTGCAGGCGGACCGGACGTTTTGTATCATTGATGTACGCGATGCAGAGGAGTTCGGGCAGGGACATTTGGCGGGGGCGGCCAGCGTGCCGCTGGCGCAGTTTGTGCGGGAGCCGGAAGCATTGTCCACGAAAAAAGGAGAAAAGATCTGCTTTGTTTGCACCAGAGGGGTTAAAAGCCGGATGGCTGCGATGGCGGCGATCGAAGCGGGATTTGAAAATGTATCCTATGCGGCGTTGAATCCGGACGACTGAGGCTTATTGTGTAAAGTAAGAAATTAGTAAGGAATTATCCGCGACATTATGCTATAGTATACATGGGAAACCAATGGAAGGAATTATTCAGGAGGATTTTACTATGTATACAGACATGGAATTGGAGCAACTTCGTAAAGAAGCCGTAAACCAATTCTGGATCCGAATCGGTATCGTGATCATAGTTGCTTTATGCTGTGTTAAACTGTCCCCGTTCCTGATGCTCTTTGTGGCATTGACCGGCATCGTCGTTGTAGCTCTTCTGCCGAACTCGCGAAAGAAGAAATACATCGAAGGCGTGAAAGACAGCGCGGTGCGGAGCTTGTTTGAAAAAGCGTTCGGATCCGTGTCGGTGGATTATTCCCGGGGGTTTTCCAAGAACTTCATTTCCGATACAGGCCTTCTTACGATGGGTAACGAATACAGCAGCGACGACTATGTCAGCGGTGAGTACAACGGCGTATCATTTTCCAGATCCGACGTTTATGTAGCAGATACGACATCGGACGGAGAAGGTAATTCTTCGACTACGGTCTACTTCGAGGGACGCTGGATGGTGTTCAAATTTCCGAAGAAGCTGTCCGGAGACCTGCAGGTCTTTGAAAAAAGCTTCCACTATGCGAAGAAGAGAAAAGGCCTGTTCACACGGAAGACGGAACGCCGTCATGAGATTTTTTTGGAGGATGAAGACTTTAATAAGAGATATGTAGTCATGGCGCAGGATGATCATGATGCATTTTATTTCCTGACACCGCACATGATGGAGAAGATCGACCGCTACTGCAGCAATTCCGACGGAAGGTTCATGCTTGGTATCATCGGTCCCTATCTTCATGTGGCCATCAATAATTCCAAAAACCCGATGGAACCGAGTATTTTTCGGAAAAACGATGTTGAGGAAGTTCGCGCGGAGGTATCCAACGAGATCGAGTTGATCCGCCGCACGGTCGAAGAGTTTAATCTGGATATATACCAGTAAAAGGAGGGAATTTCTATGTCACCTGTAGTAATTACGATCATTGTTATTGTGGTGCTTCTGCTGGGGTGGATCGTTTATTCGATCAACAACATTCGCAGAATGCAGGTGAAGATCAACGAAGCGGAAGCAGACATCGATGTCGCACTTAACAAACGGTTCGATGTTCTGACGAAGATGCTCGATGTGGCAAAAGGGTATCTCGGCGAAGAGAAGGATGTTATCCTGAAGAGCATCCAGATGCGTGCTGCAATGAGCCTGGCGCAGAAGGGAGCGACCGGCGCTGCCATGGAGAATGCGCAAAAGCAGCTCCTGGCAGTCGGCGAGAGTTATCCTCAGCTGGGTGCGACGAACCAGTTTAAGCAGCTCCAGATCGCCATTATGGATACGGAGGAGCACCTTCAGGCCGCACGTCGTGTCTACAATTCGAACATTTCGAGATATAACCAGCTGTGCGTTTCTTTCCCGAATTCCGTGGTGGCCGGCCTCATCGGCGCTTCCCGCCGGGAATTCTTTAAGATCGATGACAGCAAGCGCGAAGATGTGAAGATGGAGTTTTAGGACTTTGTGTGAGCATGCGCGCAGTACGGCACCAAAGCGCAGGCAGTATCGGAGACTGAATGGAAAATCTGCTGAGATTTTTCTTGACATTGCCATGCGCATTTGATAAACTTTTCATAAGGCATTGAAGACAACCGCCCTAAATGAGCACGATGCTGCTCTTTAGGGCGTTTTATTTCCCGAAGGAATTCTTCAATGTGTGTATCAGGAGGTTAGAAATGAAGATCGACAAGCTTGTTGGAGAACGTTTTAAAGAGCGTCCGGCGGATTGTGTCATTGACAGCCACGCGTTAATGGTACGCGGTGGTTACATGAAGTATGTAGGTAACGGTATTTTTTCCCAGTATCCGATCCTGAAGCGGATCTCGAAGAAGATCGAGAACATTATCCGTGAAGAGATGGATCGTATCGACGGACAGGAGGTCCTGTTCCCGGTATGTATGCCGGCTTCCCTTTGGGAGGAGTCGGGCCGCTATGAGTCGGTCGGAAGCGAGCTTCTTCGTTTTACGGACCGTAACGGAACGAAGATGATCCTGGGCATGACACATGAGGAGGCTGCGGTACATCTGGTACGTGAGTACGGCTTAAGTTATACTCGTTATCCGTTCATGATCTATCAGATCCAGACGAAGTTCCGTGATGAAGCACGTCCGCGGGGCGGTATGATCCGCGTTCGTGAGTTCACCATGAAGGATGCGTATTCTTTCCATACCAGCCAGGAGGATCTGGAGCGTTACTACGACGTATGCTATAAGGCATATGAGCGTATTTTCGCGCGTGCAGGCGTTCCGGAGGTCATCTCCGTTGCATCCGACAGCGGTATGATGGGCGGTAATCTGTCCCATGAATATATGCTTCTGACGCCGGTCGGCGAGGATTCGATCGCGATCTGCGATTCCTGCGACTACCGCGCGAACATGGAAGCGGCAGCCAGCATTACGGAAAATGCTCCCGTAGCTGAAAAAGAAGCGCTGACGAAGGTAGCCACCCCGGATCAGGAGACCATCGAGGATGTTTGTAAGTTCCTGAACGCGGAGACCATAAAGAGTGTTAAGGCTGTGGTTTATCAGTTGAACCGAACGGATGAATATGTGATCGTATTCCTGCGCGGCGATCTGGATGTGAATGAAACAAAACTTACGAACCATTTGGGCGAGGACGTGCATCCTGCAGTGATTGATCAGGAGAGCGGCATTGTCCCGGGATACATCGGACCGGTGGATCTGGACGCGAAGGAAGGAACCATCGTCCTGTTTGACGAGTCTTTGAAGGGTGCGGACAACATGGTATGCGGCGCGAACGAAGCCGGCTATCACTTCATGGGTCTGTCCATGGATCGTGACTGCCCGGAGGCGGTTTACATTGACCTGGCGAAGATCATCGAGGGCGGTATCTGCCCGAAGTGCGGTAAGAAGACGATCCACATTTCCCGTGGTATCGAGGTGGGCAACATCTTCCAGCT
>ONPC01000096.1 GCA_900319565.1 uncultured Eubacteriales bacterium | reverse complement strand
GGCGTGGATTACTATCGTGAGGTGTTCTACGATTGGATATGGGACGATGAACGCCACGGCCCCGAAAGCATGAATTCTGACATGATCTTGGCGATAACGGCAGAGTACATGAAAAAATACCCGGACGCGCTGTTTCAGTTCGAATGGAGCGGCGATGATAATATGTTTCTCGACAAGACGGACATAGACAACACCGTGCTGCAACCGTTCGACCCGAGTTGGTTCGGGGAAGTTCGGTCGCATCTTCGCTCCGCCAGGGTGGATAAATACGGCGATGAGTGGACGCTGGGATGACGTGGATTGATCTTAGTCTTGAGTGCCCTTCCGCAGTTGGTGGATAATGGATTCAAGCACGACTTGAATTAGAAAATGCAATCTCTACGCGCACTTGCTGAACATTTGCCGCGTTCTCGTGTAATATGATTATGAAAGGAGAATGTGTCATATGAAGAGCAATGAGCAAATAATATTCGAGTTGAAAGAGAAGTGGAAGGAGAGCTTCCGGGAAGCAAAAGAGAAGTGGGATCAGGATCCGGGATGGCCGGCAAAGCTTGTGAGTACTACATTCGTGTTGAATGGTGTTAAGTACACGATCGAGAGCATGCTGGACATATATAAAAGGCTGATGTAGCGAATGTCCAACCATTCGCTGTTTATGGGGAAGACAATTTGGACGGTTTCTGCTATGTTTTCATCAAGGAGGTGCACAACATGGATATGATCAAAATCGGAAAATTCATTGCACAGTTAAGAAAAGAGCAGGGGCTGACCCAGGAGCAGTTTGGAGAGAAGATCGGCGTGACGAATAAGACGGTATCTCGTTGGGAGACGGGCAATTACCTGCCACCGGCAGACGCCCTTCTGATCATGAGCGAATTGTTTGGTATTTCGGTGAACGAACTCCTGAGCGGCCAGCGGCTGAACGACGAGGAATACAAACAGGCGGCGGAAGAGAACCTGACCCAGGCCATCAAATCCAGCAGTTTCACGCTGAAGGATAAGATCGAGTTCTTTAAGAAGAAATGGCTGAAGGAACACATCGCCATCATGATTTTTATTGGCGTCTGCATTATTGGCGTTTTCGTGGCCGGACTGTTTCTGGAGAATGCATTTGTTTGCTACGGGGCGTTTTTGCTCCTAATTGCGTCACATTGTTGGCGCAACAATACTATGATGACATATGTGGAAAAAAACGCCTACGAAGGCACGGAAAAGGCCTAATTTTCATTCGCACCCAGGTCTTCCCGGGCAATGTAGCCGGAATGCGGTTCTACGAGCGTAACGGTTTCTGCGAGATGATGAAGACGATCGAATGCCAATCGTTGGATTGAATTCATTGTAAACATCATTTCGAGATATGGAGGAGAAGGGTATGATCATACCTGTAAATGAACAGAATATAATGGATGCAGCCAATATCCATTCTATCTCGTGGAAGGAGTCGCATAGGCATTTTTGCACCCCAGAATTCATAGAAATGCATTCGCCGGAGCGGCAGCTGGAGTACATTTGCGATAAGATGCGTGAAGGAACCAAGTTCTTCATGCTTGTAGAAGAGGTTCCTGCGGCTGTTGTTTCTGTGACGGATAGCCTGATCGAGGACCTTTATGTCCTCCCGGAAAAGCAGAACCTGGGATATGGAACGAAACTCCTGCAGTTTGCATTGGATCAATGTTCTGATACTCCGTCATTGTGGATCCTTGAGAACAATACCGATGCGGAGAGGCTTTATAACCGGATGGGGTTTACGAGGACCGGAAGGCGAAACGCAATCACCGATACACTTGATGAGATCGAATTGGCGTTGGAACAGGAGGTCGTCTCATGAGAAGAACAGTTATACTTTTACTTTCTATGGCATAGGTTCTGTGCCTGACGGGATGTAAGGGCGAGCCTGAGTCAAGCAGGCTGGATATGAAGGCGCTACGGGCGGCTGAGGTCGGTTCTTATGTTTACTTCGGTGAATATGAGCAGGATGATGATGCATCCACCGGAAAGGAAGCAATCGAGTGGCTGGTCCTCGCAAAAGAAGAGAACCGGATGCTACTGATCAGCCGCTATGGACTGGATGCCCAACAGTATCATATCAAGAGGGGGTCTATAACTTGGGAAGACTGTTCTTTGCGGAACTGGCTGAACACTTCTTTTTTGGAAACGGCGTTTATTTCTGAAGAAAAGGATCTTGTTGTGGGCTATGATATGACCGGGATGCATTATAATTCCGAAGAAGACACTTTTGCAGAAAAGATAATCACAGATAAGGTGTTCTTGCTTAGCATTTCCGAGGCAGAGAACTATTTCGCAGATGACGAGACCAGATCGTGCCTGATAACACCTTATTGCTATGCACAGGGGGCGAAAAAAACAAAATATGATACTGACACTTGGTGGTTACGGTCGACCGGGGGCTCATATACCCGGGCGGCAAGTGTTAATCCCCATGGTGAAATCGGTGAAGATGGAATTTATGTTGACTATAATATCTGCGCCATCCGCCCCGCCATGTGGATCAATATAGGAGATGGAAAATGATCAATATTCGAATTGCTACAACCGACGATATCGAGGCCATGATGAGCAGCCGCCTGGAGATGCTTAAGGTCGTGAACGACCTGCCGACGGATTACGTGTATTCGGAGGAAATGGTCCGTGAAAGCTGGGATTACTTCTTGCATGGGGATCACATGACGGTCCTGGCCCTGGACGGCGACGCGGTCATCGGCTGCGCCTCCATGAGCTTCATCCGCATCATGCCGACATTTGCCCATCCCACAGGCAAACGCGCCCATCTGATGAATGTCTACACGCGAAGCGAATACCGCCGCCGCGGCATCGCCCGGCAAATGGTCGAACTGTTGATCGACGAAGCCTGGAAAGCCGGCGCCACCGAGATCAGCCTGGACGCGACCGCCTCCGGAAGACCACTCTATGAAAGCATGGGATTTAAGGATTCAACCGAATGCATGGTGCTGACGCGGAAAATGTGACAGAGGCTCTAGGGAGGACAGCATAAAAAAGCCCTTTGGCTAAACTGATATACCCTCCTTACTGGTTGTCCAGTAAAGAGAGTACATATCATTTGGGCTACGCTCCTTTTACTTCCCCTGGTAACATTGCTCGATCGTCGATATACCAATCGCAGGTTATCTTTCTGGAATTGTTGCCGTATAGCTCAACGATCTCCGGCAGGTTGTCATTGACCGCGTCAAAGAGGAGACCGTGATCTTTGCACCATAAGATGGCGCGCTCGAGAGCGTCGCCGGCGCGGCAGGTCCAGAGGATCAGCTTGTTGCCGATGCGCTGCTGGGTCTTCAGGTATTCGATGAGGGGGATGTTGGGTTCTCCGAGTTCGGGCCAATTGCTGAAGCAAAGGGTGCCGTCGAAGTCTACCGCGATGATCTGGTAGTTCATAGGATCAACTCCATTCGTTTGGGAAAATGCAAGGTTTATTCGGCGAGCTTGCCGAAGATTTTGAAGGTGCTTCCTTCCAGGACCGGGATCGGCTTATACTGCGGGTTCAGCGATATGAGGTAGGTGCCGGAGCGCTTCTGCGACAGTTTTTTAAAGTAGGTCATGCCGTTGAGGAAGAAGAGGCCCAGGTCGCCGTCCTCGAGGTAATCGGTCCGTTTGATCCAGATGAGGTCCTCGTCGTGGAAGCGGGGCTCCATGCTATCGCCGGACAGGTATACGCCGAAGTCGGCGTTCTGCGGAATGGGGCCGTAGAATTCCATCTGTTCGAAGTTTTCGTCCTCGAGGAAGTTGCCGGTACCGGCCGATGTCCGCATGAGCGCGACGGGCATGATCTTGGGGCGAATGCGGATGACCTCTGCCACGGGTTTCCGGTATTCGCCCGACTTCTTCAGCAGGTCAATGTATTCCATGGCCTTCTGCATGCCGGCCTCGTTCAGATCCCGGAAGGGATCGCGCGGGTTCTCGCCGATGAATTCCGTGTAGATGTCCGATATTTCTAAAATCTCACACAGGGCCAGTAACTGCGCCGCCGTAGGAGTGTTGGTGTTTTTCTCCCAGGAACTCACGGCGGCGTTCTTTACGTGGATGCCGTAGGCCTGCAGCCTCTCTGCGATATCGATTTGGGATAGATGCTTATTCTTTCTGTGCTTCGCCAGCACATCACCGATGTTCTTCATCTGCGACCTCTTTTCTGCGTGGGGGGCTTGACGATGCGCATTCGAAAGATCACATCGCAAGCAAATCAATTCTGTATGTAGAATATAGCACATTTTGTGGAGAGAATCAAGTGGAAATCAACGGAAAATGTAAAAACGGGAGAGTATTTCACGCGAAATCCAGCGCGCGTTGAATTAGGGCAGGGGTGCGACAGGGGTTACTATTCACAGATAAATGGAAGTGAAGAATGAAGCTCACATCAGTGGGCTTTATTTTTATTGTTGAAACGGTTAGAATCTTTG
>ONPC01000138.1 GCA_900319565.1 uncultured Eubacteriales bacterium | reverse complement strand
CAGATCAGCCCCACCAGTTTGGTATTTTGTCCCAGATCCAGCGACGTAAGTTGATTCTGACTGCACGAAAGCGTGTTAAGTTCCGCGTTATAGCTTACATCCAACTTCGACAACTGATTGTATGAACAATCCAGTTTCTCTAAAGCTGTATTGTAACTCACATCCAACTTTGTTGCTTTGATATTTGAACAATCGAAATGCTGCAATGCGGTGAGTTTGCTCACATCCACAGATCTCAGGCTTTGATTGGACGCCACATAGAGTATGATAAGATTTGTGTTCTCCCGAAGATCAAGACCCGTGAGATCATTGGAGCTGCAATCCAGCTC
Organism: uncultured Eubacteriales bacterium; assembly: GCA_900319565.1. Taxonomy (GTDB): domain Bacteria; phylum Bacillota; class Clostridia; order Lachnospirales; family Lachnospiraceae; genus UBA1201. The sequence continues at coordinate 3,115 of ONPC01000138.1, read as the reverse complement.
GCACAATTCTTTATTTCTGCTTATATCCAAAGAAGTCAGGCCATCCTCACTGCACCATAAATACCTCAATTTCGTGTTTTTCTTTACATCTAACGTATTCAATTTATTATCCGAACTGTTGAGATCCGTCAACTTCGTATTGTGACTTACATCCAGTGTAGTCAGTTTGTTCGAATAGCAGATCAGTTCCAACAGTTCCGTACACTGGCTCACATTCAGCGATACCAGAGCGTTTTGAAAACATACGACATACTTCAGAGCCTTATTCTTACTGAGATCCAATTGCGTTAACTGATTGCTTTGGCAATACAGGCCTTCCAAAGCCACATTCCTGCCCAGATCCAACGTCTTCAAATTGTTTGATCCACAACCGAGCGACTTCAGCGCCGGGAAGAATTCTATACCCTGCAGGCTGCTGATATTCCTGTTCGCCACGGAAATGTCTGTTACGCCTTCGAGTTCCGCCAGGCTAAGGGCGCCGTCTTTATTTCGGTCGATATTTTCCGAAATATACTTGCGGAAAGCAGCATCCGGGAAACAATCCTCATCGATCGGAACTGCGGACAGTACTGCAAAACATACCGTATACTTGGAGGACGACATAAGTGTCGACCCACCTGCTATAAAGGTCAATCTACGGACGCCGGGGGTTTGGATCTTCTGCTTCAGTGTCCATGTACGCTCGTTTCCGCTCACCGTACTGTTGCCGGAAGCCGTCCAGGACTTCACGAGCGTCTTACCGTCTTCCGCATATTCAACCAGTTTCATGGTATCCTTCGTGGTTCTGACGACAAATACCTGCTCCGAACCTTTTGTAATGATATCATACTGCGCGGCTGCGCTTTTGATCGCAACATCTTCAACCTTAAAGGCTACGGTCGCCGAATTGGTGACCGGTGTATTGTAATTCGTACCACCCTTGAAGACCAGCTTGCGGTCACCCGCTGTCCGGATCAAAAGTTCTACATTCCATGTGCGGAGTCTGTTGGCCCCCTCTTTACTGTATGCAGCGGCTCCCCAGGTTTTAACCGGATTACCGCCTTCAGCGTAAAGCATCAGGTACTGAACATCGGAGGATGTCACCACTGTAAAACTCTGCTTATCATACGTAAGGATCACCGCATTGCTTGCCTTCGCACTCACGATCTTCTTTTCGACCACGGAGAAAGATACATTCTTTCCCGTCAGGCCGGGTGTCGTGGTCCTGCCTGCCTTCAGCGTAAGGGTGCGGTTTCCGGGAGTCCCTATGGCTTGGGTCACCTTCCAGACACGGGTGTCACCCACCGTGTAACTGTTGTCATCGTCGGCCTTCCAGGTTTTGACCAGGTTGCCGCCCTCTGCGTAAAGCATCAGATTCTGCGCGGTCCCGCTCGTCTTTACCATGAAGGTCTGCGTAGCGCCCTTGCCGATCGTACCATACTTTACGGATGCTTCCTTTACCAGTGTCTCTTCCACTGTAAACGAAGCGGTACGCGCGGCCGATGTAACGGTCGAAGCCGAAGTTCCCGCCTTAAACGTCAGGGTACGCTTACCCGGTGTGTTGATCTTCTGTTTCAACGTCCAGGTGCGGACATTGCCGCTGACCGTACTGTTGCCCGAAGTAGCCTCCCAGGATATTACCTTGTTTCCGCTTTCGGCGTATTCGACTAAATATTTAGCGTCCGACGTCGTCTTAACGGTAAATACCTGCGCGCTGCCTTTTTCGAGGATCGCGGTTTTCGCGCTCACGCTGATCACGCCGGTGTTCTCGACCTTAAAGGAAACGGTAACCGCGTTCGAGAGCGCTGCCGTATCCGACGTCCTGCCTTTAAATACAAGCTTTCGGTTGCCGACAGACGCGATGGCCAGGCTGACCTTCCATGTACGGATACCATCCGTTACCGTGCTGTTTCCGGAAGCATTCCAGGTCGCTACGAGTGTTTTTCCGTCTTCCGCATACAGCATCAATTCCTTCATATACGTTGAAGATTTGACCGTAAACTCCTGTACCGCGGTCTTTGCGATCGATGCGTATTTAACATTTGCCTTATAAATCGTATTCTGGCTCGCACTTACGGTCTGTACCAGCCCCAAATACGGCGATAGGGCAATGCTCAACAACATCACCAGCACAAGCGCCGCGATACGCCAACTTCTTTTTTTCATCCTTTTCTCTCCTTCGTGATGATTTGCACATCTAATGCATCATAACATACTTTTGTTCTGAAAGCAACTTAAGAGCGTTCCGGCATCAGGATCCGGGAATCAAAACGGGAGGCTGTGGACCACACAGCCTCCCGCTCACCTCTTTATAGGCGATCGATTATTCTGTTTCAAGCAGCTTATCCAAAAGGTCGGACAGGGTCTGCTTCTCCTCTTCAGTCAGGCGACTGAAAAGATCATCCAGGAAGGAGTCTCTCTCCGAGCGGATCTCTTCCGCACGAACAGCGCCCATCTCCGTAAGCTTCAGAAGCGTAGCGCGCTTATCATTTTCGTCGATCACGCGAACCAGATAGCCGTCGTCCTCCAGGCGGCTGATCACCTCCGATGCCGAGGAAGCATTGATGCCGGCAGCCATAGCCAGATCCTTCTGACGGATCCCTTCCGGGTGCTCGCCGATAATGGCCAGCAGGCGCTCACGACTCATCCCCCTACCCATCGGGCCGACGGGGCCTTTTCCGCATCCGGGACCACCGAAACCGGGCTTTCCTCCCATACCGAACGGCTGACCGGGTCTGCCTTCCGCTCCGAAAGGCGGCTGAAACGGTGCCCCACCGTGACCGCCGAAGCCGGGCTTTCCTCCCATGCCAAACGGCTGACCGGGTCTGCCGGGGCCTCCAAACCCGGGCATTCCGCCCATACCGAACGGCGGCTGGAACGGCGGATGACCGCCCTCCTTCATCTTCATCATACTAAGTACTTTGGGTAAACTCATCATTTTTCTGAAAAGATCTCTGTTACTTACCATATTTCTTACCTCCTGATTTTATGTCTTTTACTTCGGCTCCGAACTAATTATACTTCGGTTCCGAACTATTGTCAAGAGGTTTTTTAATTTTTTTTCAGTTTTCTTCCTTCCAGTAATCGAGATCATTTTCATTCAGGCCGATGTTCTTCCCATAGAAGACGGGCTTTT
>ONPC01000121.1 GCA_900319565.1 uncultured Eubacteriales bacterium | reverse complement strand
TTTGGCTCTGTCACTTTATTTCCCGAACACTGGACACGATTTTTAAATCTGAGTATAGATACTGGTATACATATCGGCATGCTCGGATGATCGGATACTGGGTGGTCCCGATCGCGGCAGGCCTGGTGGTGTATTCCTCATTGGCCTTGTGGAAGAAAAACCGTAAGCAGAAAAACGTAGAAGAGCAAGAGGCGTGATCATGAAGCATTGTTCAAAATGCGGTAACCCGATGGGGTACCATGATAAAGTGTGCGGTTTTTGCCATCCGGCGAAAAAATCGGAAATGGATGAGATAAAAAGAAAGCATTGTAAAGCGGCGGTGTTGGTGTCGACGATCTTGGTCGCCCTCATCGGTTTTTACCCGTTGGCTGTGGTCTTCTTAAACCTCGACTTCGGTTTCCGGTCTACATTTTTTAACTATGAATTATTTATCAGCGGGGTGCTGGTCGCCACGTGCGTTATGTCGTTTGTGGCATATGCAAGGGAATCATGGGGGTTCACGTTTTTCTGCGGCTTATTGGGACCGGCGTCGGCGATAATCATCTCTGTATGTTGCGGTGGCTTGTTTGAAACCAGTGTGGATGGCTGGAAAAACTGGATACATTTATTCGCGACCTACTTCCTTCCGAACATTGTTTTGATGGCGGCTTCCGCCAGATTGATCTGCCTGGGACGGGAAGGCGAGTCCGACTATACGCTTCACTACAGACGCTTGCAAAAAATCACTTGCAATGATGAGCAGTCTATGGTATAATAGCGTCTGAATAATGTTAAAAAAATAACAATCGGTTTTTCGGATGCCGGAAAATGCGTGCCGAACAGCCGTCAGCCGCCGATAAAGCGGCGGTTTTCGGACTATCGTTATTCAACTCATATTTCTTTGGAGGACATTCAAATGGCAAAGAGAATTGTACTTGCCGGTGCATGCCGTACGGCGATCGGCACAATGGGCGGATCTTTAAGCACAACTCCCGCAGCGGAACTGGGCGCGATCGTTATTAAGGAAGCGATCAAGAGAGCCGGCGTACCCGCAGAAGCAGTAGATCATGTATACATGGGCTGCGTTATCCAGGCAGGTCTGGGACAGAACGTAGCACGTCAGGCATCCATTAAGGCCGGACTTCCGGTGGAGACTCCTGCCGTAACCGTTAACGTAGTTTGCGGTTCCGGTCTGAACTGCGTAAACATGGCAGCTCAGATGATCCAGGCAGGCGACGCTGATATCGTAGTAGCAGGTGGTATGGAGAACATGTCCATGGCTCCGTACGCGATCCCGAACGGTCGTTTCGGTTACAGAATGACATGGCCCAGCCAGAGCCAGGGCGCTTTGGTCGACACCATGGTAAACGATGCTCTGTGGGATGCATTCAACGGTTATCACATGATCCAGACCGCGGACAATGTAGCAGAGAAGTGGGGTCTGACCCGCGAAGAGCTCGATGAGTTCGCACTCAAGAGCCAGTTAAAGGCTGAGAAGGCTCAGCAGACCGGCGCATTCGACGACGAGATCGTTCCGGTCATGGTTAAAAAGAAGAAGGAAATGGTTGAGTTCAAGGTAGACGAGGGCCCGCGTCCGGGTTCCACGATCGAAGGCCTGGCAAAGCTTCGCCCGATCAACCCGAACGGTGTTGTTACCGCTGGTAACGCTTCCGGTATCAATGACGGCGCTGCAGCCATCGTTCTGATGACCGAAGAGAAGGCTAAGGAACTCGGCGTAACTCCTATGGCATATTTCGTAGCAGGCGCTCTGGGCGGCGTAGATCCGTCCATCATGGGCGTAGGTCCTGTACCCGCTACCCGCAAGGCTATGGCGAAGTGCGGCTACAAGATCGAAGACTTCGATATCATCGAGGCAAACGAAGCATTTGCCGCTCAGTCCGTTGCAGTCGGCAAGGACCTCGGTATCGATGTTGATAAGCAGCTGAACCCGAACGGCGGCGCGATCGCGCTGGGCCATCCGGTAGGCGCTTCCGGCGCACGTATCCTGGTAACGCTCCTTCACGAGATGGTGAAGAAGGATGCAAAGAAGGGTCTGGCTACCCTCTGCATCGGCGGCGGTATGGGATGCGCAACCATCGTTGAGAGAGATTGATATGATACCAGTCTCGAAAAGTCAGGATCGACCATTTATGGTCGTATCCGACCTTGAGAGACGAACAAACATGAGCCGTACCGATTTCCGCAGGAAAGCGATAGGACGGCGAATGTTTGTAGGATTTCGAGAGCGTCAAAGACGCGGAGAAATCCGTAGCATATAGATGACAGATATGTGATGTATAAATGACCGGGCGGAAGGCAAGTTTTTGCTTTCTGCCTTGTGTCGTGTTAATACGGAAATTGTGTTTCAAATCCATACATGGATTCATTTTTTTCTGAACTTGGCACGCTCTGTGTTCGGTTCAGCCCACATTTCACACGGTACGGGCGTGGAAAGGTTCGCCGGGTACCAAGAAAGGATCAAACATGGAATACATTCTTTATGAAGCAGCAGCCGGTGTAGGTGTGATCACCATCAACCGCCCGAAGGCGCTGAACGCACTGAACAGCCAGGTGCTGGACGAACTGAATGAAACTCTGGACCAGGTGGATCTCAGCACCGTTCGCTGCCTGATCCTGACCGGCGCAGGCGAGAAATCGTTTGTAGCAGGCGCGGACATCGGCGAGATGAGCACCCTGACGAAAGCACAGGGTGAGGCATTCGGTAAGAAGGGCAACGACGTGTTCCGCAAGCTGGAGACATTCCCCATTCCCGTGATCGCAGCCGTTAACGGCTTTGCACTCGGCGGCGGATGCGAGATCTCCATGAGCTGTGACATTCGTCTCTGCTCGGATAACGCAGTATTCGGTCAGCCGGAAGTAGGCCTCGGCATCACCCCGGGCTTCGGCGGAACCCAGAGACTGGCGCGTCTGGTAGGCGCCGGCATGGCGAAGCAGCTGATCTACACCGCGAGAAACATCAAGGCTCCGGAAGCGTACCGCATTGGCCTCGTTAACGAGGTATTCTCCGCAGAAGTTGACGAAGCGGGTAATGTTACAAAGACTGCACAGGAAGTTCTCCTTGCTGCAGCGAAGAAGATGGCGGCTACCATCGCGAAGAACGCTCCGATCGCTGTTCGCAACTGCAAGAAGGCGATCAACGAGGGCCTGGACGCAAATATGGACGACGCGATCGTGATCGAAGAGAAGCTCTTCGGCGATTGCTTCGAGACACAGGACCAGGTATACGGAATGGCATTCTTCCTGGATAAGAATAAAGATAAAGTAAAAGAGCCGTTCAAAAACGCGTAAGTTTTGCATGTTCCAAACCAATCTATATAAATATACAATCATTTAGGAGGTACTATCATGAAGGTAGGCGTTATTGGTGCCGGTACCATGGGTTCCGGTATTGCTCAGGCATTTGCCATGACAGAAGGTTACGAGGTTTGTCTTTGCGATATCAAGCAGGAGTTCGCTGATGGCGGAAAGGCTAAGATCGCTAAGAATATGGCATTCCTGGTAAAGAAAGAGAAGATCACACAGGAGCAGGCAGATTCAATTCTGGCAAAGGTTACGACCGGCCTGAAGGATATTTGTACAGATTGCGACCTCATCGTTGAGGCAGCTCTGGAAGATATGGCTATTAAGAAGCAGACATTCAAGGAACTCGAAGAGATCTGCACGAAGGAAGATGTTATCTTCGCTACCAACACCTCTTCTCTGTCCATCACCGAGATCGGCGCAGGCCTGAAGCATCCGGTGATCGGCATGCACTTCTTCAACCCGGCTGACCGCATGAAGCTCGTTGAAGTTATCGCAGGACTCAACACACCGGCTGCTACCGTAGACCGCATCAAGGCCATCTCCGAAGAGATCGGCAAGACTCCGGTTCAGGTTGCAGAAGCTCCCGGCTTCGTTGTTAACCGTATCCTGATCCCGATGATCAATGAAGCGATCGGCATCTATGCAGAAGGCATCGCAAGCGTTGAAGGTATCGACCAGGCTATGATGCTCGGTGCTAACCACCCGATGGGCCCCTTAGCTCTCGGTGACCTGGTAGGTCTGGACATCGTTCTTGCGATCATGAACGTTCTTTACAACGAGACCGGCGACTCCAAGTATCGTCCTCACACCCTTCTGAAGAAGATGGTTCGCGGCGGCAAGCTCGGAAGAAAGACCGGAATCGGTTTCTACGATTACACAAAGTGATACAAGGCTCGAAAAGTACCGACCGGGCATTTATGGCCGAGTCGGACCTTGAGAGCCGAACAGACATGAGCCGACCCGATTTCGA
>ONPC01000136.1 GCA_900319565.1 uncultured Eubacteriales bacterium | reverse complement strand
TGCGCATACAGCACCCGCGGGTATTCTTCATTTACCGTCACGTAAAGATAAGGATAGCCCTTGCTGTCCTTCAGGAGGGTGTTGTATTTCGGCTGGTATTCCTTAATGAGATTACTCTCCAGGACCAGCGCCTCCGCCTCCGAGTCCGTCACGATGTACTCGAAACGGCGGATGTGATCCACCATCTGCAGGATCTTCGTCGTCTTCCCGCGTCCGCTCTGGAAATACTGGCGCACGCGGTTTTTCAAAACGATCGCCTTCCCGACGTAGATCACCTCATCCAGATCCCCGTGCATCAGGTAGACACCGGGAAGATCCGGTAATTTTTTCAGTTCCTCTTCAAAGTTAAATTCCAGTTCTTCCATGCGCCTACTCCGGTTTATAATTTGCTGAAAGCGGACGACACCTTCCGGCGCCATCCGCTTTTGTTGCTATTCCACATCGAACTTCGCCGATGTCTTATTCAGTATCTCTTTCTTCTCTTCTTCGGAGAACAGGGAAGGAACTTCTGCCTCGCCTCCGCGCTGGATGCGACGCAGGATATCCATGAATTCCTTACCGGTAATGGTCTCCTTTTCGATCAGGAAGTGGGCAATGCGATCCAGCGCGATGCGGTTCGACTTAAGCAGTGTCTTCGCCTCTTCGTACGCTTTCTTCAGCATATCCTTCACTTCTTCGTCGATCAGGGCTGCCGTCTGATCGGAGCAGTTCATCTGCGTTGCGCCGGTCAGATACTGGCTCTCAACGGTCTCCAGCGCCATCAGGCCGAAGCGCTCGCTCATACCGTACATGGTCACCATGGAGCGTGCCAGATGCGTCGCTTTCTCGATATCGTTTGCCGCGCCCGTGGTCACCTTACCGAAGACGATCTCTTCGGCCGCGCGACCAGCGAGAAGGCCTACCAGCATGGCCCACAGTTCGGGCTTTGTATTCAGGTAATGTTCCTCCTCGGGCGTCTGCATAACGTAGCCGAGGGCGCCCATGGTACGGGGCACGATCGTGATCTTCTGTACGGGCTCCGCATCCTTCTGCAGGGCATTTACCAGCGCGTGGCCTACCTCATGGTAGGAAACGATGCGCCGCTCTTCCGCGTTCATCACGCGGTCCTTTTTCTCCTTACCGACCAGAACGACTTCTACCGCCTCGAACAGATCCTTCTGCGATACGGCATTGCGGCCTTTCTTTACGGCATTGATCGCGGCTTCGTTGATCATGTTCGCGAGGTCGGAACCTGCGGCACCGCTCGTTGCAAGCGCGATCGCTTCGAAATCCACGGTGTCGTCCATGGCCACGTCCTTCGCGTGTACCTTCAGGGTCGCGATACGTCCCTTCAGGTCAGGTTTATCGACGATGATGCGGCGGTCCAGACGGCCCGGACGCAACAGCGCTTTATCGAGTACCTCAGGGCGGTTCGTAGCCGCGAGGATAAATACACCCTTCGAGCTGTCGAAACCGTCCATCTCAGCCAGCAACTGGTTCAATGTCTGCTCGCGTTCATCATTGCCCCCGCCGAAACGGCTGTCACGGCTCTTACCGATGGCATCGATCTCATCGATGAAGATGATACACGGCGCATTGGCCTGGGCCTGCTTAAACAGGTCACGCACACGAGATGCGCCTACGCCGACGTAGAGCTCGACGAAGTCGGAACCAGACAGTGAAAAGAACGGCACCTGAGCTTCACCGGCTACGGCCTTCGCCAGGAGGGTCTTACCGGTTCCGGGCGGTCCCACCAGGATGGCGCCCTTCGGAAGTTTCGCGCCGATGCGCTGGTAGCGCTGCGGCCGATGCAGGAAATCTACGATCTCGGTCAGGGACTCTTTTGCTTCATCCTGACCTGCAACATCCTTAAATGTAACGCCGGTCTTCTTCTGAATGTAGACCTTCGCGGTGCTCTTTCCGACGCCGCCGGCTCCGCCTCCGCCGATCCTGCGCATCATGAACATGAAGAAGATCCAGACGAAAATGATCGGGAGCACGACAAACAACAGGAAATCCATGATTCCCGAACTGGTACTCGGAATCTCGCCTTCGAATTCGATCCCGGCTTTCTGCAGACGCTGCACCAGGTCGTCGTCGCCGACATAACCGGTGTAGTAGGACCGCACTGCACGGTCATCCGAGGACAGGGACTGTCCTTCTTTCGGGGTGATGACGATCTTATTCGTCTTAAGATCGACCCGCTCCACCTGACCGCGGTCGATCATCTGGGTGAATTCGTTATAGGTGATCTTTTTATTGGTCGCGTTCTCGATATAGTTATTCATCATCGTGGCGATCAGAAGAACCACAACTGCCGCAAAAATAAAGCAGATCAGTGTCTGGGAATTCTTCGACCCCTTGCCGCCGCGATTGTTATTATTCTGGTTATCCCGATTGTTATCGGAATTATTATAATTATCCAAGCGTTTGTTTCTCCGTTTCTTTTTAGGCTTTTTGGGATGAGACCTGTAGGGATTGCCCGTTTCTCATCGTTCCTGAAATGATTTTACCCTTTAACTTGCGAAAAAGCAAGATTTATTGTGTGAAAATCCTGTGAAATTCCTTACATTTTCCTTACAGGACCACGGGCGCGCCTCCCGGTTTTCAGCCTTTTTTCGTCGAATTTCCCTTAGGTTCGCATGGTTTTTTGGTTTTTTACGCGGAAAAGGTGCGGTTTTGGGTTTACTTTTTCCTTGTATTATTATAAAATAGATTAGTGACGGTTCAAAAAACGGTGCATGCCGGCCGGCTTGCGCCGAGACTGAGAGTCAGACAATGGAGTATTTATGAAGACAGTCGATATCGTAGTACCCTGCTACAATGAAGAAGAGGTACTGAATAACTTTTATGAGGTCACGCGTTCCTGGTGCGATAAGATCCCGAACTACGACTTCCGTTTTATATTGATAGACGACGGAAGCCGCGACAAAACGGTCTGCATCATGCGTGAGCTGGCTGCCGCGCACCCCGATGTGCGCTACATCAGTTTTTCCCGCAACTTCGGTAAGGAACCCGCCATGTATGCCGGGCTTTCAAATTCCACCGGGGATTACGTGATCGTAATGGACGCGGATCTGCAGCACCCGCCTTCCATGTTTCCGGATTTCATCGCCGGGATCGAAGAAGGCCATGACTGCGTTGCCGCAAAACGGACCAACCGCAAAGGCGAATCCAAGATCCGCAGTTTCCTGTCCCGCCGTTTCTACAAGCTCAGCAACCGCATGAGCGACGTGAAACTGGAATACGGCGCAGTGGACTACCGCATCATGACCCGCCGTATGGTGGATTCGATCCTGCGTCTTTCGGAGGTGCAGCGCTTCTCGAAGGGTATTTTCGCCTGGGTCGGTTACGACACCAAGTGGATTCCTTATGAAAATGTCGAGCGTACGTTGGGTACATCCAAATGGAACCTGCGTTCCCTGCTCCGCTACGCGATCGACGGGATCACGTCGTTTTCGACCGCTCCCTTACGTTTCGTCAGCGCCATGGGCTTTTTCATCTGCTTCGCCGCTTTTGTCTATCTGATCTTCACCGTCGTGAAGACGCTTCTGGGCTACAACGATGTGGCGGGGTTCCCGACGATCATCTGCCTGATCCTGTTTTTGGGCGGCATCATCGAGTTCTCTATCGGCATCCTCGGCGAATACATTGCCCGAATCTACATGGAGTCGAAACACAGGCCCATCTATATCGCCCGTGAATCCAACATCCCGGGCATGGAAGGCGTGAGCCTGCCGAAAAACAGTACGAAGGAAACGGAGCCGGCTGAAAAGCCGGAGCAACCGGAATAAGATCATGAAACTACCGAAATCACTGGAAAAATACCAAAAATATATCAACCGGGAGACCATATCCTACCTGTTTTGGGGCGTGATGACGACCATTCTCAACATCGCGTGCTTCAACATTTGCTACTATGCGTTCCATATCTCAACGACTGTATCGAATGTGATCGCCTGGATCGTCGCGGTCATCTTTGCCTTCTTCGTAAACAAGATCTTCGTTTTCCGAAGCAAGCAGTGGGATCTGAAAAAACTCTCGTTCGAATTCTGGACGTTTATCGTGGGGCGCCTTCTGTCCCTCGGTTTCGAAACAGCCTTCATGTACCTCACGGTGGATGTTCTCGGCTTTGAGGCCTTCATCATGAAGCTGTTCGCAAGCGTCGTCGTCATGATCATGAATTACATTACCAGCAAGCTCTTCTCGTTCAAGAAGGAAAAGCCGCAAAATGCGGATGCTGAAACCCAAGGAGATACAAATGGAAACAAATGAAAAGACGTTCGGCGCGCGTTTTAAGCGCCAGCTTCCCCTGATCTTAGCGTTCGTGATCCCCCTCATCGCGATGTTGCTCGTCTTCATCCAGCGGAAGATCTATCCGTTCGGTGACCGCAGTTTCCTGCGCACCGACCTGTACCATCAGTACGCCCCGTTCTTCCGGGAACTCAAGGATAAGTTCTTAAACGGCGAAAGCCTCCTCTATTCCTGGGACATCGGCGGCGGTACGAACTTCGTGGCGCTGATGGCCTACTATCTGGCCAGTCCGTTAAACTGGTTTTTGTTCCTGTGCCCGGTGGAATTCGTCATCGAATTCATCAGCTATATGATCGTTCTGAAGATCGCGCTGTGCGGTCTGTCCTTCGCCTGGTATCTGCGTAAGCATACCCGGACGAACAGCATCGGCATCGCATTCTTCGCGACCTTCTATGCACTCTCCGGCTACATGGCTGCGTACAGCTGGAACATCATGTGGCTCGACTGTCTGATCCTGTTCCCGATCATTATTCTGGGACTGGAACGTCTGGTCTATGAGGACAAATGCCTGATGTACTGCATCACGCTGGCCCTCTGTGTGCTCTCCAACTACTACATCTCGATCATGGTCTGCCTGACCCTGATCATCTACTTCCTGGCGCTGCTCTTCATTGCCCCGATGCGTCGTGAAGAAATCGAACGAGTGGACTCCCACCGTCTGATCAAGCGCTCCATCTTCATGAACTATCCGAAGAAGATCTTCGAGTTCGCCTTCTATTCCTTCCTGGCCGCGGGCATCGCCATGATCGTTCTGCTTCCGGAAATGAAGGCTCTGCAGATGTCCGCATCCGCCGACTCGACCTTCCCGAAGACTTTTTCGTCCTATTTCTCCATGCTGGAGATGCTGGCCCGTCACTTAGTCGACGTAGAGGTCCACATCGGCCTGGACCACTGGCCCAACCTGTACTGCGGCGTAGGCATCCTGATGTTCATTCCGCTCTACATCATGAACCGCAAGGTCAATTACCGTGAGAAGTTCGCCTATGCGGCTCTGGCCCTGATCTTCCTGGCCAGCTTCAGCATGAACTTCCTGAACTTCATATGGCATGGTTTCCACTACCCGAACTCCCTGCCCTGCCGCCAGTCGTTCGCCTATAATTTCATTGTCCTCGTGGCAGCCTACAAAGGCTTCATGGGTCTGAAGGACCGTTCTTTAAAGGAGATCGCCCACGCCGTTTTGGTCGCTTTGGGACTCATCCTTATCTTCGAGCAGGTGACGAAGGGCAACAAACTCTTTCATTTCCACGTATTCTACGTCAGCGCGATCTTCATCGGTTTCTATGGTCTGTTCTCCTATCTGTACCGCAAGAAGATCGAATCCCGCGGCTATACACGCGGCCTGGCCATCGCCGGCTGCGCCCTGGTTCTGATCGAAGGTTTCCTGAACACCACCGTGACCAGTGTCACCACGATCGACCGTCCGGCTTACGTTGAGCAGGTCGGTGACTTCGGCGCTTTGTATAACGCAGCTAAGGACCACGCTAACCAAAACGCATACAAAGAGTATTACCGGAGCGAATTCCAAAAATACGGAGACATTGAGCTGACGAACCTGTTCCGTCTCGAGCGTTTTAACCTGCGCACGAAGAACGACGGTTCCTGGTTCCAGTATCCTTCGATCTCCGTCTTCTCCTCCGTGGCCAATGCGAACCTCACCAACTTCTATAAGAAAGTCGGCATGGAGTCCAACACCAACGCATACTCCAGCACCGGCGCCACGGCTCTGGTCGACGCGATCTTCAACGTTCGATATGTATTTTCCGATACGGATATCCCGAACAACCGCGTCACCACGAATTTCGGCTCTTCAAACAAACTGAAGCTGGTAGAAAACAACAACGTTCTCTCCATCGGCTTCGCCGTAGCGGGAACCTCGGAAGAATTTGCCAACCGTTGGGATCTGAGCACCAACGCGATCACGACACAAAATAACTTTGTGCGGAACATCGCCGGTGTTAATAATCCCGTTCTGGTCCAGGTCAAGACCGATACGACCGATGATAAAACTCTGACCTTTACAGCGCCGGAGGATGCTTTCTATCACTTCTATACGGTCAATACCACTATGGATGACGTTGACGTCCGCATCGGAAGCGGCAGTTCCCGCCGGACCGGTTCGCTGAAGCGTCGTTACATCGTAAACGTCGGATACGTCCAGAAGGGAATGTCCATCACGGTCTCCACACCCAATGACGTCAAGATCTCCGGCAACCTTTACTACCTGAACGGCAACGTTCTGGCGCAGGCCGTAAACAATCTGAAGCCCGGCTGTCTGGCGGTTTCCGAATTCGACGAGACCCATGTTACAGGATATGTCACAGCACAGAGTGACGGAATACTGTTTACGACAATTCCTTACGAAAAAGGATGGACAGCAAGCGTCGATGGTGCTATAGTAGAAGCAGAGAAGGCAGTCGATACCTTCCTTGCGATTCCCATCACTGCGGGAACTCATAAAATCGAACTTACCTACATGCCCGACGGGCTTAAGCCGGGTCTTTGGATCACTTTGGGATCGATCCTCTTCCTGGCTTGCATCACGATTCTCCGAAGCATCTTTAAGCAGAAGTTCGGTTATCGTTTCAATGTCTTCGTCGAAGAGGAAGAGATCGATCTTCGCGACTTAGACAGCGCTCCCGAAACCGCCGAAAAGCCGGTTGCCGACGAAGCTCCGGAAACCCCGGAGGAAAAACCGGAACCAAAGAGCGATTCCGATGATGAGACGACAAAGTCCGGGGAAACGGCCGCTGAGGATGCCGTAGAGGCCCAAAAAGCCGATTTGGATACCAAAGCCGATAAAATCCCCGAGGCAGATGAAAAGTCCGAAAATGAGCCTTCTGCGCAGCCGGAGGAACCGGTTGACGAAGAAACGCTCCCGAGCGGCGGCCCGATTTCGGAAGACGAAGACGGGGACGCTGCGGAAGAAACCGAAGATGCAGCAAATACCAAAGACTCTGATACATCCGAAGCAGATGTCCAGTCCGAGGAAACAGCCGCTGAGGGGAACCACCGTAACGGAAAGCGGAAGCACTTCGGTAAGAAAAAGCGGAACAAACTGAGATAACGGAAACGTAGGGTTGTTGTCTCAGAGTTCACGGTTCGGAAGTAACATCCCCGGGCCCATCACCTCGGTGTGTAGATCACGAGGTTGAACGGATATAGAAAAAAGGATCAGGATGGAGGAACATTTATGACAATTGATGAACTTATTGACTATGCGAAGTCGAATAACTGCTCGGATATTCATCTGACAGTCGGCGGCGAGATGGCTCTGCGTCGTTACGGCGATCTCCGTAAGGTAGATCAGCCCATCTCCGAAGATGAGATGGAGGGTCTCATTTTCCAGATGCTCAACGAAAAGAGAGCTAAACAGGTGCGTGACGGCATCGACCTTGACTTTACCTACGAAACGCCCAGCATGATCCGCTGCCGTGTTAACGTATATTCACAGAAGGGAAAGAAGGCAGCCTGCCTTCGTATCATGGGCGACAGTGTTCCTACCATGGAGAGCCTGAAGCTTCCGGCAAACATTCTCCGCTCTCTCGCGGATAAGCCGCGTGGCCTCGTACTGCTGACCGGTCCTACCGGTAGCGGTAAGTCCACCACACTGGCTACGATGGTCGACTACGTAAACCGCAGCCGTGCCGAGCATATCATCACGATCGAGGACCCGATCGAGTACGTTTACGAGAGAGGTAAGTCCACGATCCACCAGAGAGAGATCGGCCAGGATATCGATACATTCTCCAACGCGCTTCGTTCCGCGCTCCGTGAGGACCCGGACGTTATCCTCGTAGGTGAGATGCGTGACTACGAGACCATCTCCGCAGCGATCACCGCAGCCGAGACCGGACACCTCGTAATGTCCACTCTGCATACCACCGGCGCTGCCGAGACCATCAACCGTATCATCGACGTATTCCCGGCACAGGCGCAGAACCAGATCCGTAACCAGCTGGCCAGCGTTCTGATCGGTGTTATCACCCAGCAGCTCATCCCGCTTGCAAACGGTAACGGCCGTATTGCAGCGACCGAGATCCTGGTAGTAAACGATGCGGTTTCGAACCTGATCCGTACCGATAAGGTATACCAGATCGAGACGAGCATGCAGACCAGTATGTCTCAGGGTATGCACACCTTGAACTACGACCTGAAGCAGCTGGTTGCCCGTGGTGTCATCACCCGTGAGCAGGCCATCAAATACTCGAACGATCCGAAGGACTTCATGATGTAATTCCGACGGACCTGAATACAACAGCAAACGAAACGATCCTTCCTCGCTTATTGCATTTGCCCAGCAGATCAGTAAACGGGGAAGAATTCTTAAAGGCGCACTGCGCCGAGATTAAAGCAAATCATCTGCCGGCAAGGCAGGTGGCGGAGGTAGATTATGAAACTTTGGGGCGGACGCTTCACTAAGGAAACCAACGAACTGGTCAATGCATTCAATGCATCGCTACCCTTCGACCGCAGATTTTATAAGCAGGACATTCGCGGAAGCAAGGCACATGTGACCATGCTCGCGAAACAGGGCATCTTAACGAATGCCGAACGCGACGTGATCCTGGAAGGCTTAGACGGCATTCTGAAGGACATCGACAGCGGGGCGCTCCCGTTCGATGAGACCAGCGAGGATATCCACAGCTTCGTGGAGGCGAACCTCATTGACCGCATCGGCGATCCCGGTAAGAAACTGCACACCGGACGCAGCCGCAACGACCAGGTCGCTCTCGATATGCGCCTGTACACGCGCGACGAGATCGACGAAATGGACGAACTCCTGCTCTCTCTCTTAAAGACGATCTACCGCATCATGTCGGAAAACGTGCACACCTACATGCCGGGCTTTACACACCTGCAGAAGGCACAGCCTGTCACCGTGGCACATCACTTCGGCGCGTATTTTGAAATGTTTAAGCGTGACCGCAGCCGCCTTAAGGACATCCGCAGCCGCATGAACTACTGCCCGTTAGGCGCAGGAGCCCTCGCCGGCACCACCTATCCGCTGGACCGCGAATACACCGCAAAGCTCCTGGATTTTGATGGCGCGACCTTAAACTCCATGGACTCCGTTTCCGACCGTGACTACATCATCGAATTCCTTTCGGCCATGTCCACGATCATGATGCATCTGTCCCGTTTCTCGGAGGAGATCATCATTTGGAATTCCAACGAATACCGTTTCGTGGAACTGGACGATGCTTACTCCACCGGCAGCAGCATCATGCCGCAGAAGAAAAACCCGGACATCGCCGAGCTCGTGCGCGGTAAGACCGGACGCGTTTACGGCGCGCTGACGGGCTTCCTGACCACGATGAAGGGCATTCCGCTCGCTTACAACAAAGACATGCAGGAAGACAAGGAAATGTTCTTTGACGCCCTGGATACGACGAAGGGCTGCATCCAGCTCTTCAACGGCATGATCGACACCATGAAGTTCCGCAAGGACGTCATGGAGAAAAGCGCGATGGCCGGCTTCACGAACGCGACCGACGCAGCGGACTACCTCGTAAAGAACGGAGTTCCGTTCCGCGACGCCCACGGCATCATCGGCCAGCTCGTTCTGCTCTGCTTAGACCGCGGCATCTCCCTCGATGAGCTTCCGCTCGCTGACTACCAGGCCATCTGCCCGGTCTTCAAGGAAGACATCTACGAAGCCATCAGCCTGGCGACCTGTGTCGAAAAGCGCATCACTCTCGGTGCGCCCGGTCCGGCCGTCATGGAGGAAGTCCTTAAAAAGCACAAAGAATATCTAGAACTGTAAGCGAAGCTCACACCCACATTATACAAAACGGGGATGCCGTCGGCATCCCCGTTTGTTATGTTTATCTTACTATTCCCGGGCATTATAGTACCGGAAGACCAGATTAATGGTCAGGGCGATCGTTCCCACGCCAATGAGCAGCATGGACCACGCTGGGATCATTGATTTACTTGCAGACTTCATGCGTCCTAGTCTTCTTTCAGCCCCGTCCTGAGCGCCCACACCTTTAATTCTTCGGTGTTTCGCAGTACATCGGCCTGTACGATCTCCGCGCCCGGAATAAACGGCGCCAGTTTCTCCGCTGTCTTTCCGATCCCGCTTCCGCCGGAGGTCGCGAAGATA
Organism: uncultured Eubacteriales bacterium; assembly: GCA_900319565.1. Taxonomy (GTDB): domain Bacteria; phylum Bacillota; class Clostridia; order Lachnospirales; family Lachnospiraceae; genus UBA1201. Next base: position 4,900 of record ONPC01000136.1, on the reverse strand, counting down.
TAGACCTTCTTTCCGGTCCAGTCGTAGCCCTTGCAAAATGTCTGAACCACATTCGGAGCCCCGTAGTACCAAATGGGAAATCCCAGGCATACCGCGTCGTAGTCCGCAAAGTCATCCACGGTTCCCGTAACAGGAACGTCCTTCTTTCCGATCTTTTCTTTATTGCATCTCGCGAGGGGGTTCTTCCAGTTCAGATCCGCCTTCGAATACTCCGTCTCGGGCGTGATCTCAAAGAGCTCGCCTCCCGTCATCTTTGCTATCAATGTCGCAGCCTTACGTGTCCTTCCGGTCTCTGCCGAAAAATACGCTACCAATGTCTTCATGACCGGTCTCCTTTCTTCTGTCTGTTATTCCTTCGTTTCATCCGGTTCTTTCACTCGCAGGATATCTCCTTTAGCGGCAGGCGCGGACAATGTCACTCTCAATGCCTGCAGCGGATGTGGCGCGCTCTCCATCTCCTGTCCGGTCTCGATGTTCTCGATTCGCAGCACCTGCACCGGTACGTTCTCAAACGAAGGCTTCATGATCTCGATCTCATCGCCCACGCAGAACTTGTTGCGTTGGGTAATAACGACCGTCTTCGCCGTTTCGTCCGCCTCCTCGATCACGCCGAGGTAAATGTAGTTACGAACATATGTATTGTTGTCGTAGATCTGCGTATTCGCGTCCGGCTTCCCGAAGAAGAAACCCGTCGTGTATTCACGATACGTGCACTTTGCGATCTCGTCGCGATACAGCGGCAGATTCGCCTGATAGAGCGCAGGATCCTTAAGGTAATCATCGATGGCCTTGCGGTAGGTCCGCGCCACGGTAGCGACATACAGCGCCGTCTTCATGCGTCCTTCGATCTTAAAAGAGTCGATGCCCGCCTCGATCAGCTCGGGGATATGCTCCACCATGCACAGGTCTTTGGAATTGAAGATATAGGTGCCGCGCTCATTTTCCTCCACGGGGAAATACTCGCCCGGACGCTTTTCTTCCATCAACGTGTACTTCCAGCGGCACGGATGTGTGCAGGCACCCTGGTTGGCGTCACGCCCGGTCAGAAAGGCTGACAGCAGGCAGCGTCCCGAATAGGAAATACACATGGCGCCGTGGACGAAGGACTCGATCTCCATGTCCTCGGGGATCTGCTCGCGCATCTTTCGGATCTCTGCCAGCGAAAGCTCTCGCGCCGTCACGATACGCTTCGCGCCCAGGTTGTACCAGAACCGTGCGGTTCCATAGTTCGTATTGTTTGCTTGTGTTGAGATGTGGATGTCCGTGTCCGGCATCACGCGGCGTGCGACCTCGAAGATACCCGGGTCCGAGATGATCAGCGCATCCACCTCGCCCGCTTTTTTCAGTTCGGTAAAATATGCTTCTGCTTCATCCAGGTCATTGTTGTGCGCCAGGATGTTCGCTGTGACGTAAAACTTCACGCCGTGTTCGTGCGCATAACGGATACCTTGCGCCATGTCCTCCATGGAGAAATTCTTCGCTTTCGCCCGCAGGCTGAAGGCCTCGCCTCCCACATAGACGGCATCCGCGCCGAAGTTCACCGCACTGTATAAGACCTCCAGGCTGCCCGCCGGGATCAACAGTTCCACCTTTCGTTTCATTGCAACTCCCTATCGCCGAAACGGTACTCTGCCCGCTTCTTTGCATCTGTTTCTGTTTCCGTCAGGGACGGCCGGTTACGCCTGTCCCGTTTGTTTATTCTGTATAACCGAAGCCCAGGATGGTGAATTCCTTATCTTCGTCTCCCGGAGCCGGAGCCACCGTGATCACGTAGTCCGTACTCTCCTTACTCTCCGCCAGAAGCTTCACATTGCAGTGCGTCCAGCCGTTGATGCGGGGATCTGCGGTGAATACCTCCTTACCGTTTACGGTCACGACAGCCTTTCCGGCCGTCGCACTTCCATTGTCCTTAAAAATCAGGAAGACGGACCGCGCCGAAAGCTTCAGCACGAAAGGCTCCGCTCCCGCACCCAGAGGCCGCTTCCAGTTGTCTGCAAACTCCGGACTCGGGATCACGTTCAGATCTCTCTCCACACACTGCAGTTCCGGATCGGTAACAGAAAACGAACCGGGCTCTACAGTCACACCCTGCGGATAGGCCGCCGCACGCTCAACGAGCTTCACGCCGTCAAACGTCGGTCCATACACAGGATAGTCCTTTATCGTATCATAACGCTTCGCCAGGCAGGCGTCGCTGCGGGACGGTCCGTTTGCGGATGCGTCCGCCAACACCGTATCGAACAGGTTCAGCAAGCAGTCGCTCATGACTGTATGGCCCATGTTCGTCGGGTGGAAGGTATCATAGAAATACTGTCTCTTCGAGATCACACGGCCCTCATTCTGGGGAAATGCAAACTGCGGAACGACCGCGTTCTTTACGCTCACCATCGGAACCCCGTAGGCAGTACCGATCGGGATCAGACGATCCTGCAGGTTCTCATTGTTCGCGAAAACCGAGAACAGGAGGATAACTGCCGGATGGTTGTCGGCGGAAAGCGCAGTGCAAAGCAAACTTTCAAAGCAACGGCCGCGCGTTTCATCATCGTAGTCATTGACCGCGAACTCGATGAACACGATGTCCGGCTTACGCTCGCCGAACAGGCAGATCTCCTTCGTGTAGCGCATCAGGCCGAACTCCGAGGAGGTGCCGCCGGCGCCGGCTTTCACATAGGTGAAACGGTCCGGGTCTCCCAGGCGCTGCGTGATGCCCTGATAGGACTGATATGCATAACAGTGGGTGTTGATAGGTTTCGCTCCCGCACCCTGCGTGATGGAGCCGCCGATATAGGCGATGGTCAGCGCCTCGCCGGTCTTCGCACGGTCGATCGCGCGGCGCAGACGGCCGTCCGTACCCGCACTGATCAGACTGCGGCGGATCATGGCTTTATAGGCCTCGCTCTCGCGGTCCACCTTCGCATCACGATCTCCGGAAGGGATGTCCAACGAGTCGTCCACAAACAGGCGGACATTGACCTCCGCCAGCTGACCGGGGCGCTGAAGAATAAACGTAAGGTTACCGATCACGTCATCCTGTTCGTCCCATTTAACATCATCAAACATATAGATGAACTCGCCGCCGTCTGCGGGAACCTCAAACCGGATCGCAGTTCCGCGGCCGTAACGATCCACCTGGCCATAGTGCTTCCAGATCACAGGCACGGTCTTTAATTCCGGATCCTCCGGGGCCGAGATCGATACTCCGAGACCTTTTACCAGTTTGTGAAATCCATCCTCGCTGTGCAGGTCTACCAGGCGGTTGCAGAGCGCGTAATCGGAGATGCCTCCGATGATCTCAAGCTTTCCCTGCAGGCGTCCCGAGTCCAGATAGATCTCCTGACTGCAAGTCCCGTCCTGCCGTTTTGTCGCCTCGATCAGCGTGTCCATCATAATATAGATGCCCTTGCGATCCACCGCATCCTTCGGCGCATTCACTGAAAAATCACTCATAATGTTTCCTTTCTGTGCGCATCCTGTGCGCGTTCCTTCTGCTTATCTTTCGCAGGAGCGCTTTTGCGTCCCTGCCCTTCCGCATATGTTGCCGACGGCTCTTTCGGCGGCATAAGCGAGTCTATTATGACGCCTGATCCAGCACAGCCGGCAGGTGTTCTTTTGTCGAATAGTAGATCAGCTGATCCAGAATGTGCGGATATTCGATCTTGCATTCTTTACGACGGATCAGACCGAAGATCTCTCCGCTTCCGGAGAATACATGGTTATCCCACCAGATAGCGGTCATACCGTAATTCCGTGCTTCTGCGACATAGTACGCGGCAAATTCCGTGCGGGCCCGATCATTTTCGTTCTTTCTGCGCGCGCCGAACTCACCGATCACGACGCCCACGCCCTTTGAAACATATTTATTGTATACTGCTTTCATAAAGGAATCGATATCGGCGCGATCCTTCGCTTTATCGATCGTAAATGCATCTGTAGAGGATCCTTCATTCGGTCCTGCCAGTGCGAAATTATACGGACGGTACGCGTGGATAGAAACGAGAATGCGATTCTCTGCCAGGGCCTGATCATCGGTCGGCAACGCAAAGGATGCCGGTGTGACGAAATCCGGCGAAGCGCAGTAGCCCGGACACATGATATAGCGTTTGCGGTTTGCTTCACTGCCCTGTCCTCGGATCGTATCCACGATGGTCTGGTTCAGTTGGTTGACGCAGTCAATGCATTCCTTTCCTTCCTTGCTGGCAGCCGCGACCCACCATTCATAGGAAGTTCCGGGCTGGCGCGGCTCATTCATCGTTTCAAAAACGAGCCGTTCATCGTAGTCGGCAAACTTCTCGGCGACCTGCGACCAGATCGCGGTCACGTACTTCTTGGAAGTTTCCAGTTCATCATAGGACGTGTACAGATACAGTCCTTTATCGTTCTTATCGTTATCATGATGGATGTTGACGATGGCATAAAGGCCGGCATCCATGGCCCAGTCCACGACCTCCTGCACGCGGTTTAACCACGCTTCGTCGATCTTCATGGTCTCCGGATCCACATGTCCGTGCCACGAAACAGGAATACGAATGGTACGGAAACCTGCGTCGTATACAGTCTGAATGAGTTCCTTCGAGGTCTTCACACCGACCCAGGCCGTTTCCAGCCCCATTCCGGTCGATCCGGAGATCGCATCAAATGTATTACCCAGGTTCCAACCGACCTGCAGGTTCTCAACAAACTTCAGCGCTTCGCTGTCCGGCAGCTGCACCTCGGGAAACGGTTTCAGGGCAATGATCTCTCCATCCTCCAGTTCCGCACTCGCAGGAGCGGCCGTGGTCGGAGCTTGCGTAGGCGCAGCCGTAGTAGGCGCTTGTGTAGGTGCCTCCGTAGTCGGGGTCGCAACCGCCGCCGTCGTAGTTTCGGCCGGTTTCTCCGTCTCCTGCGCCGTGGTCGGTTTTGT
>ONPC01000133.1 GCA_900319565.1 uncultured Eubacteriales bacterium | reverse complement strand
TCGAGTGCATTGCCCCCGAGCCCGTACACGGTCTCTGTCGGAAACGCGACCAGACCGCCGGCGCGGATCACCGCCCCGGCACGCTTTAATTCTTCATCGTCTTTTGATGTGATCGCGATCACTTCCGTCCGCATTTTGACTGCCCCGTTTCAAATCTTTTCTCTCTGTCGGTTTACGGCCGAACCGTTTCACAAACAAGTCGCCCTAAACCCAGAATCATTGTAGCCCAAATGGCCGTTTCTGTCAATAAAATCTCTTCAGCACTCGTTGACGCTTCCGTAGATGCAATATCGCGAAACGGGGATTTTTATCATCAGTTAGTTACCTCTTAATGGTGAACCTCGCGTTGTCGTAATCAGGCCAGGTACATGATATAGCAATTCAGATTATTGGGGGCAATGGATTATTAGAAAAATCTTTGGTTTTTATTTTTCGGTCAAGTTCTCTGTTTATAGTAAGTATTGTTCTATCATTTCCTTTATAAGTTTGGAACTGATCTGGCTTTGTGATGTTTCAAACGTCGTGATCAGGTTCTCTCCGACATAGAAGCCATTTTGATGATAGCAAGCCAGTTTCGCCGTTTCGCTTGTTTTGCGCGTAAGAGCGCTCCACCCAAGCTTGCTTCCTTACGCGCATCCAGCCCGTTTGGGCCGAATGCGCGTAAAAGAGTCTTCAATTGTCTCAATGGGAATTGAAATATGCGGCGGAAGACTGAATGCCGCTAAGAAGTGAAATAGAAAAAAGAGCGAAATGAATCGTGGTCACGATTGCTTCCGGAGCCGCAGCGCATTCAATACCACGCTGACGGATGACAGGCTCATGGCCGCTGAACCGATCATCGGACTTAAGAGCAGGCCGAAAGCCGGATAGAGGGCGCCGGCTGCGATCGGTATGCCGATCACATTATAAATGAACGCCCAAAACAGGCTCAAGTGAATGTTCGAAATGGTCTTGCGCCCGAGCCGGATGGCCTTCGCAACATCGTCGAGAGAATTCTTCACGAGCACGATGTCCGCAGCGTCAACAGCAACATCCGTGCCGGCGCCGATGGCGATCCCCACATCCGCACGGGTCAATGCGGGCGCATCATTGACACCATCGCCGGTCATGGCTACGAGCCGTCCTTTCTCCTGCAGCTGTGATATTGCCCGCTCTTTATCCTGCGGAAGGAGTCCGGCAAATACTTCCGTCACACCGACCTGATCTGCGATAAAACGGGCCGTTTCCGGTCGGTCGCCGGTCAGCATGGCCACCCGGATTCCCATGTCCTTCAGTTGCGCGATCGCGGCCGCTGAAGTCTCGCGCGGTGTGTCCGCCAGAGCCATGAGTCCCAGATAACGTCCGTCTTCCCGCGCAAAAAGGACCGGTGTGCGTCCCTCTCGAGCCAGCTGCCCGATGGTCTGCTCCGGGAGAGACAGGTTCGGGATTCGTTCCTTCAAGAAGCGTTCGCTTCCCGCCAGATAAGCCGCCCCAGTATCACTTGCAATAACGCCTCCGCCGGCAACACTTTCAAAGTGATCCGGTGTCTTTCCGACGATGTTTTGTTCTTTTGTATAACGGCAGACCGCCTGCCCCAGAGGGTGTTCGCTGCCGCGTTCCAGCATATCCGCGACCGCCAGCAGCTGCTCCTTTGCGATCCCTTCGGCAGGCAGGACCGAAACGACAGAGATCTGTCCGGTGGTCAGCGTTCCCGTCTTATCTAAAGCGACGGTATCTATGCGTCCCAGCAGTTCCAGCGCCTGCGCGGATTTCACCAAAATTCCTTCTTTCGCCGCATGCCCCGTGGAGACCATGATGGCGACAGGTGTCGCCAGTCCCAGGGCGCAGGGGCATGAGATCACCAGCACGGAAACCGCGCATCGAACGGCAAATGCCGCATCCTGCCCGCAGATCAGCCAGATCGCGGCAGTCAGGACGGCGATCCCGATCACGACCGGCACAAAAATACCGGCGATTCGGTCCGCCATACGGGCGATCGGCGCCTTCGTTCCGATGGCATCGTCCACCAGCTGTATGATTTGGGACAATGTCGTATCCGTACCGACACGCGTTGCGCGAAACCGGAACGAACCGTTTTGATTACGCGTTCCGGACGTGACAGGATCCCCCACGGTCTTTTCGACCGGAATGCTTTCACCGGTGATCGATGATTCATCCATGGAACCGCTGCCGGACACGATCTCGCCGTCCACAGCCAGGATATCGCCGGGACGCACGACCAAAATGTCGCCGAGGAGAATATCATCGGCCGCGATCTCAACCTCCTCACCGTCACGCAAAACGACCGCCGTCTTCGGAGCCAGTTGTGCCAGGCTGCCGATCGCATCCGTCGTCTTCTGCTTCGATCGTGCCTCGAGATATTTTCCAAGCGTTACCAGAGCCGGGATCATAGCCGCCGACTCAAAATACAGGGAATGCGCATAATGGTCGCGCATCATCATGTCATCCCCGACAACGGCGAGGATCAGACGCACATATGAATAAGTTGCAAATACCAGCGACGCTGCACTGCCGAGCGCAACCAGGGAGTCCATGTTCGGATTTCGGTGGAGCATGGCGCCGAAGCCAGACGTGAAGAACTTCCGGTTCTTCCACAGGATCGGAGCGGCAAGAAGCGGCAAAAGCATGAGGTCAATGGGCCAGTCATGGCCGCCGACAGAGATGTCCGGCAGGCCGATTCCGAAGTGCCTGCCCATGGACAGATACATCAGAGGGACCAGCAGGATCAGTGAGATGACCAGCCTCGATCGCAGCGAAGCGATCTCCTCCTCGCTTTGTTTCTTTCGTTTTTCCCACAGTTTGCGCCCGGTGTTTTCACGTGGATCGTACTCCTGTGCGCCGTAACCGGCGGCGCAGACCGCTTTTGCGATCGCCTCCGGAGTGGTCAGATTATCATCGTACTGCGCCTTCATGCGCCCGCCCAGCAGGTCAACATCGACCGCCGTCACGCCCTCCACCCGGGAAGACGCGCGCGTCACGGCAGCCCTGCAGGCAGCGCAGGACATTCCCGTGACCGTAAAATGTGCTTCTTTCATAGTAACTCCCATTACGCCGGATCGTACACGCGCCGGCTCGCGGTGTAAATGTCCTTTCCGGACTGCTTCTTCGTTTCCCGTGACCCAGGTCATCGGTAGATATGGTCCTTTCCGGACCGCTTCTTCGTTTCCCGTGACCGGGGCATCGGTAGATGCTCGGCATGCAGGTTTCCTCCCATGCCACTAAAAATGTGCAGCCACTTATACGCGACTGCACACCATGTTATTCAATGATAAACGCGTCGCAGACCGATCCCGGAACGGCTCCCGTTCCGCACCGACTGCGGCTTACGCAGAACCCTGCAATGTCGCATTTTTCGCGTCGTTTTTTTTGATCTCCTCATTCAAGAGGAACATACGGTTATCCAGCATGTTGATCATGGTCGCGCACTCGTAGAGCTCGTTCTGGATATGATCGGGCGCATTGCCCTCGTACTTGTAGTAGATCTTATGTTCGAGGCTGGCCCAGAAGTCCATCGCGATGGTACGGATCTGGATCTCCACCTTCGTCTCTACGGGGCCGTCCGACAGATAGATCGGAACCGACACCACCATGTGGTAACTCTTGTAGCCGTTGGGCTTCGGATTATCGATGTAATTCTTAATGATCAGAACGCGAACGTCGTTCTGGTTGCTGATCATATCGGCGATCTTATAGATGTCCGACGTGAAGGAGCAGATGATCCGGATACCGGCTATGTCGTGGACATAACGCACCATGTTTTCGATGGTCACGTCATGGCCCTGTTTTTTCAGTTTTTTTACAATGCTTTCCGCAGATTTGATACGCGTCTTTACGTGCTCGATGGGGTTATAGTTGTGCACGTTGATGAACTCCTCGTTCAGGATCTCGATCTTCGCGTTCACCTGCTTCAATGCGGAATTATAGAGAAACATGATGGTCTTCCACTCATCCGCCTCGTTATGGTTTTCCGCCATTAATTGATACCCTCCTTGTATAAGGTTCGCGCAGCGAACCTATCCTAGTTTTTTCTTCTGCTGGCGCGCTGTCAGGGGGATGACCACGCCCTGCGGCAGAAGCCGCCCCGCTATCACTGCAGCTTTCATGCGCAGCGTCGGGACAATGACTGTCTTCTTACGAAACATCTTTTGGATCGCATAGGAAACGCACGCTTTCGCGGAAATGCCGGGAAGCGTGAAGGAAACATTGGCCACGTCGTTAAACTCTGTATCCACCGGTCCGGGGCACAGACAGCCGACGTAGACCGGACTTTTGTCCTGCTTCATCTCATAAGCGACCGCGCGTGTCAGGCTGGTCACGTAAGCCTTCGTCGCATAATAAGTCGCCATATAAGGGCCCGCCGGCAACAGTCCTGCCGAAGAAGCCACATTCAAAAGATATCCCTTACCCTGCCGTTCCTCGCGAAAGTTTTTCAGCATACGTTTCGTGAAGTAATGAACGGCCTTGATATTAACATCTACCATGGAGAATTCTTTTTCTTCGTCTGTCTCCGTAAAACGTCCGGCATCCCCGAAACCGGCACAATTGATGAAGACCTCCACGTTCAGATCCTCGATCGCATCCATCACGCGCGCACATCCCCTGCGTGTGGACAGATCCGCCTTTACCGTCTTTGACGGGCTGGCCAGTTCGGCCTGCAGGCTGCGTAGACGCTCGGTCCGGCGAGCGACCAGAATGGTCTCGTATCCAAGCTCAGACAGCTGTTTCGCAAACTCGGCGCCGATCCCGCTGGATGCGCCTGTGATCACGGCGTATTTCGACATATTCACTCTACCTCCCGATAATTCTCACAAGATCATTATAACATAAAAGGCAGGCTTTGTCTTTGACTTCACGAAATAGTAAGAAAAAGTTCAAATTCTATCCATTTATTCTACGCTCTTTAACGATTCGACCATGTCGATCTTTTTTAGTTTCCGATACATCATAAGCTGGACCATCACGGAAAATGCGATCGTCAGCAGAATGCTGAAGACCACGCTCATAAAGGAGATTCGGCGTCCGAACATCATCAGGTCGATCTCCACCGTTTCAATCACGAAGCGGTGCAGCAGAAATCCGCAGATCACGCCGAAAATGCATCCGAACAGCGTCAGCAGGACACTGTCGCGGTAGACATAGGCCGCGACCTCGCCGTCGAAGAAACCGAGCACCTTGATCGTCGCCATCTCGCGGCGGCGCTCCGTGATATTGATATTATTCAGATTGTACAGCACGACGAAGGCCAGAAGGCCGGCGGATACGATCAGGACCACGACCACCAGGTTCAGGCTCTTAAGCATCCGGTCGATCTTCGTCTGCAGCGCCGTAGTCATGGACACGCCCAGACAGGCCGGGTGCTCCAAAAGGCCGGCGGCCAGATCCGTCTCAAACGCCTCACTTGTATCGTTCGTCTTCATCCACAGCGTGGTGTAGTCCGGCGTTTCACCGAAGATCGAAACATAGGTCTCAGGGTTCATGCAAACATAGTGCAGAATATAGTTTTCATAGATACTGTCAATCGTAACTTCTTTGTATCTGACCTCATCGGTATAGATCCGCAGGGTATCCCCCGCCTTCAGATCCAGCATGCGCGCCAGTTTTTCATTGACCGCGACATGACCTTTCGTCTCCGGAAACTCCACGGGCTTTTTGGTCTTGCGGTCACGCATGTCGAAGAACAGGCGCAGTTGATCCGCGTTTTCAGGAACCAGGAGCTGGGCCTCACGGCGCGCATGCTCCGACGCCACATCCAGGTATTCCGAATGGATGAACTTGTAGTCGGTGATGCCTTCCGTCTCTTTAAGGTGATCGGTAAATGCCTGCCACTCCGCCTGCGTCGTATTCTTTCGGTCCGTGACCGCGACCGCGTCGTAACGGAAGATCTCGCGGTACTGGTACTTCGCGATGTCCAGGATCGAATCCCGCAGGCCGAAGCCCACCAAAAGCAGGCCCATGCAGCCGCCGATGCCGAAGACGGTCATGAACATGCGCTTTTTATAACGGAACACGTTGCGCGCGCTGGCTTTCTGTGCGAAGCTCAAACGCTGCCACAACGGGGCAATGCGCTCCAAAAGGATGCGTTTGCCGGGCTTGGGCGCCGGCGGCCGCATGAGCTTAGCGGGCACAGAACACATATTTCGCACGCAGACGGCAAACAGTCCGCCGAAGATGCAAAAAACGGCCATAGCGGTCGCAGAGAGCGCGTAAGAGGCATGGTATGGCATCGCGAGCACCGGAATTCCGGTGTATAGCATGTAATACGCCTTGATGATGACATAGGGGAAGATCTTCTCGCCGAACAAAAAGCCGGCCACGCTGCCGCCGAGCGTCGCAAACAGCGCGTAGAAAATGTATTTTCCGGCGATCGAAAGCCCGGTGTAGCCCAGCGCTTTCTCTGTTCCGATCATCAGGCGGGACTCTTCGATCATGCGCGTCATAGTGGTCATGGAGACCAGCGCCGCCACGAAGAAAAAAAGCAGCGGAAATACGAGGCCGATCTTTCCGATCCGCTTCGCATCCTGCAAAAACGAAGCATGCGCGGCTACGGAAGAACGATCCAGCACATACCAGGACGGCATCTTAACTTCTTTATCGATCTTCTCCTTCGCGATCTTCGTAAAATATTCATCAAACTGCTCCCGGAACGTCTCATCGAATACAGGCTCATATTCTTCCTTCCAGGCGGTATCAAATTCCTCTTTAAAACGGCCGGCGAAATCGGCGTCGTACTGCTCACTGAAGCGCTCGAACAGCTGGCTCTCCATCCCCGCAAACCACGTGGGAAATTCGGTCTCGAAAGCGATCAGGCCGGCCGGGTTCCACTGCTCCGGATCCATGCTCGCACGCTGCTCCTCCAGCATCTGGTCGTGGAGCTGCTTGCGGTATTCGGCCTTCCATTCCTCATAGACCGTACTGAAATTTTCCTCCCGCGTCTTTGCGTATTCCGCCTCGTATCCTGCTTCGTACGCCTTCTGTTTCGCCTCTGCAAGCGCCACCGCCCGCTGCACTTCGTAAGCCGATTTGTATTCCTCGGCGGCAAATGCATCCTGAAGCGCCTGCTCTTTTATTTCCATAACGCGGCGTTCGCACGCATGGGAGGCCAGCGCATTCACCTGCTGTGTACATTCCTCCACGTAGGCCTCATACTCTTCGCTGCCGGTCTGCATGGCCGCGGCGCCCGTCAGTGTCAGTGCCACTTCGTAGTAAGCCTCCGCGGTAAATGTTTCACGCGACGGAAGCACGATATAGTCGATCTGTCCGTCGCCGAGTTTTCCGCTGCCACGCTCCAGATCCAGATAGGCCGGAACCTTGCATATTCCGCATACAGCCAGTTCATCCGTCGTAAGGGAAGTCCCGGAGAGGCTCTGTCCGCGCTCACCGGAGGACAGTTTCAGTGTATCCCCGATCTGAACTCCCAGGTTCTCTGCCATCGCAAAATCGATCAGGCATTCGCCCGACGTTTCCGGCAGGCATCCCTGTGTAAGGTAGGGTTTGTTGACCTGTCCGGTGCTGCTGATCAGAAGCACCGAAGCCTCGATCTGCTCTTCCTCTTTCGTACCGGCAGACGCGATGTCTTTCGTTTCTCCGTCTTTTATACGCCGCGGCAACGAAGCCATCACTTCCAGTTCGTAGATGCCTTCGGCTTGATCCACGCAGTCCAGTGCCAGCAGATCATCGATATCCTCCTGCGTCATTCCGAGGTCGGAAAGAACACGCACGTCCATAAACGACTGCGTGTCATAATAACGATCCAGCGATATTCGCATATCCGGCTCACTCGCGCGAACGCCGGAGAAAAAAGCCACGCCGAGCGCCACGATCGCAAACAGCGACCAGAAACGCGCGCGACTTCTTCGTATCTCACGGAACAGGTCCGTCCACATTGCTTTTGTCATGATCATCCCTATTTCTGCGCGCATATTTCGGTCGTACAGAATCCGCTAAAGGCGCATTTTGACCCGAATTCGGGCTTTTATATTATACATGAAGAATGTACTTCCCGCAAGTGTCTATTCCCCTCTCCATGCGGATGAAGCGATCTTTCTCCTGCTTCCATAACCGGCGGGAAACCCACCCGAAATGTGGGGCGGAACGGACACGAAAGCATTGACTTATCACTCGGTTTATGCTATTATAATCGAAACATTATCTTTCTAAGATTTCGAGGATCGTGTTTAAAATAAAAAAATCAATTCCCGGCTCCATGACCGAAGCATATGTACCGGGCCGAGGAAGAAAAGGGAGGTCAATTATGGCTAAATTTGTATGTGAGATCTGCGGATATGTTTACGAAGGCGACACTCCGCCCGAGAAGTGTCCTATCTGCATGGCACCTGCAGAAAAATTCAAAGAACTGGTAGAAGAGATGTCCTGGGCTTGCGAGCACGAGATCGGCATCGGCAAGGTGAACACACCCGACGACATCATCAAAGACCTGCGTGATAATTTCACCGGCGAATGCACCGAGGTAGGTATGTACCTGGCTATGGCGAGAGCAGCATTCCGTGAAGGTTACGCAGAGATCGGCATGTATTGGGAGAAAGCCGCTTACGAAGAGGCTGAGCACGCTGCAAAGTTTGCAGAGCTTCTCGGCGAAGTTGTCAGCTCCAGCACGAAGGAGAACCTTCAGAAGCGTGTTGCCGCTGAAAACGGCGCTACCGCAGGTAAACTCGATCTGGCTATGCGCGCGAAGAAGCTGAACCTTGACGCGATCCATGACACCGTTCATGAGATGGCGAAGGACGAGGCTCGTCACGGCAAGGCATTCCAGGGCTTCCTGGATCGTTACTTCAGCTGATCGATCAAAGAAATTCTATTGGATTATATAAGAAGCCGTCGGTGGCATGCCACCGACGGCTTCTTGATTAAATACCAGATTACCAAGAGTGTCCTCTCTTCTATGATAGGTTCATTTTGTAACCTTATAATCCGAGACCCATTTGTATGAAAAAAACGCCTGTGCATCTTCTGCTTGAGGAACAAATACAGTAATAGAAACAACCTTTCCGGAAAAAATGTCATCCTCTATCCAGTATCCTTCTTTGGATACGTAGTCTTCATCCTCGTCATTGAATGATATAGATGAATCCCTCTGAAGTGCCTCCTCCATGCTCATTCCTATACCGATTCCATTGGGAAGCACGCCCTCATACGTGTTTTCAAATACGATCTCAAAAAGAGTATCTTCTACAAAACAAAAAGTGATACTATTTTCCACTTCAACATACTTCCAAGGCACCTCTGGTGTACAGCCTTTATGAGGATCTATCCATTCACGATAACTCAACCTCTCAGCCTTTATTGCCTTTATCACTTCTTGCTTGCTCATCCCAAACTTAAAAGATTCATTTCCAACATATGGAATGATTTGTTCGGCAAATAAAGATTTCATTTTTTCTCCCATAATCTTTCCCTTGAGAACAATTGAAAAAACAGTAGCAAACGTGTTAGTACTTCCTGTACCATGTGATCAATCCATTTACTCCATCGCTTCTATACGTGTCTTTATATACGCTTCCAGCACATCCACGGTCGTATCGATGCCGAGCCGCGAACTATTGATCGACAGATCATAGAAGCGGGAGTCGCCCCATTTGCCTTCGCAATGATCGTCGTGGTAGCGCTTTCTTTTTTTGTCTTTCTTCAGGATCAGTTTTTTCGCCTCGTCCTGGTCTAGGTTGTAGACCCGCATGACACGGTCGATCTTCACGCCCATGTCGCCGTGGATAAACAGCGAGATCAGTGCCGGATACTTCTTCAACTTCATCTCGGAGCATCTTCCGACCACAACGAAGGACTCTCCGCTCTTCGCCTTCTCCTCCAGGATCTCAAACTGCATGTCGGCGATGTGATCTTCGATCGAATTGCTATATCCATTGACCGTACGGGAGAGAAATTTGAGTTTCGGAACCTCGTTGTATTTCTCCACCTGCTCTTCTGTCATGCCCATTTCTTCCGCGATCTTCGTGATCAAATGGCGGTCATATAAAGGCACATTAAACCGCGCGGCCAATGCTTCCGCGATGACCCGGCCGCCGCTTCCGAACTCACGGCCGACCGAAATAATGAACTGAGACATAAAACCTCCTTTTCATCAAGTGAACCGAATGAATAGGTATACTGTCGAAATGAGCAAAACGATGATCGTTGCAGGAACCAGTTTCCTGCAATACCGCCCCCAGCTGATCGGATAGCCGTTCTTAACCGAAACGGCGGTTCCGACAACATTTGCAGAGGCTCCGATCGGCGTCGCGCTTCCGCCTATGTCCGTTCCGATGGCCAATGTCCAGGCCAGCGTAGCGACCGGTATCCCGGAGGCCTCGGACAGATTTTTGATGACCGGCACCATCGTCGCTGCAAAGGGGATATTGTCCACAAAAGCACTGGCGATCGCGGATATCCACATGATGATAACGATCATCAGTCGTATATTACCGCCGCTGATATTCTCGATAAAGCGGGCGATCTGTTCCAGAATCTGCGTTTCTTCCAGGCCGCTGACGACAACAAACAAACCGATGAAGAACAGCAACGTCTTGTAATCGAGCTTCTTAAGCAGTCGAACTGCATGTTTTCCCGACACCAGAAGTGTAACGCCACCGACCATCAGGCCGATGGTCGCGACCGTAAGGTGTGTCATGGAATGTGTGATCAAAAGCAAAACCGCGATGCCGAAGATGATGCTGCTGATCACAAAGTCTTTTTTATCACGGATTGCTTCCGACGGTTTCGGAAGGTCAGCGAGGTCGACTTTCGCCCCCTGCCCCGCGTTCAATTCCTTGCGGAATGCAAAGTACAGGAAGAGCACGGATACGACGAGGCTAATGCCCGCCACCAGGCCGGTGTTCGTCAAAAAGTCAAAGAACGAGAAGCCCAGCGATGTACCGATGATGATGTTCGGCGGGTCTCCGCACATCGTGGCGCTGCCGCCTAAGTTCGCGCAGAAGATCTCTGCCAATATCATCGGGACCGGATGGAATTTCAAGAGTTTCGCAAGTTCGACCGTCACCGCCGCAAGGAACAGGATGACCGTTATACTGTCGATGAACATGGACAGCACGGCCGCCATGATCGTAAATGTGATAAAGATCGGAACCGTTCTGCATTTTACCAGGAAGGCGATCTTCATGCACAACCAACGGAAGAAGCCGGAACGCGCCATGCCTTCAACCATCAGCATCATGCCGGCGATGAACAGGATCGTGGCCCAGTTGATGCCGGCGCTCTCACTCTCCTCGACCTGATACCAGAAATCGCGTTTGAAAAAGTCTCCGAACGCGAGTGTTCGCAGAATGGCCGCCCCATCCTGCAAGCATAAGCCGAAGGTGAGGACAAGCATCAGCAGGGCGCTGCCGAGCGCTACATAATGTCGTTCGATTTTATCCAGAATGATCATGATGAACATTCCGAGAAATATAAGTACCGCAAAAAACTGCGCTATGGTCATAGATATGCCTCTTTTTGTTTTATTGAAAAACAGGTGTGATTATAGCACAGTCAGCGATATGTGTCAACGCTATTATTTTATATCTTTTCACGCATAAAATCAATGTTTCTGGTCCTATTCGATGCACAAACGGAGCCGCCGCACAGTGACCATGCACTGATATGGCAGCTCCGTCAAAAGGTTTTCTCGTTGATCTATCATGACACACGTCCCGTTTCCGTGCGCATAATCCGTATTACTGTGCCGGTGTTCCGACATTTGCGTCGCTCTCGGCTTCGGTCGGCGGTTCCACCCACTCTTTTTCTTTTCCTTCGCGGATGATCACTTCGTCATCGTAGACCAGGCCGAACTTCTCGCGGGCCTTATCCTCGACAAACTGCGGCGAATTCACGTAGTTCTCGTAATCCAGGATCTGAGCCCGACGGATCTCCTCCTTTTGGATCTGCATCTCCAGGTCGCGAATGCGTTCGTCCTGCACGGACGATTTGTGCAGCAGGTTCTCCCGTTGCGAATAGAGTGTTACGCTGAGGATCACGGCTACGACGGCAACGATCAGAAGCGGCAGTTTGCGCATTCCGGATCTCTTATGACGCTTGCGGCGCTTGTTGTTCGCCATGGCACATGCCCTCCTTTCGTTTTCGTAACATTTCCGCCCAACAGCGTAATTTCAACAAACTTCTCTTTCAGTATAAAGCAACATTCCCGTAAATTCAAGTAGTTTCATCATATTTTTCGCTACATATAGTGTTTTTTTCGGAAAATGCGCCCAAAATACAGACACCGGCCACTGCCCTGCCCTGCTTTTCTTTCGTAAAAACATAAAAAAGCCTCTGCAGGCACCGCCTGCAGAGGCTTTATAGATCAAGCTTTTGTCTCACCTTGGTTCGACTGGATCAAACGGAACATTTCCTTAGCTTCATCCTTACGAACGACCTCAGTGACTTCCAAAACCTCGACTTCCACGATTTTCTGTCCGAATCCGATCGAGAGGATGTCACCGGCCTTCACTTCCTGTGAAGCTTTTGCAACCTTGCCGTTAATGCTGACACGGCCTGCATCGCAGGCTTCGTTCGCCACGGTCCTCCGTTTGATCAGACGGGAAACCTTTAAATATTTGTCTAATCTCATTAAGCGTTCAGAGAATCCTTCAGAGCCTTAGCTGCCTTGAACTTAGCTGCGTTGGAAGCTGCGATCTTGATGGTTTCCTTCGTCTTAGGGTTACGGCCGGTTCTAGCTTCCTTATGAGCTACTTCGAAAGTACCGAAGCCGGGAACAGCAACCTTCTGGCCTGCTACGAGCTCTGCGGTAACAACATCAAAAACAGCCTTTAAAGCCTTCTCGGCATCCTTCTGAGACAATTCGCTCTTTGCTGCAACTGCAGCTACTAATTCTTTCTTATTCATGGAACATTCCTCCAATTGTATTTTTTGTACGTGAAAGCACTTTCACGCCCATACGCACGTTATTATAGCATACATTCCCTATGCATTCAAGTATTTCCGCTAAGTTTTCCGTTGGAAAATAGCGAAAAAGCCTTACAAATCGGACATTTTAAGGGAATGTATCTGCGTTGCATCAATTCTGTGCGGGAGCTTCCGTCTCGCCTTCCGCTGTCGCTGCCTCTGTAGCTTCCTCTGTGCCGGCTTCCGTCTCGCCTTCCGCTGTCGCTGCCTCCGTAGCTTCCTCTGTGCCGGCTTCCGTCTCGCCTTCCTCAGTCGCCGCCTCCGTAGCTTCCTCTGTAGTCAATGCTTCCGTCGTGGTCGTATCCTCCGTCGTAGCCACCTCAGTGGTCGGCGCCGCCGTCGTGGTCACTGCTTCGGTCGCCCCCGGTGTGGTTTCTGGTTCCGTAGGCTGTGTAGGATATTCGATCGCGCTGTATACGATATTTGCATCGTAGTTGGTATTGTTGACCTTGATCTCCGGAGCCGTCTTCAAAAGTTCTGCATAGTTCTCTGCAAACTTCGCTTCTTTACGTTTCTCGTATTCAGCGTCGATCTTTTGCTGTGTCGACTTTTCGTTATCTGTTTCACTCAGATACACGATGTAATAAGCGTTTGTATCATCGATCAGTTTATAGTCGCCCGCAGCCATAGCCGCCGCTTCCTTCTGCAGTTGGGTCACCGTGCTCTCGTGTTCATGATCGTGTCCGTCACCCTCTTCATGTTCTTCGTGTTCTTTTTCGGCTTCCTCGGCAGCTACGGCACCGACAAAGATCGTTACATCCTCAGATAAAAGCGTCTGGAGTCTGTTCTCGGTTCCTTCCGCATCCGTGAATTTATCTTTGATCGCTTTGAGATCTACACTCTCGATCTTCTTTCCCGCTTCTTCAAACTTGCTCTTAAATTCCGAATAGACTGCCTCTGCACGGCTCTTCTCGTCGGTCTTATCATCCGAGTCCTTGTCCACCGTGAAATAGTATGCTTTAGCCACACGGAAAAGCTCCCGGTCCACGGTTTTGTCATAGCCTTCGCCCAATTTTTCGTGGGCTTTCTGAGCCAGCGCGTTCTCCGTTAATATACGCTTGATCGTTTCCTCGGAAACAGTTGTTCCTTCTAGCAGGTATTTACTGTCCCCTTCGGTGTATTCCTTGACTTTTTCATCAATCTTCTTTTGGTCGTCATCGGACAGTGTAATTCCGTTTTCCTTAGCATAATCGTTCAGAACACGGGTCTGATAAACCACTTTCACTACGTACTCCTTCAGCATCTGAGTAGGAGTCATGTAATGGCCGTTAGACATCTCAACCTTTTCGCTGTAGAGTTGCTCCAGACTCATATTCTGAGGAAGAAGCCCATACCAATATTGTAACATGGGTATTTCACTCTGATCAAATTGCGGCTGATACAATTTCGTATAGAACTGAAACTCCTCCAAATAGATCTTCTGGTCGCCGTAGGTCGCGCCGACCGTCGTGGAAAACTTATCCTTGCTGACTTTATTCGAGCAGCCGCTCAAAGCGGACAGTGTCATGACAGAAGCGGTTAAAACCGCCAATCCCTTTTTAAACCTCATATTCTCCTCCTGCGCATCACGATCGCGCGACGCGTGTCTTTTGTTTTTCCGGCCACACGTATTTAACGCCGTGCCCCCATCTGCGTTTACTTACTTTCCGCAGACCCTTGTATTATTATATATCACGCCGTGGGTTCTAGCAAGCAATTTATTGCGTCGATAAAGGTTTTTGCCTCCTGAAGGATCTCTTCCGGCGACATTTTCACCTTTTTTTGCGGTTCCCACACGAAAAACGGGTTCTTTCCGCCGACATATTTCATGGTTCTGCGGTTCTCCGACAGCACCTCGGTCGCCTTCATGCCGTCGATCGCCGGTCCCTCGGTGAACAGTTTTGCCTTCAGTTGGAGAGCATTGCCCGAGAGTTCCTCGATATAGGCGGCGTGCGCCAGAGCCTTCACCTTTGCGATCTCCAGCAGCAAAAGCACCGGCTGGGGGATGTCGCCGAAACGATCGGTGAGTTCGTCCTGCATATCCATGCAGTCTTCGTCGCCCTCGATAGTCGCGATCTTCTTATAGACCTCGAGGCGCGTGCTCTCGTTATGGATGTATTCCTCCGGAATGTAAGCTTCGATCATGAAGTTCACCGTAGTCTCAAAGGAGGGGATGCGGGGCGCTGCAACGACCTCGCCGTTCTCCGCGGCCAGAGCCTCCACAGCCTCCGAAAGCATCTTACAATACAGATCGTAGCCGACCTCCTGCATGTGGCCGGACTGCTCCGCGCCCAGAAGGTTTCCTGCGCCGCGGATCTCCAGATCCCGCAGCGCGATCTTCACACCGGAGCCCAGCTCCGTAAACTCGCGGATGGCCTGCAGGCGCTTCTGTGCCTCCTCCTTCAGGATCTTATCCCGCCGGTACATAATGAACGCGTACGCCATGCGGTTCGAACGCCCCACGCGGCCGCGCAGCTGGTACAGCTGGGACAGACCGAAACGGTCCGAATCGTGGATAATGATCGTATTGACATTGGATATATCGAGACCGGTCTCGATGATGGTCGTCGAAACCAGGACCTTGATCTCGCCGTTGATGAAATCCATCATGATCTGCTCCAGGGCCGCCTTCGGCATCTGCCCGTGGGCGTACGCTACCGAAGCATCCGGCACCAGTTTCCGGATGCCGTCCGTGAACGTGTCTATGTCCTGGACGCGGTTATACACATAGTAGACCTGGCCGTCGCGCGCCAGTTCGCGGTTTATGGCCTCGCGCACCAGTTCGTCCTGGTACTCGCAGACATAGGTCTGGATGGGCACGCGGTCGCTGGGCGCCTGCGTCAGCACCGACATGTCGCGGACGCCGATCAGGCTCATGTGCAGCGTACGCGGGATGGGTGTTGCGGTCAATGTCAGCACGTCCACCTGCTGTTTCATCTGCTTTATGCGCTCCTTATGTGCCACACCGAAGCGCTGCTCCTCGTCGATGACGAGCAGACCCAGATCCTTAAATTGTACGTCCGAAGAAAGGATGCGGTGGGTACCGATGACGATATCGACCAGACCCTTCTTTAAATTGGTCAATGTATCCTTCACCTGCAGCGGTGTGCAGAAGCGGGACAGCATGTCGACCCGCACCGGGTAGTCCTTCAGGCGCTGCTTAAACGTCGCAAAATGCTGGGAAGCCAGAATGGTCGTGGGCACCAGATAGGCGACCTGTTTGCCGTCCTGTACCGCTTTAAACGCAGCGCGCAGCGCGACCTCGGTCTTGCCGTAACCCACGTCGCCGCAGATCAGGCGGTCCATGATCTTCGGGCTCTCCATGTCGGCCTTCGTCTGTTCGATGGCCTCAAGCTGATCCGGCGTCTCCTCGTAGGGGAACATCTCCTCAAACTCTTTCTGCCAGACCGTGTCGGGCCCGTAGGCATAGCCACTGCCATTGTCCCGCGCATGGTACAAAAGCACCAGTTCGCGCGCCAGATTCTCGACGTGCGTCTGCACCTTCTGACGCGTCTTCTTCCAGGCCGTTACATTGCCCAGTTTATTCAGTTTCGGTTTATGCTCTCCGTCCCCGCCGCCGGAATATTTCATGATCTGGTCCAGGTTCTGCATGAGCACGTAGAGCTGACCACCCTGATCGTAGGTGATCTGTATGTAGTCACGCAAAACGCCCTGGTCTTCCTGACGGGAAATGCCGCGGTAGATGCCCAGGCCGTACTTCTCATGGACGACATAGTCGCCGATGGACAGCTGGGACAGGTCGCTGATCTTCTTTCCTTTATACTGCGTCTGCTTCCGCTTCACCTTCCGCTGTTCGCGGACCATGTCACTCTCCGTGATCAACACGAACTGCACCTGCGGGTAGGCAAAGCCTCCGTGCAGGCTGCCCACGGTCACGCAGATCTCGCCGGGGTAGACCTGCTCGGTCGGAGCTTCCTTATAGTATGCGAGGAGCTCCTCCTGCGACAGCTGGTCTGCCAGGCGCATGGCGCGGGTCTTCGAGCCGCACAGAAGCACGACGCGGAACTTGTCTTTATGGTATTTCTGTAGATCCTTAAACAGGATCTCCTGTCCGTTCTTATAGGTATGGATGGTCTGAACGTGAAAAGACACGGCGTGGCGGATCAGGCCCTTCGGCGCGGAATCCAGCGTGCTCACGCACACCGTCCGCGGCCCGTACAGCCGCCGAAACACCAATTTTTTCTCATGCAAAAGCCCCGTCTGTCCCGGAAGGAGGTACCCCTTCTCCAGACGGTTCTTAACGCTCTCCAGATATTCCGTTTCTATGCCCGTGGCGCTCTCGTTGAGGAGCTGCGCCTCATCGATGATCCATTGTACGTCCGACTCTTCGAAGAAGTCCGCAAAATGCAACTTCTTCGACAAAAAGTACGGGATATATGCGTCCATTTGGGCGAATGCGGGCAGGTACTCCATCTGCTCGATGAAGCGAAACGCGTCGTCGCGCGCTGTCGAGCCAGGCGCCGCCGCGTCGGCCTCCTTCTGTACTGCCGAAAGGCCCTTCTTTACTTGCTTTTCCGTCAGCACGAACTCCGTCGCCGGGAAGATCCGTGCCTCCTCTAAGGTCAGGACCGCCCGCTGGCTCTCGACATCGAAACTACGCAATGAGTCGATCTCGTCGCCCCACAGTTCCATTCGGATAGGATATTCCGCGGTCAATGAATACACGTCCATGATGCCGCCGCGGATCGCAAACTGGCCGGGGCTTTCGACCTGACCGGTCTTTTCGTACCCTAACAGCACCAGTTTTTCCGCCAGTTCGGGATAGGAGACCTCGTCTCCCACGCGGATCGTGAGCGCCGCGCTGAATAAGGCCTCGGGATCGCCCATGACGTTCATCATGGCCCGCATGGTCGTCACGATCACGCCGCCCTCCCGCTTCGGGTCACCGATGGCTTCCAGAACGGACAGGCGGTTTCGCAGGATCTGCTTCCCCTGCAGGTCCGACTGAAAGAAGATCACGTCC
The DNA here is from genome assembly GCA_900319565.1 of uncultured Eubacteriales bacterium. GTDB lineage: Bacteria > Bacillota > Clostridia > Lachnospirales > Lachnospiraceae > UBA1201. Next base: position 58,769 of record ONPC01000133.1, on the reverse strand, counting down.
TTACCGGGAAACAGGTAGACACTGTCCGTGAACAGTCGGTAATCTTCATAGATCTCTTTCGCCCGCAGTTCGTTGTACGTGACCACGACCTGCCAGGATGCACCGTTTTTCTCCTGTGCGCTCCGGCCCAGCATCTGCATCAGATCGACCTTCTGCGACTCCACACAGCCACCGGCCAGGATGGGGCCGCCCTGCTTCTTCAAAACGTCGAGCAGTTCCTCAAAAGCCGCCGTCTCGGGAAGCGGACTGAAATAGGTCTGTTTATACTGCATGTTTCACCTCTAACCGTTATAGCGGTTCATGGCCGCCGGCGCGCCCTGCTCCAGGATGAGCTCGATCGCGCTCGCTGCATCGACCACGCCCTCACGCACCAGAGGCATCTCGTCGCTCTTAAACCGGGACAGGACGTAGTCCGCCAGATCCATGCGCGCCGGTTTCTCACCGACGCCGACCCGAACACGGATAAACTCCTGCGTGCCCAGATGCTGGATAATGCTCTTCATTCCGTTATGTCCGCCCGCGCTGCCCTTTTCACGAACGCGGATGCGACCCAAATCCAGCGCGATATCATCATAGGCCACGATAATATCCGCCGGTGTCACCTTATAGAAGTCGACCAGGGCGCGCACGCTCTCACCGCTTAAGTTCATGTAGGTCAGCGGCTTCGCCAGCAGGACCTTCTGTCCGCCGATCACGCCCTTACCCAGCGTGGCCTTATGCTTCACCGTATCCATGGTGATATTGTGCTGATACGCCAGGCGGTCCACCACGTCAAATCCCATGTTATGACGTGTTCCCACGTATTTGTTCTCCGGGTTACCCAGTCCGATGATAATGTACATATTACTCCTTGTTATAAACGCACGAGGGAGGCTGCAAGAAAAAGCAGCCTCCGTGCGCCGAGGTTTGCCTACGCAAACCATCCTGTTCTTTTTTCTGCCCGCAGGCCTTATAAACTAAGGCTACAGCGAGTATCTTTCGTTCTTCTCAACGACGATCTTGATATCATTCGGATCGCCGATGTAGGTCGTGTTCGCGCGGATCGTATCGCGACTCTCCACGATGCAGTTCTCGATGACTGTATTGTCCCCGATGTAAACATCGTTCAGGATGATCGAGTTTTTGATCACGCAGTTATTGCCCACGAAAACCTTCTTAAACAGCACGCTGTTCTCCACCACACCATTGATGATGCAGCCGCTGGAAACCAGGCTGTTGTGAACCGCCGAACCGGGGTTGTACTTCGCCGGCGGGTTGTCGTCTACCTTCGAGTAAACGTCCGGGTACTCACGGAAGAAATACTTCCGGATCTCCGGCTTCAGGAAATCCATGTTCGTGTTGTAGTACGAACGAACGCTGGAAATGCTGCTCCAGTAGGTATCGATCTTATACGCGTAGATGCGCTTCAGGTTCTTATAGCGGATCAGGATGTCATTCACGAAATCGTAACGATCCTCTGCCGCGCAGCGCTCCAGAAGCTCGATGAGCTGACGTCTGCGGACGATATAGATGCCGCAGGAAGCGGTGTTGTAACTCGGCACCATGGGCTTCTCCTCGAAGTCCAGGATGCGGTTGTCATCTGCCAGACGGACCAGACCGAAACGGGTCAGGTCTTCCTTCTGCGGATCGAGATCCTTACAAACGACGGTGATGTCCGCTTTCTTCTGGATATGATATTCCAAAACCGCGTTGTAGTCAAGTTTATAAATTCCGTCGCCGGATGCGATGACTGCGTACGGCTCGTGGCTGTTCTTCAGATAGTTCAAATTCTGGTACATACTGTCCGCGGTTCCGCGATACCAGTTTCCGTTATCCATGGTGATCATGGGGTTGTAGATGAACAGTCCGCCCTGCTTACGTCCGAAGTTCCACCATTTGGAGGAATTCAAATGCTCGTTCAGGGAACGGGAGTTGTACTGGGTGATGACGGCCACCTTATTGATGTGGGAGTTCGTCATGTTACTCAGTGCAAAATCGATGCTTCTGTAACTGCCGGCGATGGGCATGGCCGCAACGGCACGCTTCTGCGACAGTTCATTCATGCGTTTGTTATTTCCGCCTGCTAAAATAATACCGATCGCTCTCATACCTTACCACCTGCCTTTATGATGTAACCGCCGCTCTCCAGAGCGCCGTCCGGGTAATCCTCGGCAGTCGTAACGCCGGAGATCGCAGTGTTTTTGCCAACGCGAACGCCGTCCGGTACGACGGAATTCTCACCGATGGTCACGAGGTCGAAAACATAGACTTTCTTATCCAGTTTGCTTTCGGCGTACTCGCCAACGCCGAGATCACAGTTCTTACCGATCACGGTACCCTCAGCGATGATGCACTTCTCGAGGTGCGTTCCCGCGCCAATCACTGCGCCCTGCATGATGATGGAGTCGCGCACCACAGCGCCCTCCTCGACCACCACATCCGCGCCGATAACGCTGCTGTAGACCTCGCCGTAGATCTCGCTGCCCTCACCGAGAAGCGACCGCTCCACGTGCGCATTGCCCGCGATGTACTGCGGGGGCAATGAATCCGTACGGGTGTAGATCTTCCAGAACTCTTCGTAGAGATTGAATACCGGTACGATATCGATCAGTTCCATATTTGCTTCCCAGTAGGAACCGAGCGTTCCGACATCCTTCCAGTAGCCATTGTACTCATAGGCGAAGATACGCTCGCCGCGCTCATGGCAGTACGGAATGACATGCTTACCGAAGTCGCAGTTCGGAACGTCCTTCTGCGCGAGAAGTGCCTCACGAAGCACCGACCATGTGAAGATATAGATACCCATGGACGCTAAGTTGCTGCGCGGGTTCGCCGGCTTCTCCTCGAACTCACGGATCCGTCCGTTCTCATCGGTGATCACGATACCGAAGCGGCTCGCCTCCGAAAGCGGAACGGGCATGGTCGCGATCGTAAGCGCGGCATTATTCGATTTATGGTAATCCAGCATCACTTCGTAATCCATCTTATAAATGTGGTCACCCGAAAGGATCAGCACATAATCCGGATTGTAACTGTCGATATAATCGATGTTCTGATAGATGGCATTGGCCGTACCGGTATACCACTCGCTGTTGGTGCTCTTTTCGTACGGGGGCAGAATGGATACGCCGCCCACGTTGCGGTCCAGATCCCACGGAATACCGATTCCGATATGGGTGTTCAAACGAAGCGGCTGATACTGCGTCAGCACGCCGACTGTATCGATACCCGAGTTGATACAGTTACTCAGCGGAAAATCGATGATACGGTACTTTCCGCCGAATGCCACCGCCGGTTTGGCGACCTTGGAGGTAAGAACTCCGAGGCGGCTTCCCTGTCCCCCTGCGAGAAGCATAGCGATCATTTCTTTCTTAATCACAAAATCACTCCTTTGATCTATATTGTTTGAGGCCCTTCCCTCAAAAACAGACGAACCATAAGATGCCCAAATGCCGCGAAGGCCTTGGGCATGCGTTTTTTATAATACTTCCAGAATACGTTTCCACAGATAACCGACGCCTAAGAATACGCCGATCCAAACGGGCAGTTCGGGCTGGATCCACACCAGAAGCGCTACGATCAGGACAATGGTCACCGCCACTGCTGCAACGATCAGATGCCAGCGCCGGTTGCTGATGTGCTTCATCTCCTTACGGACAGCCTTCTTACGGCAGACAGAAGCCTGCAGTACGCAGTCACGGTATTCGCCGAGTTCCTCGAACAGCATTGCCGCCTCCTCGAACTGCTCCGGTTCGTAGGCCCATTTCATGGCCTGCTCCGCACGCTCATAGGCAGCCGACATTGATTTTTTGTGTGCCTCATCCATGCGCTTGGAGGCATCACGGAACTTACCCAGATTGCGGAAGGTGTCCTCTGCCGTACGCAGGATCTCCGGATCCTTCGAGTTCTCCATGTCAATGAGGGCGATCAGGTAGTCGCATTCATTGGCCCGGATGGAAAACTCACGTTTGCTCCGGTTGAGCATCTTCCGGATCTCCTCCGGAACGCTCTCCGGCACTTCTTCTTCGATCAGTTCCTTATAGCGCACGGACAGATCCGCCAAAAGCCGGCGGTCCTGCACGGTAGCGCTCGTAAGCCGATCCTGGATCCGGCGCGTCTTATCTAGCGCACGGTCCATGCAGTTCAGCATCAGCTGTTTGGAATCTTTATAATACTCAAGCTGGGCAAACGTGTTGGAAGCATTCAGCATGCTTTCCGCGTTGCCGTTAGCTTCCAGAAGCATATTCGCGGAGCGGTATCGACATTCTCTTGCTTTCTCCAGGCACTCTACACGCCGCTCCTCTAAAGCCGCCCGGACTTCCTTGCTGTCTCCGGGCTTCGGGCGTGCTGCCGCCATCTTCTCATAGCGGTTCGCCAGGTTATTCAGGGATCGGGTATCCAGAAGGCCGCGGGCTAAGATACGATCCGCCTCTGCCATCTCCGGATCGACCAGTTTACGCTTACCTAAAACAGCCGGAAGCAAGGATACGGAACCCGCCTCTTCGTCGGAGGCAGCGGAAAATGCAGAATCTCCCGGTTCCTCACCCGGGAAGCGGTCGGAGCCGTCCGTAAGCATACGGGCTTCATCCGCCTCGCGCGCATTTACCTCCTGCAAGTGCCGCTTCTGGATGGCCGCGATGATGCGGGCTTCCTCTGAGATCAGTTCATACTGCTCCGTCGTGGCGATCTCGGTCGCACGAAGATAGTTGTCGTCCGCAAGAATGCTTTGGTACTGCGGATTATGACAGTCCGGAATCTTACGACCGCTCGCCGGATCGTCGACATACTGAACGCCATAGCGACACAAAACCAGACCCCAATAGAGATCCGGGTCCTGTTCACGTGTAAGTAATTCTTTATAGATCTTTGCCGCTTTATCGTAATCACCGCTCTGGCGGAACGAGTTTGCCCGATTCACCAGATCCAGGTTTTCATTCGATATCGTCATCGGAACTGTCTGCAGCGTTTTACAATTCGTGCATTCACGTGTGCGCATACCATCCATAACGAACAATGGGGCTCCGCACATCTTACAATTCATTACAGCCAAGGTGTATATCTCCTTTACGTTTTGTCTCGATCTTTCTCGTTTTCGCACATATTGGATTCCGATATTCCATCTGTCTGTTATTATAGCACATTGTTTAAGATTTGAAAAGACTTCAGCACAGAATTACAGCCACTTTTTCATCATAAAATCGCCGCCTTTGGGGTCGACTCCTTTTTTGTTGATCTTCCGTATCATTTTTTTCAGGCTTTTTTTCGCCTCTTCGGTTTTTTTCGCGGAATCATTGTAGTCCCCGAGGGATTCAAACATAGCGATAGCTTTCTCGAAACTTTCGGGTTCCCGGGCGCATTCCATCGTATTCACCGCCGTGGAATAGACCAATTCCTGCCATTTTTCTTTTGCGGCGACGGCCTTCTGAGGAGCATCCTCAAAATCCCCCAGGGAATTAAACAAATAGATCGCTTTGAAGCAGTCGGCAACCGTGTTGCCGTTTATTGCATTCGTTGCTTCTGTATATTGGATCATTTTGATGCATTTGTTCAGCAAACGGGGGGAATCTCTGTAATCCGCCAGGTAAGCAAACATCCGGGCAGCTTTGAGGTTTTCCTCCGGCTCCTTATAGTCTTCCATCAATTTCAATGCCCTATTATAAGCTTCTTCCGGGTCCGGATAGTCAAAGATCGCCTGAAATTCCGGATCGTTTCGGAGATCTTCGATCTCACGGATTCCGGCTGCGGCCGCCGCCAGTTCATCCTTCGTCTGTGCGTTTCTCAGTTCTTCAGCCGCCCCATAGATCCGACTGAGTGTATATTTCCTCTCCAGTCTTTCTATGATCGCATCGCTGTCCTTATAACCGTCCATTTGGCGGAAACGGTCGATCAGGTCCCGAATCTGCTCCGGCGGGTTCCACCCTTTTTTCAGTTCGACCATCAAAAACCGGTCATACCGCCCGACAGTGGCACTGTATTCTTTTTCACGAACCAACTGCAGCATTTTCCTTTTGCAGTCTTCATCCCCGAAGCGAAGCACCTTCTGAAAATCCCGATCGCCCAGAAGGTCGAATTCTTCTTTTGATTCGCTAAGTTGCTCCGCGGTCTTTATCTTCCGTTTCGCCAAAACCAGGTACAGGTAGGCCTGCGCGCATTCCGGGTAAATGTCCAACGTCTTTTCACAATACTCCATGGCGCTCGTATAATCGCCGTCCTCCATGAACAAGCCGATGCGTTTGAGCAACGGCTCCACGTTGGTGTTGGATGTGATCACAACGGTTTCCCGGGCGCGGTTTTTGTTTTGAAGCTCCTCTTCCTTATTCGACAATTTACGGATACCGCGCGTCAGATCCTGCAAAAAGCCCAGTTCTCCCATGTCCTGCGCCGGATACATCGAAAGCGCATCCGGGATATCGTACGGGTTCATGTCCTTATAGGCCACGATCAAAGAGCGGAAGCCCTCCTCCTTCATGACCGCAAGGAAACGAGCCCACTCGTTTTTCACCCAGGGCGCAGAAAAGTAGGCCGGATCGGTACCGATCACGACCATGGTCCGCGCCGAATGGAGCGCAGCAAAAATGTAGGGTTCATATTCGGTCCCGAGCTTCCCTTCCAGGGTGATCCGGGCGAAAAATACCTTAAACCCATCCTTCATCAGCTGATAATACATCTCCTGCGCCAGGACGCTGTCCTTCGTACGTTTTCCTTCCGCATCCGTCTCTTTGTAGCACAAAAAGACATCGAACGGCTCCTCTCGCTCCGATATCTCCAGAATCCGCTTCTGGACCGACGCGATATACTGCGCCTCCTGCTCGTAGTAAGCGCGGCGCAGCGGGTCCGCATTGTCCAGGGCCTGCAGGTAATCCGCGTCGTCCAAAATGCTCTTATACTGCACGCGATGACAGGTCGCGACTCCCTGATGCGTCACCGGATCGTTGACATACTCGATGCCGTAACGGCACAGCGCCAGCGACCAGAACAGTTCCGGGTCCACGTGGCTCAAACTCATGCCTGAGCCGCCTTCGATCGCGATCATCTCCGTATAAGTATCCGCCGCTTTATCAAACTCGCCGAGCTGGCGGAAATGATGCGCGCGGTTAATGCGGTTCGCCGCCTGTTCGTCATCGATCAGCGGCAGCGTCTGCCTCGTCTTACAGTATTCACAGGTGCAGATGGCCGAGCCTTCTTCCGGCTTCAGTTTTCCTCCGCACATTTTACATGTATATACAGCCATTATTTATCCTCTCTGCCCTCTTAAAACTACGCAGTCATATAAAGGGAGCGCTCATTTGTTAATCCCAGTCCGTTTCGAGAAAACTTTCCAGAAGGGCACCTATTGTAAGATTGCCGGTTACTAATCCGATGATTATGATAATAATCGCGATAATACCCAGTATGGTCGTAATAATGCTTTTCGCTCCTAACTCACTCGCGAAACTGCGGCGGCCTCCGCCCGAACCGCTCAACGCGCGCTCACGCAGGTAATCCTCTTCGGCTTTCTGCCTCTGCTTCTCTTTTTCTTTGCTTTCGGCCTTATGCTGTTTCACCAGGGCTTGCGCATCCTTATAATCGCCTAATTCCCTCAAATGAATATAGGCTATATTGACCTCCTCCGGACGCGCCGCGCGTTTCAGTTCGGTGACCGCAGCGATATATCGACATTCCATCACCTTCTCCTCACTGGTCTTACTCCAGAGAGCCATATTCTGTCTCTCCATTTCATCCAGTTCCGGATCCGGTTTCATTTTCGCGATCAGCGCATATCTTCCCGCCAGTTCCCGAAACGGTGAAGGATACTTATGCACATCCCTCATCAGGCGCTCCAGATCCCGCTCTGCTTCCGCAAACATCTGCTCCGAAAGATTCCGCTTCATAGCAACGCATTCCAGCAGTCTCTGGTCGGCATCCTTAAAGCCCGGAATGCTGCGAAACTCCGGAACCGTCTCCGGAAAATGCGCGACATCCTCCGGATGCTGCATTTTGTTTACCGCATCGTTGTAGATCATCTGCTGGTCAATGCGCTTCAGTTTTTCCTTCAGTTCCGGATCCGCAAAACGGATCGCCTTTTTATAGTTGTCATCGGCGGTCATACCGTCATAGTCACAAACCTGCTCCAGTTCCTCGAGCGTATGTACCTTCTTTTCGACCATAATGGAGTATACGTAGGCCCACGCGCACTCCGGATCCAGGTTCAGCACGCGGTCGCAGTACTGCTCTGCCCGGTCGAATTCGCCGTCTTCGAGAAAATAGCCGATTCGGCGCAGCAGCGGCGCTGTCTCCGTCACATCCGAAACGACCAGCGTTTCACGGCGAGCCGATGTTTTTTCACGTTCCTCCTGATCCATGTTTTGGATCACCGCCAGGATGTCCTGCATGAAGCCCAGTTTGGACATATCCTGTGCCTGAAACATCGAAAGCGCCTCCGGCAGGTCGTACGGATCCATGTCCTGGTACGCCGGGATCAGGCGACGTTTACGGTCATCCCGCATCAGGGCCAGATACCGCATCCATTCGTTTTTCACCCAGGTCGCCTCAAAGTGTTCCTTTTTCGTACCCAGCACGATCATGACCTTCGCCGAATTCAGGGCAGCAAAGATATAGGGCTCGTACTCCGTGCCCAGTTTTCCCTCCAGCGTCACACGCGCGAAAAACACCTTATAGCCTTCGCGGATCAGCTGATAATACATATCCTGTGCCAGAACGCTGTCTTTCATCCGGGTACCCTGATCGTCGCTTTCCTTATAGCAAATGAACACATCGTACGGTTCTTCCTTCCGGGAGATCTCGAGGATGCCCTTCTGTATATTTGATATATAGCGCGCTTCGGACATGATCAGTTCCTTCTGCGCATAATCCGCATGGGAAACAGCACGGCGATAGTCATCGTCGTCCAGGATGTTTTTATACTGCAACATCCGGCAGGTCGGGATCTTCCTTCCTGTGACCGGATCTGTCACATATTCGATGCCGTAGCGGCACAGCGCCAGCGACCAGAACAGGTCCGCATCTGCCTCTTGGATCGCAGCCCAAGCCTCCTGCGCCCCGGCGATATCACCGGATGCCGAAGCGGAGCCGGAGTTCTGTGCCGGATCCGCGGCAAGATGACCCGCTGCATCCAGGTTTTCGATCAGTTCTTCATAGATCCTCTCGGCACGTTCAAACTCACCATTCTGGCGGAAGTAGTTCGCGCGATTGATCTGCGCCAGCCTCTTTTCGTCCCCGATCTTCGGAAGGCTCTGCCTGGTCCCGCAGTATTCACATTCACATACGGTCATTCCCTCTTCGATATTCAGCGGAGCTCCGCACATTTTACAGTTATAAACTACCATTTGCCTTCCTCCTCCGGATCATCATCCGATTCGAATTCCTCATACTCTTCTCTCGTGGTATTTACCCATTTTGCGATTCGATCCCCAATCAAATACAGTGCGACGGGGATGCAGAGAATAACCATCATTAAAAGTGTCGCCTGCACCATACTCCCGAGAAAATAGCCAAAACCGCCCCTGTTATTTTTGTTCGTGAATCCCACGAAGATACCGAAGGCCAGCGAAAACGCAGCAAGAGCCAGCATAAACCACCCCAGTCCCTTGTATTCATTCTGCTTTCGGTTCTTTTTTTCTTTCTCTGTCCGAAGCATTTTATATCTGTATGCATCCAGGATCCGTTCCGCGTCTTCGTAGTCTCCCAGCGATACCAAATAGTCATATGCATTTTCTTCTGCCTCCGGATCCTCCGATCTTTTCAGATCGGAGACTGCTCCGAGATAGCGGCAATAAACTGCCTTATTTGCACATTTTTCGGTCAATGTATATCCCGCTGAATCTCCTGCTGCATCGGAAGCGACCATCGGCGGATCTGACACGATCTGCTCATATTTCTGTGCCAGTTCCCGTAATTCTTGACTATCCGCAGCAAAATCACTTTGCGCCAGTTGTTTCCACGCAGCTTCCGCTTCCTGTAACAGAAGCAGAGCATCCGAGTCCGTGTTTCCGAATTCTGGTAACGTCTGGGAGCTGCCGCAGCGTTTACATGTACAAACACGTGCCCCCTCAATTATATCCAGCGGTGCCCCGCACCTTTTGCAATTTAACACGAACATTTCGGGCTCCTCCTCGTCTCGTTTTGACTCTTTCCTATTCGACCCGCTTATGCTTTATATTATACCGCATCCGCATGCGTACGTAAAGGCAAAAACGTGCCCCATTTATCCAACTATAACTATTATATCAAACGCATTTTCCGCCGACAACCACCTGTAGCAAACCTTAAGGAAAGAGTAAACAAGAATTAATACTTCGTAATAAACCGCCCCGTTTTTCCGCGGAAAATGTCGCCTCATCTTGAACTTTGGCGTGGTTTGCGCTATACTTAATTTATTATTTATCACATACTGCAGACCCGGCATGCCCCCTGCAGTTTCAGGAAAGGCTTACTACCATGTCATTTCAGATTGATTCAGAAAAACCCTGCCACGTTCATTTCATCGGCATCGGCGGAATGAGCATGAGCGGACTGGCGTTTATACTCAGAGAAAAAGGCTTTCACGTAACCGGTTCGGACCGGGCCGAAAGCATCGAAACCAACTATCTGAAAAACTTAGGTTTTCAGGTGTGGATCGGACACGACGCCTCCCACATCACCGAGGATGTCGGCCTGCTGGTCTACAACGCAGCCATCCACCCGGATAATCCGGAATTTGCGAAGGCGGCCGAAATGAACATTCCCATGCTGACCCGCGGCGAACTGTTAGGGCAGATCATGCGCGAATATCCGGTCTCGGTCGGTGTGGCCGGAACGCACGGCAAGACCACGACCACCTCGATCATGTCCCACATCCTGCTGGCAGCCGGATTGGACCCGACCATCACCGTGGGCAGCGAACTTCCGAAGATCGGCGGCACCGTTCGCTGCGGCAAGAGCCCCGTCTTCCTGGCGGAGGCCTGCGAGTACACCAACAGTTTCCACTACCTGTACCCTCTGTATGAGATCGTTCTCAACATCGAGGCGGAGCACATGGACTTCTTTAAGGATATGGACGACGTCCGTAACTCCTTCCGCAAATACATGGAAAATGTTCCTGCCGAAGGCGCCGTGGTCATCGACTACGCCATCAAAAACCTCGGCGAACTTACGGCCGGCCTTCCGTGCCGCGTCGTTACCTATAATATGAACGACAAAAACGCGGATTACCACGCGGAAAACATTGCCCTGATCCCGGGCACGCCCTACTACGAATTCGACGTATGCAAGAAGGGCTGCGCCATGCGGCTGATGCACGTCCAGCTCTCCGTGCCGGGCATCCACAACGTGGGCAATTGTCTCTCCGCCATCGTAACAGCGCTGCTGATGGGCATCCGCCCCGAGACGATCGTTCCCGCGATCGCGGAGTACACCGGCGCTGGCGCGCGCTTCGAGAAAAAGGGGCCGTTCAACGGCGGCATGCTCTATGACGATTACGCACACCACCCGCAGGAGATCGAGGCGACCTTAAAGGCCGCGGTGAACTTCCCGCACCGTCAGATCTGGGCACTGTTCCAGCCCCACACCTACTCCCGCACGAAGCAGTTCTTCAACGAATTCGTGCAGGCGCTGTCCCTGGCCGACCACGTGGTGCTCATGAAACTGTACCCCGCGCGCGAGACCGACACCCTGGGCGTAAGCTCCGAACTTCTGTGCGAAGCGTTGCAAAAAAACGGGGTCGATGCGCACTATTGTCCGACATTTGACGATATGAAGAATTTCCTTCTCAAACAGGATATCAACGGCGATTTGTTGATAACCATGAGTGGCAGCGGAAACATTCACGAGTTCGGTGATTACTTACTTTCCGAAAAATAACGCACCTTTTGTGCTCTCTTTTATCCACATTTTCCACAGGCGAATGCCGACGCGGCCGCCGTGGAAAATGTGGATTATTTGTTGACGGGAGTCCGATGGTCTCCCCCCTTGAAAAGTCTCCGAAGTATCAAGGTTTCCGCCGTTTTACCCGAAGGTGGCCAATGTTTTTTTCCACTTTTTCCACACTATCCACAGTGCAAAACGAACTTAAGAAAACCGGCCGTATCGCCCTCGGAAAATGCCTCTTTTGCCTTAACAAAGTACCCGATTTGTGTTAGAATTCATCGTAGAGTGTAATCGGTGAAGGGCGTCACCGATCACATAGAATTAGGGGATTAAGATGTTATGGCACAGATACCTGTAAACAACCGCATGCAGCCGGATACGGTCCAGCTGCCGCGCACTTTTATCACAGACTACATGATGACGGCAGACGCTCTCTGCCTTAAAACCTATCTCTATCTTCTGAACGCGCTTTCCGCTTCGGGCGGCGCTTCGATCGGCCTTAAGGAGATGGAGGAAGCACTGGGCACCAGCCGCACTTCACTTTGCTATGCCCTGCACTATTGGGCAGATAACGGGCTCATCTCCCTGGAGCAGAAAGGGACGCGTCTGTCTTCGATCACCCTGCTTCCGGTACTTCCGCGCCGTGAGAAGATGCTGATCTTCGAGGACGACGAAGACGGCCAGATGCAGATGACGCTGAAAGATGTCGAGACACCGTCGGAGCCTGCCGAGACGGCCGCGAAGCCTGCCGCTCCGGCTACACCGGCGCAGGCGCCCGTGCCTGAAGAATCGCGGCCCGCGATGCAGGAAGCCGTGTTCGCCGAAGAGCGCAAACCCTTGCGTTACGGTCTCGAGGACGCTGCCGTTTCCTTCGTGCCCCGGCAGCAGTCCGATCTGCTCCTGAAACTGGAGTCGGATCCCCGTTTTAAGATTCTGATGCAGACACTGCAGGGTCCGTCGCTTATGGACCGGGAACTCAAACGGCCTCAGGTGGATATCCTGTTGGAGATCTTCCGCCGTTTCGAGCAGGACGAAGAAGCCGTTCTCGCCATTGCAGACTACTGCCAGAAGTATAAGTCGAAAAAGACTCTGAAACGATCCGAACCGGTTCTTAAGTTCGATACCTTCAAAGAGACCTCAGATGAGATCTACGAAGCCTTGAAGGATGAGATCCCGCAGCACACGAACGATGTGCGTAAGCTGGTCTCGGATTTTCTGACCCTGACCTATGCCCATCGTTTTGAGACGGATCCGCTCTACACAGAGGAAGACTCCGCGTTCACGAAGATCATTTTCTCGAAACTGGGGCTGGACGCTGCGAAACCGACCATCGGCGAGATCAATTCCGTCCACAGCTGGCGTGAGACCTTCGGTTCTTCTTCCGACGAGATCCTTCTGGAAGCCTGTGACCGTACACGCAGCAAACAGCTGCAGGCCATTTCGACCGGTGACCCCCTCTCGATCCTGCATTACTACAACGTGATCCTCAGCAACTGGAATAAAGCGGGTCTTCGCACCCTGTTCGAAATCCAGGCGGCGGACGAAGCGCACCGCAACGAAACGAAAGCTGCAGCTACCGCTGCACGCCCGAAAGCCGCACGGAAAGACTTCAACGATTTTCCGCAGCATGATTACGACTACAACCAGCACGCCAACGAGGCGATCTATAAAAAACTGAAAGAGAAGGTGAATGCATGAGTTATCCGAACGAGATCAATAATGCGATCGAACGCCACTATTCTCTTCTCCGCAACGAAAATGTCCGGATCGAAAACGAGCGACGTTCCCATGTATATGAGAACGTCGCAGGATATCGGGAACTGACAGCCGAACAGGCTCAGCTCTCCGCGCAGGCCGCGCGCGCGGCTCTGGGCGGCTCGGCATACGGTGCCGATGCGCAGGCCCGCCTCAGTTCGCAGCTCCAGGATCTGGCGCGCCGTAAAAAAGAACTTCTTATACAAAACGGCCTGCCCGAGGATTACCTTGAGCCCTATGTTCACTGCCCGATCTGTAAGGACACCGGATACACGGACGGCAAACCCTGTTCGTGCAGCCGCCAGCTGCTCATCTCGCTGCTCTACCGCTACTCCAACCTTTCGGCCCTGGATCAGCAGAATTTCGACAAGCTGGACATGAGCCTGTATCCGGAGCACATCAAAGCAAAAAACGGCTGGAGCGTGCGCGACATCATGGAGCAGATCGTGGATTACTGCAAGTCCTACGCGGAGGATTTCACTGCGGATGACGCATCCAGTCTCCTGCTCACAGGCAACACCGGAACCGGTAAGACCTTCCTCGCAAGCTGCATTGCCCGCCGGGTCATGGACCGCGGTTACTCCGTCCTGTACCTGTCCGCCACAGATGCATTTACCATTCTGAGGCAGGACACCTGGGCGTTTAAGGATGAAGAAGATGACGACACCTTCGAAAACGAGAAGGCAAAAATGATGACGGACTGTGATCTTATGATCATTGACGATCTGGGGACCGAGCCGGAGACGGCGCACACCTCCTCGTATTTCTTCCGTCTGATCAATGAACGCCTGGTTCGCCGCAAAAGCACCATTCTGACGTCGAACCATACGCCGGACCAACTGCGCAGGACTTACACGGAACGCGTGGTCGACCGCATCACTTCCGCCCCGTACACACATCTGTGCACCACGGACGGTGTGGATTTTAATGTGCGTCATTCCCTCGGTCGGTCTTGACACGCCCTTGGGAAAGTGCTAATATGTTAACGCCGAAGGGGATCTGTGTCCATTCCGACCGTCCGTCCTTCGCGAACATATCCTTTATTTCCCACCACGCGGGCACGTCCCGTTTTTCAGCAAAATTCATATCGGGAGGATTATTATGGCATCCGAACTTCTGTCCAGTGCAATTCCCATCGGACCTTTGGGTCTCATTCCGCTCAAGAGCTGCGAAGCCTTAGGTAAGCAGGTCGACGCGCATCTGGCGCGTCAGCGCATGGAACGCGAGCATGAGCAGGCCCACACGATCTCGTTTGCAGGCTATGAAAAACCTTCATTCATCATCGAAGCTTCCGCGCCGCGTTTCGGCACCGGTGAAGCAAAGGGCGTGATCAACGCCTCGGTCCGCGGCGACGATATCTACCTCATGGTGGACGTCTGCAACTACAGCCTGACCTACTCACTGTGCGGACATGTGAACCACATGTCACCGGATGATCACTTCCAGGATCTGAAGCGTATGATCGCCGCCATCGGCGGTAAGGCTCGCCGTATCACGGTCATCATGCCGTTCCTGTACGAAAGCCGTCAGGATAAGCGCAGCGGCCGCGAGTCTCTGGACTGCGCCATCGCACTGAAGGAACTGGTCAATATGGGCGTCTCCAACATCATTACCTTCGATGCCCACGACTCCCGTGTACAGAACGCCATCCCGCTCGTTTCATTCGAGGATGTGCCCTGCATCTACCAATTTATCAAAGCACTTTTGAAAACCGAGAAGGATCTCACGATCGATCCCGAGCACCTGATGGTCATCAGCCCGGATGAAGGCGGTACCCGCCGCGCCATCCACTACGCGAACCGTCTCGGTGTCGACATGGGCATGTTCTACAAGCGCCGCGACTACTCGAAGGTCGTGGACGGACGTAACCCGATCGTGGCACACGAATTCCTCGGTTCAGACGTTACCGGTCAGGACGTGGTCATCGTCGATGACATGATCTCCTCCGGCGACAGCATCCTGGATGTGGCACGCGAGCTGAAGCGCCGCAAAGCCCGCCGCGTATTCGGCGTATCGACCTTCGGCCTGTTCACCAACGGCCTGGCGAAATTCGACAACGCGTACGAGCAGGGCGTCATTGACCGCATCTACACGACGAACCTGATCTACCAGACGCCGGAGCTTCTCTCCCGTCCCTACTATGTATCCGTCGATTTGAGCAAATACATCGCGATGCTGATCGATCACCTGAACCACAACGCCAGCATCCACGATCTCTTAAACCCGACCGAGCGCATCAACCGGTTGCTCGCACGGTATAAAGAGGATCCGAATTTAGCGTAAACAAAACCACAACCGATCCACAAAAAACTATATACGGACCAAAACGCTACGAGCCCGGCATTAAGCCGGGCTCGTAATAATATATATCAGACATTCAAACCATGAATTGATCATCAACCCTTGTTTATCCTCTTCAGGCCAGTTACGGCGAGGCCTCCGTAGAGCACAAATAATACCGATACGATAACCAGGTAGCCCAGGGCGCCGCCCATCAGAACGGACATCTTCGTAACGAAGACCGGCATCGTGAAGAAAGCTACGGCTGCGCAGGCAATGGTGCAGACCAGGGTGGCCAGCTGGCGGCGCATGATGATGAGCACATTCAGAAGGAGGGAATTCACTGCGTTGATGCCGCCGGCCAGAAGCGCCAGCCCCAGTTCCAGGTGATAGTTCGACAGATCCATGGCGTAGAAGGCACCCAGGATCGGCAGGCCAATGGTCTCGGCGACCGCCAGGCCGCATAAGGTCAGCGCCAGGATGACCAGGATGAGGTTGCGGATCAGGCGCAGCATCTTACGCTTATCCTTCTGATTGTAACAGTCGGCGATCTCTTTGAGCATTGTTTTCAGGAAGAAGCCCGCAAAGAGATTGATCACGAAAACGCACAGAAACAGTGCGGTAAATTCCATCAGGATGCCGTCGCCGCCGGTCTTCGCGACTTCGAACTTCGCGCAGTTATCCAGGTAGACCAGCAGGAAGGCGTTCATAAATGCGGGCAGGCACATGAGGAGCATGACCCGCATATCTTTTGTGAAAAGCTTCGGTCGGTAGGCCGAAAGCGGTTTGTTCAGGAACCGCGGGTGCACCCCGAACACGATCAATGCATACAAAATGTCCGTGACCAACAGAGACACAACCGGATCCTTCGTGAGCGCCAGCGTCGTCACGTAGCCCAGAATGGCCAGGGAGTTCTGCACGGTCAGGATACGACCCGCCACGTAGAAACGGTTCTCGCGCTGGAAGGTTCCTTCGAAGAGATCGGAAAATGCTTCCGTCATCTTAAACAGGAGCATCAGGATCAGAAGCTTAAGCTTATCCTCCGAATACCCTCCGAACGCGATCCATACGGCCGAAGCGACCGCCATCGCAGCCACCGTCCACAACCGGAAGGAGAACGCTTTCGAGAAGGAAAACGTATCCCGGTCGTCCGAGACCTGGAAGGTACGCACCGAAAAAAGGCCGATGGTGATCAATACCTGACTGATATTGATCGTGTCGGCCACGGCGCCGCCCGCCGCTTTTCCTGCCGCCTCGCCGGCGTCCGCGCCGATCAGGCGCGTCGTGACCATGGGCAGGATCAGCGCGATGCACGCATATAAAAATCCGGAGATCGTGATCCAGATCAAAGTTTTTTTCGTTGTGGAAGGGTTCATGTTTCTCCTCACGGTCAGTCGAGGAAACCGTCGACTATGTTATATCCCATACGACTGACGATCACTTCGATCGCCGATGTCAGGGCAATGATATGGAACAGGCAGAATGCCAGACAGATACCGTCACGAGGATCCTTTTTGATCTCGATCAGACGGTTGCGCGCACACAAAACTGCCATGGGCAGAATGGGCAGATAGTAACGTCCCTGCACGCCTTCCGCCACGGGGCTGCCGGCCGGGGTCCACGCCGCCAGCATGGAAAAAATAGCCATGAGGATCACACCGGCGATCACGAAAATGCTGATCACACGGTTTTTCTTTTCGATGCGCACATTCGGCTCATTCGGCGTAACGGCGGTCGTCAGCGCCAGAAGCAGCATCATCGGGATGATCACGAGAAGCGGGATGCGGATCTCCAGCCAGCCCAGCATCTCACCGAACATCCGGGTAAAATGGTCACTTCCGTAAACACGAATCGTGTTAAATAAGATCCCGACGGTGCGAACGGGATTTTTGATCAGCTCGGCGAGCGTGTAGCAATCCGCTCCGTTTGCATATTCCAGTGTCAGGTTCGATTCCTCCAGATACGGGATCAAGCGGGGAATATTGACCAAAAGGAAGATCAGGAACACTACGCCCGCCATCACGCCAGCGCAGGTGAGGAAACGTTTGCGGCTCTTGAATTTCGCCTGAGGGATCAGGAAGCATAGGAATGCCATCAGGACGTAGATCACTTTGATCGGAGCCAGAAGCGACATGGATACGGTCAGGACTGCCATATCCTTTCGTGTGACGGTCTCCACCTGATACGCCAGTTGCAGGACTTTTGCCGTAAAGAAGAAGGACAGGCCCAGAATGGTCGCATCGTAGCTCAGGGACGCACAGAGGTGCATCGTCATGGGCAGGATCGCGATCACGCCGAGGGTGTTTTTGCCAAACGGGATCCAATACAGCGCAAAGCGAAGCAGGATCAGGAAGGCTGCGAGATTAAACAGACGTGCCAGATAGAATGTCCAGAGGCCGCCCAGGTGGAGCACACGGCCAACGGTTATGGCCACGGTCTGCGGCAGGTAAGCCCAAAAAACACCTCCCAGAGCCTCCGCGCGCTCGTGCGGAACCAGGTCGTTCTGCTCGGAGCCGGAGGCAAAAAGCGATGCGCCGGCGAAGAGATGAACATAATCATCCACACCCGGGCGCGGGCAGTTAAAATAGTGGATCACATCCGCATCCGTCGGACGCATCTGCGGGAATGTACCTTTATCATTTTTAATGTTCTTCGAAGGCGCCAGCACACAGTTGGAGAAATAGTATGCCTGCGCGTAATGATAGTTTTCATCGGGAACGGCCAGCGGGGGAAATACGATCATATACAGCAGTCCCCAGACCAGAGCCAGCGTGAAAAAACGTTTCTCGGTCACCCGGGGCTTTTTTGCTTCGTCTGTCGCATCGGTTTTATCTTTCGTTCGAAAAACTTTATATGCCAGCACGCTTGTGACCGTGATTCCGGCGAGCACGACCAGGATATAGAACGCCTGAACTCTCCGCATGTGTTCCAGCGGAAGGATCCGGCTCTTCAGCCCACATGCGATCATAACGAGTGCAAACAACCCGATCAGACAAAACGCAACCAACTTTTTGTTCTTCAACATATCTTCCTCCGGTTCCGGACCTTCCGGACACGACTTTCTAATTCTGGAAAAGCGCGTTTCATGCGCAAATCATGCTCCAATTATAGCAAATAACGGGAAATCTTACAAGAGGAAACCTATTGAACCAAAGGCGAGGAAGTGCTATAATACAGACATCGGTAAATCTATCGAAATATATGTTTGGAGGTTAATCAGGATGAAGAAATTTACCGCAGTCGTTTTGACATTTGCCATGGTTATGTGCATGGCGTGTGCAGTATTCGGCAGCACATTTGACGGTACCTCGATCGCAGTTGAAGAAGGTAACGACAACTTCGTTATTATCAACAACACCGTATTCGACGGTCATGCAGACAACGAAACTGTTGTGATCACGATCAGTGTTAAGGATCACTTTGCAGCCGATCCCGGTTTCTGCTGGTGCACCAACGACAGCACCGCAGCAGATTATAAGTGGTGGGATCACTCCGTAGCCGGAACACAGGCGCCTTATCCGGGCGACTTCAAGGCAGACGGCGAGACATCGGAAGTTACCTACACCGTAGCTGATCTCAAGGCTATGATGGCAGCAGGTGGCGACGGCCTCGTTCTCAACTGCTGGAACGGCATCGTTCCTACAAAGATCGTTCTTGGTTCCGGTGCTCCTACCGGCGACGCTACCCCGATCGTAGCACTCGCAGTTATCGCTGCTCTTTCCTGCGCAGCAGTAACGGTTCTTCGTAAGAAGGAGGCATAATCGAACGGATCGGATCCGATCTGAACGTAACGAATAAAAGGACCTGCACCAAATGGTGCGGGTCCTTTTTGATTCGGCCGACCTATCCCGGCTGCAAGACGATTCCCGGAGGATCTTCAATTTATCATGCATTATGTTGCAAAATTACGACTTGTTCGTGCATTATCTGTCAATTCTGCATTTATGTCCGCCCTTAAGTGGATTTCCCAATATATTTTCAAAAAGGAACTTGCTTTTTCGTTTATTATATGATACAATAATTACATGTGATTTGGGCGTCACAAATACAATCAAGGGGGAATTTTCTCATGAAGAAATTCTTATCTCTGTTACTCGCAGCCATCATGGTTATGGCTATGGCAACCGTAGTTTTCGCAGATGACGTAGATCTGGGAATGACTGACAACGGCACTGTGGATCTGAGCTCCTATGCAGGCGGAACCTTAAAGGTTACAGTCAGAAGAGCAAATGACGACAAGGGCGATATCACCAACTGGGGCGTCGGCGGTCTGTGCAAATCCGGCAGCTGGGAAGTTGCAGCGGCTTACACCGTTACCCTGACCACCAACCCTGCTGTTGAAGATACTTTCGAGTACACCTGGGACATCGCTGAAGTTAAAGCAGCTCTCGGTGACACTCCGAACGTTAACTTCTACAACAACATGAAGGTTAAGAGCGTTGTGATCGTTCCGGCAGCAGGCGCTTCTGCAGGCGATGCTACTCCGATCACCGCGATCGTTATCATGGCTCTGGCTTCCTGCGCAGCTCTGGTTGTACTTCGTAAAAGAGAAGCTTAATTCCTACAATTGAATATGTGACAGAAAGGACCTGTGGAAAAACGAGCGATCGTTTTCTCCAGGTCCTTTTTCTGTGCTTCAGGTTCACATTTCCCTTACGCTTTTGCCACGCTGCAAAGGCGCGTAGCCCGGGCAGAAACATATTTGCTCGGAAACACCGGTACGCAAAAACGGGACTGCCCTGCATGGCAGCCCCGTTTCGTTGTTTTCTCAAAATCTATCCGAAGTATTTCTTCAGTGTCTTTCTTACAGAGCCGGGACCCTGCAGCATCTCCGACAGATAACCTTCGATTTTCTCTCCCAGGCCGATCTGATACAGGTCTACGACAAAGATCGACGTATCGCTGTAGAGCGCTCTGCAGACCTCTTTCGGCATGACTGCCGGAGTATCCGACGTAGCGAGTTTAAGCGGCGCTACGAGGCTCTGAAGGCGTTCCAAGAGCGGATCCGGGCTCGGAATGAATGCCTGACCGCCGTCATCGATACCCATCAGGTAACGGGCATATGCCGCGAGCGTCAACGGAAGCGCCACGAGGTTCTTCAGGCTCTCGGTATCGTTCTTCTTAACATAGGCCTTCAATGTTTCACCGAAACGGATCGGGATCTTCTGCGAAGTATCCGTCGCGATACGCTGCGGCGTATCCGGCATGAAAGGATTCGGCAGGCGCTGCTCGATAACTGCGTCGATAAAATCCTTCGGGCGGATGATGCCCGGATCCACAACGACCGGCATGCCTTCCTTGTAGCCCAACTGTTTGATCAGTGAAACCAGATGCACATCCTTCATCTCTGCATGGATGCTGGTGTAGGAAAGCAGGCATCCGAAGATGGCTAACGATGTGTGCAGCGGGTTTAAGCAGGTGCAGACCTTCATCTTTTCGACCCGGTCCACCGTCTCACGTTTTGTGAACAGCACGCCTGCCTTTTCGAATGCAGGGCGTCCCGCGGGAAATGTATCCTCGATGACCAGGTACTGCGTCTCCTCGGCGTTTACAAAGGGCGCGGTGTAGGTCTTTTTATCCGTGATGATGATGTCAGTATCCTCGAAGCCGTCCTCTTCCAGCATGCGAACGACCTGTGCGTCCGGCCGGGGCGTGATCTTATCGATCATGCTCCAAGGGAAGGAAACCTGCGCAGGATCCTCGACATAAGCCAGGAACTCTGCAGGAACGATCTTCGCGTATGCCCAGCGCTTCGCGTATGCCACGATCGCGCTCTTCAGCTTATCGCCGTTGTGGGAGCAGTTATCCATGCTCACCATGGCCACAGGCTTCTTACCGGCCTTAAAGCGCTGATACAGCAGGTAGGTAAGCAGTCCCATCAAATGCTTCGGAACGGTCAGTTCTCCCGCTTCGGCTGCGGCAAAATCCGCCTCTACGACCGGAAGCAAACTTCCGTCGCCGCGTGTGATCGCATAGCCCTTCTCGGTAATGGTAAAGCTCACCATCTGTAACGAAGGTGCCTCGAAGATCGCAAGCAGGCGCTCCATGTCCTCGGGTATGGCAGGGTTCGCGGTCAATGATTCTACGACCGAATCGATCACCCGTTTTTCCAGGGAACCATTGCTCTTCAAAGTAACCAGCAAACTGCGGTTGTCATACGGAGCGTATGCCTTACCGATGATATCGTAGTCAAAGCCTTCACAGGCGATAATGCCAGTGTCCATCCGGCCCGCCTCCAACATATCCTGCGCGAAGGCAGCCGGGAATGCGCGGAAGATATTGCCCGCGCCGAAATGCAGCCACGTAGGTGCCTCTTTCGTCCGCTTAGTGACCGCCGCGCGATCAAACGTGGAAAGCTTATACCCTTTACTCTCCCACTGCTTTCGGACGTCGTCCGTCACTTCGTTCAAATCTGAAAGTCTCATGATCTCTCCTTATTTCTCACTCTTTTTGATCGCTTCCCACAGGCCGTTCATGTATGCTACGCCGAGCGCACGGTCATACAGACCATAACCCGGACGTGCCTGTTCGTCCCAGATCATGCGTCCATGGTCCGGACGTACCACGCCGTCAAAGCCCATGTCCGACAGAGCCTTCATGATCTCATACATATCGAAGGAACCATCCGACGACAGGTGTGAACTCTCATGGAACACGCCCTCATCCTCGAACTTGATGTTGCGGAGATGCGCGAAATGGATGCGCTCTGCGATCTTCGGATTTCGGATGATCTTCGGCAGATCGTTCTCGCGATTGCTGCCCAAGCTTCCCGTACAGAAAGTGAAGCCATTGTAAATGCTCGGATTAAGAGATGCGATCTGAAGCAGTCTCTCCTCGCTGGTCACGATGCGGGGCAGGCCGAAAACGCTCCATGCAGGATCATCCGGATGCACCGCCATCTTGATCTGATATTTCTCACAGGTCGGCATGATGCCGTCCAGGAAATATTTGAAATTCTCCATCAGGCGCTCAGCCGTCATGCCCTTATAACGCTCGAACAGCTCTTTGATCTCATCTTTACGGTTCGGTTCCCAACCGGGAAGCACGAAGCCGCCGCTCTCTTTTTCCATGCGCTCGAACATGTCGTTCGGGTCAATGCCTGCGATCACGTTCTCATCGTACGCCAGTGCGTTCGAACCGTCCGGAAGCGGCATGGCCAG
The DNA here is from genome assembly GCA_900319565.1 of uncultured Eubacteriales bacterium. GTDB lineage: Bacteria > Bacillota > Clostridia > Lachnospirales > Lachnospiraceae > UBA1201. Next base: position 35,751 of record ONPC01000133.1, on the reverse strand, counting down.
ATCGGTGCGCGTCCAGTCGAAGATCGGCATGAAATTGTAGCAAACCAGGTGGATGCCGTTCTTTCCGACAGCCTCCAGGGACTTGCAATAGTTCTCGATATACATGTCGCGGGTCTTCGGATCTCCGAGCTTGATATCCTCATGGACGTTGATGCTCTCGATGCCGACGAGTCGCAGACCGGCTGCCTCGACTTCATCCTTAAGCGCCTTGACCTCCTCGTAGGTCCATGCGATGCCTACCGGAATGTCATGAAGGGCAGAGATAACGCCCACCACTCCGGGGATCTGCCGGATCTGCTTCAGAGTCACACTGTCATTTTTGCTGCCATACCAGCGAAGTGTCATTTCCATAATAAATACTATCCTTTCCTGTGACAGTGCCTGTTGTATCGTGGTCTGTCACCCGTAAATACCGTTCTGCACAAGGTGCTAAGCACCGACGGCAGATCCGTTTATTTCTTTATTCGTAGATCTTGCGTCCCTTCTGATCCGAAACGCCGCAGCGCCGGTAGAAGTAGGTATTGATCCGGTCGCGCCACTCCACGGCGCTGTCTGCCTGGATCGTAAGGCGCTCCAGCACACGCTCGTAGGCTTCTTTATCCTCGATCTGCCCTTCGAGTTTCTTCCAGGTGTCCAGAAAGCCTTCCGCTTCCTGCGCGCCCTCGAAATGCGTGTCGTAGATATGCTGGATCAGCGTCTTTCCGGTCTTCAGCACATAGTCGTACGGGATAAAATGGAAGAACAAAAGCAGTTCCTCCGGGCAAGTCTCCACGTTCTCATACATGGAGGCATTCGGTTCGCGATACTGCATCGTGTAACCGGTGCCCTTCGTGGTGCGGTCCACGCCGATGCCGCGCCAGTTCGCACGGTGATACGTGCCCCAGCGGTCGAACTCGTAGCCTTCCACATTCGGTCCGTAGTGGTGGTTCGGGTTCACCATCCAGCCGATGCCCAGCGGCGATGTGTATTTCTCGTACGCCGGCCAGGAGCGCATCAGGATGTCGACGATCGCGTCGATGGCTTCCTGCGTGCTTCCGGCAAATGTCAGCTGCGCCCACTCGCGTGCCACGCTTTCCGGATCGACGGTCGTGTCAAACGCCAGCCGGCCGAAGCCGTACAGGTTTGCCGCGGCGAGATCGTGCCCCGTCCAGTTTTCATCGTTACCCGTGTTCGCGACTGCGGCGATACCGCCGTTCGCGTTCTTAAGAGCACGGGTGCTGATGATGTCCGCAACAGTCGCGTCCTCATGCCCGGGCATGTAGGTTTTGAAATCCAGGATCTGTTTAAACATCGGAAGCAGATAGCAGACATGCTTCTGCTGTCCGGTGTATTCCTGTGCGATCTGAACCTCCAGCATCTGGTTGGTATGCATCAGGCCGCCGAACAGCGGGTGCACAGGCTCACGCACCTGGAAGTCCATGGGACCGTTTTTGATCTGCAGGATGACATTGTCCAGGAAGCGTCCGTCGAGCGGCATGAAATTATCGTAGCCGGAACGTGCGCGATCCGTTTTCGTGTCACGCCAATCCTGGCGGCAGTTGTATACGAAACAGCGCCAGATAATGCGTCCGCCATAGGGCTGCACCGCGCGGGCAAGCATGTTCGCTCCGTCCGCATGGTCGCGGCCGTAGGTGAACGGGCCGGGACGGCCTTCGCTGTCGGCCTTTACCAAAAAGCCTCCAAGCTTCGGAACCGCGGCGTAGACCTCTGCCATCTTCTCTTTCCACCAGTTTATTACGCCCGGATCGAGAGGGTCGGAAACCTCCAGACCTCCCAGTTCGATCGGAGCGGCAAAATTCAAACTTAAATACAGGGAAATGCCATATTCGTCAAAGATCTCGGACAGTGCGCGTACTTTATCAAAGTAGCGGTCCGTGATCAGATAGGTCGCGGCACTTCTTACGTTTACGTTGTTGATCACGACGGCGTTGATGCCGACCGACGCTACGAGTCGCGCGTATGCGCGGGTGCGCTCGTTCACCAGGACCTGATCGTCCGCAAAGAAGAACGAACGGCCGGAATAACCGCGCTCGATGGAGCCGTCCATGTTATCCCAGTGGTTCAACATACGAAGCGGGTTCGACGGAATACAGGTCTGTTTTAAGCCGGCCAGAGTCTGTCCGGTCGCCACGAGCTGCAACAAACGGAACACGCCATAGAGCAGGCCTTTCGCGTCATGCGCCGTAACTGCGCCAAATCCGTCCTTTTGTGTAAAATCGATCAAATATGCGTCCTGCGTTCCAAACGTCGGATCTACGGCAAATCGCAGCGTTTCAGAGCCATCATAAACACGGCAGGGACGCGATCCCAGCAGTGATTCCACACCCTGCTCGAACTCCGAGATCAACATAGCAAAACAAGGGGACTCTTTCAACCCCTCCTCTGACGTGACTGCATATGAAATTAAGCTGTTGTACAGTTTCTCCTCGCACTGCTGCCTGCTCAGAGAAAGACACCGATACTTCAGCCAAGCTTCGGTATACTCCATAGAGACCTCCTGTTGGCGCTCCTGCCCATTTAGGCTCTCACAGGCAGAACACCACACACCTATTCACTTTGCCTCTATTATACATCGGTTTTTTATGAAATGCTTTTCATTTCTTCGCTTGTATTGCTCAATTATTGCGGTTTTTTTCGCGGAAACTGACGTCTTCCGGTCAATATCACAATAAACGCTACTCATATCTTGTGTTTTGTTTATCAAATCAGAGTATTGTTCCTCAGATTATCTCTTTACAAGTCATGCAAAATAGTGTAAAATCATGATTAAGTGACTGAGATCCACCAAAGTATACACGACCGCCTGCCCCTGTGCAGGTTGTTCATTAATTGCTTTTTACGGTTTGGATCGGTCTGAAAAAAGGTTCCGTCGCCACATGCCCTTCGGAAGAGGGCCGGCTTCACATCGCAGCAGCCTCTGTGTAAGCGGCGCTGCACTACCCCCGGGAGGTTTACAATGATCGAAAACTTAAATGGTATCTTTGAGACCATTAAATACAACAATTCAAACTCGATCCTGCTCTATCGCAACGACATATCGGAAAACTATCCGGTCCACTGGCACACAGGATTCGAGTTTATCATGCCCATCGAGAACGACTACACGGTTATCATTGACCGCGTGGAATACCACCTGAACCCGTTTGATATCATCTGCATCCCGCCGGGGGAGCTGCACCAGCTCATTGCCCCGAAAAGCGGTGTACGCCTGATCCTGCAGTTCGACTTTGCGATCATCAACAATCTGTGGGATTTCGAGAAGATCATCCGGATTACAAACCGGACCCGTCTTCTGACTCCGGAAAATGCACCTGACATTCACGACTCCCTGAAACGCATCATGCTCGAGATCGAGGAGGAATATTTCTCCGACCCACCGCTTCCGCTGAAGGCGGCTTCCATCTATGCAAAGATCCTGGAGATGAATGTCATCATCGGCCGCAAATTCATCTATTCGAACACCGGAAACTTCCCGGAGGTCCGCGGCCGTAAGCAGATGGAGTATATCTACAAATTCAACATCATCTTCGACTACATCGACAAAAACTTTACCGAGGATATCTCACTGGAGGACATTGCCCGCGTAGCCGGTTTCAGCAAGTTCCACTTCTCACGTCTGTTTAAGCAGTACACGAACCAGAGTTTCTACGACTACCTGAACCAGCGTAAGGTAAAGGAGGCGGAACGCCTGCTTTTGGATCCGTCCATGACCATCACGGACGTCGCCATCCAGTCCGGGTTCTCAAGCATCTCCACGTTTAACCGCGTGTTCAAAAGCACGAAGAAATGCACGCCGACCGAGTTTAAGAACATGTACAACCGGCCGGATGGCGAGAGCAACACGGTCTGAGTTTTAAGCGAAAACCATTCTATATCCTAAATGACCGGGCCCCCGGGGCGAAACATTTACGTTTCGCCCCGGGGGCTCAGACTTTTTATCACTTCGTATTTTGGGAATACACAGGTCCGGTCACAACTCAGATCTCTGTATTCTCTCCATTATATGCCAGATCAAAACATACCGGAGTCTTTCCGGTCAGTTTTGCGCTGCGGCTATCCGGCTGGCTGTCGCCGACGAAAAGCTTATATGCACCGCGATTAAGAACGAGTTTTCCTTCTGCGTCATACAGGGCAAAAGCGTTTGCCGGAAGGTTCAGAGTAACAGTCTTCTTCTCTCCCGCTTTCAGAGCCACTTTACGGATTCCCTTTAGCTGGCAGTTCGGCGCAGACGCATCCCCGTCGACATATTTCACGTACGCCTGCAGCGTATAGTTACTGTCAAAGGCACCGGTGTTTTCGACGGTTGCGGTCACGGTGATGCACGAATCGGGCCGGATCTCGGCAGCGGAAACACCGGCCGACATCTCAAACGTCGTGTAGGACAGGCCGTAACCGAAAGGATACAGAGCCTCGTTCTTCATGTACCGATAGGTGCGTCCCTTCATGTTGTAATCGGTGAACGCGGGCAATTCCTCCGTGGAGCGATAGAATGTGATGGGCAGTTTTCCTTCCGGACAGGCATCGCCGAACAGGATCTTCGCGATCGCTTTACCACCCTGCGCTCCGGGATACCAGCCCTGCAGGATCGCAGGGATGTTTTCATCTGCGTAGTTCACGGCGAGCGCGCTTCCGGACAGGATCACCAGGACCACAGGTTTTCCGGACTCCACAAGGATCTTAAGAACATCCTCCTGAATTCCGGGCAGGTTCAGGTTCGGCTTATCTCCGCTGGCGAACTGATTGCCCTGATCGCCTTCCTCTCCTTCGAGGCCGGCGTCCAGACCCATGCACGCGATGACAACGTCACTCTCCTCACAGACTGCCTTCACTTCTGCCATACGGTCAGGCCCGGCCGCAAGGTTCTGCACCTTTTCACGGCACAGATGGCAGCCCTCGGAATAACGCACCCGGACTGTATCTCCTACATAATCCTGGATACCTTCCAAAATCGTGATATAACGGGACGCAGTTCCTTCATAGTTACCCACTAAGGCTTTACGATTATCCGCGTTCGGTCCGATCACGCCGATGGTATGAATGGTTTCTTTCTTTAACGGAAGCAGTCCTTTCTCATTCTTAAGCAAAACGACACATTTCTCTGCCGCCTTCAGGTTCAGCGCCCGGTTTTTCACGGAGTCGACCTGATCGTAGCCAATGGATGCATAAGGCACTTTTTCCTCAGGATCAAACAGTCCCAGCTTCATCCGGGTCGTCAAAAGCCGCGTAACTGCAGTGTCTAACGTCTCCTCGGAGACCAGTCCGTCCTGTACTGCCTGCAGCAGGTTCACATAGATGTTGCCGCAGTTCAGATCACAGCCGCGGTTCATGGCGAGTGCAACTGATTCGACTGCATTGTCCGTGACCTTATGATGTTCATGGAAATCCCGAATGGCCCAACAGTCACTGGTCACGTGCCCTTCAAACCCCCACTCTCCACGCAGAATGTCGACCAGTAAACGCTTGCTTCCGCAGCAAGGTTCTCCGTTGGTACGGTTGTATGCGCCCATCACGATCTCAACGTCAGCCTCTTCTACCAGCGTTTTAAAAGCAGGCAGATAGGTCTCACGCAGATCCTGCTCGCTGACCTCTGCGTTAAAACTGTGCCGTATATCCTCCGGGCCGGAATGGACAGCAAAATGCTTCGCGCAGGCTGCTGCTTTCAGATACGTCTCGTCATGTCCCTGAATTCCGTGAACGAAACCGGTGCCGAGTCGGGACGAAAGGTACGGGTCCTCTCCCAACGTCTCATGGCCGCGGCCCCACCTGGGATCACGGAAAATATTCACATTCGGTGACCAGAAGGTCAGACCTTTATAGATATCCCGATCTCCGTGTTCACTTTGCATCTTATATTTTCCGCGGCCCTCTGTAGATATGGTGTCCGCAACCTGCTCGAGAAACGATTCATCGAAGGTCGCAGCCAGTCCGATGGCCTGCGGGAATACCGTCGCAACTCCGGCTCTGGCTACGCCATGCAGTGCTTCATTCCAGTAGTTATAGGCCGGGATACCCAGACGTTCGATTTGCGCGGCGCCATGCAGGGTCTGGAACACCTTCTCCTGTGTCGTCATCTGTGCGACCAGTTCGCGCGCCCGTTTCGCAAAGATTTCATTTGCTGTCTTGTTTTTCATCGTAAATCCTCCAATAACAGCAGAGGCCCTCTCTGAAATCAGAGAAGGCCTCCACATCAATGCCTTACGGCATTATAATTTCCTGTTTTCACAGGTTGTCAGTCCATTACTGAGCCTTGAGAACGTCAAGAGCTGCGTTCTGATCAGCGATAACCTGATCCCATGCGCCCTTCTTAGCTTCAACAGCTTCTGCAGGAGTTACAGCGCCACCAGCGATGTCCCAGATAAATCCGGAACCAAGGGTATCACTAAGACCTGCTACATAGCTATCCATACGGTTCTTAATGTTCTTGCCTCTCTTCATCATGTTAAGAGTCTCATCAACAGCTCTGGAATCTACGTATGCGCCGTAGTAAGCTTCCTTCCAAGCCTCACCGTCTTCGTAACCCGGAGCCGGATCGGTGAACAGATCGTAAGCAAGAGCGATCTCGTTAGCTTCGTCATTGCTGTAAGAAGAAGGAATAAACAGAACGTTTTCCTTATCGTAGCAAAGGATCTCCTGTCCATCCGGGCAAGGGAAGCATACGAAGCCCCACTCATCGGTCAACTGATCTTTGAACTCGGACTTAGCATATTCCTCAGTTACACGCATAGCAGCTTCGCCCTTTGCAAAGCACTGCTTGAAGTAATCCCAATCGGAATCAGCAGGCTGCGGCTCAGCATACTTCTGCCACATGTCGTTAGCCCAGGTAAGAGCATCCAGGAACTTCTGGGTGGTCATCTCGTTTACGAAATGTCCGTCCTTATCCTTAGATACGAACTGTGCGCCTGAAGAGTAAATAGCGATCGAGAAGTAGTCACTGTTGAAGTTAACCATACCCCAAGTATCGATCTCACCGTCGCCGTCCTTATCTCTCGTACAAGCCTTCAGAACTTCTTCGAACTTGGACCATGTCCACTTTCCGTCCTTCTGGAAATCGTAGAGATCATCAGCGCCGTAACCAGCTTCCTGAAGGAGTCTCTTGTTAAAGAAGATACCGCCACGAGGCTCGTGGTCTACAGCCATACCATAGATATGTCCTGCAAAGGAAACTGCCTCGAGAACACCCTTGTTCCACTTCTCAGCACTAAAATCAAGGTTGCTGAGTGTATCAAGGGGAGCGAACATCTTGTTGTTCATAAGACCTGCAACCCAACCTGCATCCAATACACAGATCTGGCCAATCGGCTCACCTGCAGTGATGGAAGAAGAAAGCTGCGTGGTGTAGCTCTCGCCCCAACCACCGATGTTATCGGTGTGGATCTTAAACTTGAACGTATCCTGAATTCTGTTACGATAAGCAAGAAGATCTTCCTCGTAGGTGTTCTTCGGCTCCTGGGGTTCGCCTTCCCACCAGTTAACGATTCTTACATCGCGTCCCTTAAGGTCAACGCCCTTTGCTTCGAGAGCCTGAAGCTTAGCTTCCGTACCGGTTACCGGAGCCTGTGTTGTCGGGGCTGCTGTAGTCTCGACAGGTGTAGCCTTAGTCTCAGCAGGCTTAGTTCCCTCTGTAGGCTTAGCCGCAGCTGTGGTGTTGCCTTCATTGGCCTTTGTGGTCTCGTCGTCTTTCTTCTTGTCACATCCTGCAAGTGCAGTCAGAGCCAAAGCAGATGAAAGTGCGAGTGCTGTTGCTTTTTGAAACTTTCTCATAGTTTACCTCCTATTATTTATTGCTTAACCCCTTATGGGATGTTGCACAAAATTGAGTTTTGCTGCCTCTTACATCTTAATACCGGTCTGGCTCAAGCTTTCAACGAAGCCTTTCTGAGCAAACAGATAAAGAATAAGCAGAGGAGCGATGGTGATCAACATACCTGTAGCAGTCATCATCTGACCATATGCCGTAGCCGGCGGTGTGTTGGTACCACTACGCTGCAACAGTTTCTCGGGAATGGTTCCGAGGTGGTCTGTAAGCAGTGTGATCTTACGGAAGAACAGGGTGCTGTAGAAGTTATCCGTCCACTGCCATACGAGTGAGAACAGGAAAACAGAAGTAAGCATCGGTCTTGCATCCGGAAGCATGATCTGAATGAATGTACGGATCTTACCGCAGCCATCTACGTAAGCCGCTTCCTCAAGTTCCTTCGGAACTCCACGGAAGTACTGACGCAACATGAAGATGTACAGGCCGCTACGAAGTGCCATACCGGTAGCCGCAAGCATGAAGTAAGCGACACCGTTACCGATCAGGCTGACAGAAGTAATGTTCTTGCCGGTGATCATTTTGAAGATGCCGAAGAAATCAACGAAATCAAAGAACTGGAAGTGCAGATACAATGAGCTCATGATGGTCTGCGGCGGGATGATGATCGTAAGCATAACGCAAGCAAACAGGAAATTCTTGAACGGGAATTTGTATCTTGCGAAGCCATATCCGATCATGGTACAGGATATGATCTGAAGGATCGAGGAAAGCAGGGAAACCCAAGTTGTGTTAATGAGTGCCTTCCAATATTCGATCAATTCCGTAACGAGTTTGTAGTTAGCCGTCGTAAAGTGACGAGGTATCGAGATAATGGTCGAGTCATAGAGATCACGCTCTTCCATGAAGCTTACGGAAAGCTTGTTTAACAGCGGTTGAACGATCAGGAAACACAGACCGAATAACAGCACAGCTCGGAAAATGCTGATGGCCCATTTGCGGATACTCTTACGGAGCAGATAACCGTGTGATAAACGGTTTCTCTCCCAGTAAGACATCTGCGTTCCCAATTTGATTTCTTTCTCTTTACTCATAATAGTATACCCACTTAGAAATAATAAATGTTACCAAACCAACGATCGCGGCGATGCAGGCGAAATATAACCATGCCATAGCAGATGTCAGACCGTAATCCATTCTCTGAAGCATCTGTGCTTTCACCATTGACATGACTCCGTTATCCGAGCGTGTACAGAAGTCGATGATCGAATAGACAACATTTACGATGATCAAGGAACTGGTCATCGGGAAGGTGATCTTCCAGAAACTCTCCCATCCGGTACATCCTTCCATCTTAGAAGCCTCATACATGCTGTTCGGGATGGTCTGTAAACCGGAAAGGAATATGATGATCTGGATACCGGATGCGATTGCGATGTCGTAAACGCTGTTTACGAGATCAAAGATGGTCTGCATCAGGTCACTGAGCCGTCCGTTACCGGAAGCCAGGACATCCTCCAAAACACCGGTGATACGGGAAGCGGCATTATTGGACTCCTTAATGAGTTCCGTCATGCCTTTAAGAAGGGAGTTATTCGTATCGAGGTTCAACAGGATACCGGAAGAAAGAATAACCGGTAAGAAGAACACGGCTCTAACAAATGCTCTGCCCTTAAACTCCTGATTTAACAGGAATGCTACGAAGTAACTGAAGATCAAAACCGCTACGATCTGTAATCCCATGTTACCGAGAGACTCAAGCAGAGTCCGTTTGTAGTTAGGGTCTACATTCAGAATATAATCGAAGTTCTTTAATCCGATCCATTCCTTTACATATGAGTGATTTTGAATATCGATCGTTACTTTACTGAAGGCCATGTAGGCCGACTCAAACATCGGTATCAGCATGAAAGCGATGAAACCGATCGTAAAAGGAAGCGTCCAGAGGAAACCCGCGATCGCGTTACGTTTTGCCATGGAACTTCCGCGCCGCTTTGTATTCGGCACGTTCACAACCTGAACACTCTCAGGTGCAGCATTATTTTCCGCCATCCTTAGTTACCTCCTTTCGTTACTGTGAAGCTGTGCGCAGGAACCGTCACACCGTCAGCCGTTTCGTCATACGAATTGTAGTTTACGTATACACGCGTTCTGTTTCCGGCGCCGTCCTCATACTCGGTATAGTTGAGGCCGTCTCTAACGATCTTATGATCTACAATATACTGATTATATGTGGATCCAAGATCGATCTGGATCTTACGGTACAGCTCACTCGCTTCTTTCTTCCACTTGCTGTATTCCGCTCCGTAATACTTGGTGTAATCCGTTTCCTGAAGAGTTACAGTGGATTCATCCATAAATACGAAGTAGAGACCACATCCGTTTTCGATGGAAGCCAGGAGATTGTTGGTATAATCAGAAGCAAGGTTGATTGCCTTACCCATGATCTGTTTGGAACCGTGGAATACCATTCCGTAGAAAGGTATCTGTGCATCCAGGATGCTCATTTTCTGGCTCTGTACCGGAATGTTCACAAGAACATTTGCATAAATGGAAGGCATGAAGTTTCCGCCGTCCACGATGACCTTAGCACCGCCGTCAACGAGTTCCTTGATCTTCTCGGCCTGCATATTCAGTGTTTCATTACGGGATACGGGGTGTTTGTAGTTGTAATCCGCACCCAGCTTATTACCGACGCTGCCGAATGAATAGTTATTGGTTCCGATCTTTCCGGCGTACTCAGCGATGTTATCCATCATCTCAAGGGTTACGGAAGGTCTTGCAAGCCAATAGTAATCTTTGTCTTTCAACTGTCCGAACCATACCGGAGAGAAATCATACAGTTTTACATACTCACGGTTTACAAGTTTCGCGGTATCACCGTTTCTGGTATAACCATCGAACATCTTGTTGCCGTATACGAACTGAACTTCACCATCCAGATAGATGTCAAAGCCCTTTTCCTGAGCGGTGGAAACTACCTTCTTCAGGCTGCTCTTTCCGCCCAAAGCGCCAATCAACCGGATATCGGTAGCAGCTGCATTCAGAACGCCGCCGTTGAACCATCCGAGATAACGCACATTGATGTCCGACCACTTGTTTTCGTCAGCCATCTCAGCGATCAATGCTGCGGCTTCCTTATAGGTAGTCAGAGCTTCCGGTGTCTTTGTAGGAATACCTGCGATCTGCTTCAGGATCTCAATAGAACCGAGAATATCTACAGTCATCGGAACCTGTGCAGTTTCGATCTTCTTCATGTACTCAGGATATTTTTCCTGGAGGTATTTACGATAGGTCTTCGCCATATCAACATAACCGTCTTCCTGACAGAAGATGTAACGCTGGCGAATGACTTCATCCTGAGGAAGTGAATCCTCATACATGTACATGTTACCGCTGACCTTACCCTGTACATCCAGTTTCTCACTGTGACAGATCTGGTAGTTTGCACATACATAGTTTCTGGTATTTGTTACACGACCTGCGATATCCGCTTCGATCGCTGCGTAAGGAACTCCGTCCTCCATAGCGCAGATAAATGACTGGCCGTTGTTGCTGATACCGAATACCGGCAGATGGCACTGGTTATCGTTTACGACGGCAGTACGTGTCTGAGCGACATCCCAACCATACATATTCGAATAATACAGGATCTGCTGAGTCTTATTGTTGTTAAAGTTGATCAAAGATCCGGGACCATCGGGGACGAACAAAAATCCTTCGTCCTTAGAAGATCCGCATCCGAAATAAGGAAGGATCTTTAAACGGGTCATCGGGTTATCCTTCGGATAGCGAAGCTCGTTCATAGGAACTTCAACCAGGAGCGTATCACCATCCAGCGTATACTTAACCGTTACGTTAAAGGTAGGCTTATCGCCGCTGTCTACGGAAATACCATACTCCTCAGCCTGTGCTCTGTAGTCATCCTCGGTAAATCCGAGTTCACTGAGCATATCTTCGAGTTTCTGCAGCTGATAAGCCGGCTGGCCGTCACGCAGAATGTAAAGCTTTTCTTCTGCAAGCTTCGGGTACTTAGTTAACAGGTCGTCCTTGTTATCTGTTTTCTGCAGCTTATTGATATCGTATAAACGATAGATGTTTTTAACAAAACGTTGATCCTTTGCAGTAAGCTGATCGAAAAATACCTGCATCTCTTCTTCATTCGCTACGATTGGAATGAAGTAAGTTTTCGTAAGTTCGCCGATCGTGTACTTAACCGTGACGGATTTATCATCGGATTCAACCTTGTAGTACATGTTGTCGACGCTGTGCTTCATTGTGTTATACGGTTTTGTATCACCCTGAATAGAACTGAACTCGATTACAATATTTGACGCCATGGTCTTTTTGAAATCGGCAGTAGCTACGGGATCACTATCCGGATCGATCGCACATGAATGCCATTTCTGTCCTGTGCTTTTCACCAAAAGGTCAAACGCAGTTGTGGCAGGATCGAATGTCATTTCCAGATAATCATTGGAGATCACGACGGGTTGTTCCGTTTCGCCTTCTGCAGGGCCTTGATGTTCATAAATCTCAGCCTTCATACCGGGAACGCTTTTTTCACACGCCGTTACCCCAAACATCATCGTCGCGGAGAGCAGTAACATTCCCGCGGTCTTGATGATTTTTTTCATTGGATCTAGTCCTCCTTTCTCACAAACTACGTTTTAATAGAACCGGAACTGTATTTCCTGATACAAGGAAACAAAGTATGCAATACCATCACTGATCAAACTGAAGAATACAACCAGAATGAATACGATGACTGCCATTCCGACCAATGTAAGAACACTGGAGAAAACCGTCTTAGTCAATGAGTAATCGTGGATCATCATCATAGCGGCCAAAACCAGAGCTACAAACCAGATCAGGGAGAGCGTATCAAAGAAGGAATAGAACGTGATCTCCTCGATCGTGAGGAAGTTACTGAGGATCATGTTCGGATATCCGATGATGATCATGGGGGTCAGGGCGTAAGCCGTTCCCATGTAAACTTCCTTCAGTCGTCCTTTACCATCCATGAGAGTTGTGAAGCCCCAGTTAGATACACACCAAAGAAGGATCGGTGCGATAACGGATGCGATCTCGACCCACATGTTGATACGGCTCAGATTGATGTTTCGAACCAGGAAACTTGTGAACTGCAATCGAAGTATATTCAAAAGCAGATACAGGAAAACCAAAAAGTTCGCTGCGCCGACGGATCCTCTCTTTTCATGAGTCAGATCCCAAAAACCATCAAAGGGATGGAAGATAACATACAATGAATACTTAAGAGTTTTTCCGAAGTGCGTCAGCCATTCTTTGCTGATCAACGACGAAAACTTAATTTTCTTTAATCGCATTCTCTAACCTCCCTCTGAATTTTACGTACTTTCTTGATCAGCCATACACCGATCAGAACTACGATCAACGCCTTCACCAGATCACCGATATGATCTTCGATCTGTTCCTTACGATACTGTTCAAATGCCTTTGAGTAGTTTCTTCGATCACGCTTTGCCTTGAAGTAATCCATAGCCTCAGCGTATTTCTCCTGGCGGAGAAGTGCACGGCCTACTCCGATGTAAGCCAGATCGTAGTTACCATTCAGACGAAGAACATTGTTCCAGTATTCTGCAGACTTATCATAATCCGCGTTCTGATATTCACGAAGTGCTTTGTTGATCAATTCACCGAATTCCGTAAGCTCGAATACAGTGATATTGGAATACTGCGCATCCATTACAAACAGGCTGTCGCCCATACGATCGATCGCAACCGGCTTACGGAAGTAGCCGAGACGGTTACCGATGCCGCCGAATGCATAAAGCAGATTACCCTGGAAGTCATATGCAAAGATACGTCCACGGGTCTGGTCGATCGTGCAGTAAGAGTTGTTGTCGAATGTTACGACATCATAGAAATGGGAAGGTCCGTTGTAACCGCCGGCATTGTCCCACTTAAGGTCGCCGCAAGGCGGATCGTTACCATTACGAACCAGAATATCCGAACCGGTGCTGTTGAGGCGGCGGACCGGATTTGCCGTTAGGTATTTGTTATCATCGAACGTGGCCAATGTAACATACATGAAACCTTCGCTGTCGATCGCTACGTTGTTGTACTCGGTAGGAACGAACTTGGGCTGAGCTGCGATCTGTGCTTCCGTCATGAAGAAACGCCAGATGTAGTCGATCATGTTAAAGGTTACGGGGCTGGCACCTACATACTGTGTAAAGTTACCTTCCGTATCGAATTCCAAAAGACCTTTGTTGATCTTTTCGGCCTGTACATAGATACGGCCTGCGGTGTCCATGATCAGTTTCTGAGGCTGGAACTTTCTCGCGTCGGTTTCATCGTTGAACGGTGTAACGTCCGGAACGGTCATCATCTTGATCAGTTTAGCTTCTTTATCTACATGGAGCACACGCTCGTTTCCGTAATCGGAAATGATCATCTCTTCGTTGTCTGTAACGAAGATATCATAAGGTTTATTCAGGGTCAGGGATTCGCCATCCTCACCGAAGAATTCCTTGATCTCACGAACACCTTTGTATTCCTTACCGTCAAAAGCGATCTCGACGATTCGGTTGTTACCGGTGTCGCAAACATAGATCTTATTACCGCGGATAAACTGGCCTTGCGGTTCTACGAAATTCTTCGCAACCATGCTGCCGTCTTCCTGTTCGAACTCAAACATATCACCACTGATATGTTTTGTCGGGCGGTATGCATCCGGAGAACTCTGCATTTCTCCCCAGATATCATAGGTGTAACTATAGGTAGTGTTTGCATCATCCGCAAACACCGCGTCGGACGGGGTAGTAAATATTCCAGTCACTGCGATCGCGGTGGCCGCGAGAAGAGAACCGAATTTCTTTAATTTTCTCACTCTCAGCACCCCCTTAGTCCTTAATACCGGAATTAGCCATCGTTTCGATGATGTTACTCTGTGTCAAAATGAAGGCTAAGATCGGAACGATCATCATAACAACGGTTGCAGCGTTACCGGCACCCTGTCTTGCGACACCACCGGCAGTGATCTGACCAAGTGCTGCGGGAAGACCTTTGAGTTCCTCGGCGTAGATGAACGAACCACCGCCGTTATTCCACAGTGCCTGAATGGAGAAGATCATAGCTGTGAGCCATGCCGGACGAATGATCGGCATGACGATACGCCAGAAAATACGTCCTTCTTTTGCACCGTCGATCTTTGCTGCTTCGATCAAGGTGTCCGGAATGGTATCCATGAACTGCTTGATCAGGAAGAAACCGATCGGGGAGCCCCATGCAGGGATGATGATCGCTAAAGGTGTATCGATCATGTGCAACTTACTGAGGATAATGAAGTTCGGGATGGCGGTTACGTATGTAGAGAACATAAGGGTCGTAACAACCAGCGAGAACAGGAACCGGCTTCCGGGGAAACGGTATTTGGACAGCGCGTAAGCACCCATGGATGCGAACAGGATGTGTCCAACCGTACCGAGGAGTGTCATGAATACCGTATTGAAGATGTATCTGGAAAACGGTACCCAGGACTGTCCCATGAGCAGGAACAGATCGGAGAAGTTATCCGTCGTCGGGTTCTGCACGAACAGCTTCGGCGGATACATGAAAATTTCGTTCAGCGGCTTCAACGAGTTGTTGATCGCGTAGATCAACGGGAATACGAAGAATGCGCCGAAGAGGATCAGTACGAAGTAGACGAATATATCGCCGCCGATGGAACGGTTCGGCTTACGTCCTTCACGAATACGTCCTTTTTTGACTTTAGTTTTAGTAGTAGCCACGATTCACGATCCTCCTTCCTACTGACCGACTCTGCGGAGCAGAGACTGTACAGCTTTATTACATAAGAACATCGACAGGAACAGGATCGTCGCGATCGCTGATGCGTAACCCATTTCAAAACGAAGCGTACCGTAGTCGACCAGGTGGTTAACTGCCGTATGTACGGCGTAGTCGGTACTGGGCATACCGCAGAGCTGCTGGGTAACATCGCCGACACCAAAGGACTGTGTGATCGCCATAACGGCACCGAACATCAACATACCTTTCATGTTCGGGAGGGTGATGTACCAAAGCTCCTGCCAACGGTTTTTAATACCGTCAACGTAGCCCGCTTCATACTGAGCGGCATCAACTGTCTGAAGTCCGGCAACGAATGAAAGGAAGCCGGCACCGAGAGACATCCAAAGTACTACGATAATGACTACGGGCATCATGTACCGGGTATCGGTAAGCCACAGGATCGGGCTGCTCATGATACCTGTTTCAACCAGGATGGCGTTCAGGTAACCCTTGCTATCTCCACTGAAGATGAGGGACCAGATAATGAATGCGCCGCCTGCGATCGAAGGTGCGTAGAATACCAAAACGGCAACTGCACGAACGTATCTGGGAAGCTCGTGGATGAACCATGCAAACATGAAGGATGCAAGGTATCCGATCGGGCCTGTGATAACTGCGAGCAGGAATGTGTTCTTAACCGCAGTCAGGAAAATGTCGTCTGCAAGAAGCAGGTTGATGTAGTTGGTCAGTCCGTGGAACCGGGGAGCTTCGAATACGTTGTAGTATGTGAAACTCAGGACCAGGGATACGACAACCGGTGCAACGGTAAACAGAGTGAATACCGCGAAATACGGAAGCAGGAAGAGATATAAAACCTTGTGTTTCTTGGCATCTTTCCAGGTCCATTTCAGCTGGTTGATTTTCTTTCTCTTATAGCCGGCGAAACTCATTTATTTATCTCCCTCCTTTCCGGTGTCAAGTCCGAACTCTTTACGTTTCTTCGCGATCTCATCGTTAATATCGCGAGTGTAGTCAAGCAATGTCTCACGCGCGTCGTCGTTTCTGTTTACAACTGCACGAACGGCGTTGGTGATATGACGGGATGTGTAGTAACCGCCGGGTACTTCGGGGTTACACTTAACCCATTCCCACTGAGCCATGAGGGTATCACGGTCTTCGCTGCTCCATCCGAGCTTAGGGAATGCTGTCTTGTTTGCGGTAGCGTAACGGGCTGCATCACCCATAACCGCCTCGAGTTCACGACCGAAGCGAACCTGCGTATCAGGATCTGCCCACCACTTCAGGAACTCCCATGCTTTATTAGGATCCTTAACGCTGGAAAGCATCATGGAGCACTGGCCCCAGCAACCGGTCGAGTGGTCGATCGTTCCGTTCTCCTGCTTGGTTCCGGGTACCAGACCGAACTTCCACAGGCCGCGGATCTCAGGCGCGAATACCGCCAGAGTGTTGTATGTGTTGTAGTCTGCCATACCGAGAGGAATCTCACCGGAACGGAAACGGTTCGAGAAGTCGTAGCTTCTCGGTGTCTTATAGTGAGTGAAGAACTTGGTATACATTTCAAATGCTTCAACCGCCTTCTGCTCATCCAAAAGGACTTTCGTATGCTTCTCATCGTAGAGAACGCCGCCGTGCTGATACAGCATAGCGAAGAACGATGAAAGGTCGGGGTTCATCTGGCCGCCGATCATACGCTCAACGGAAGGGATCGCTACGTTCAGGTTTTTACTCTGGATCGCAGGGAGCATGGCAATGAGCTGATCCCATGTATCCGGAGCTTTGAGCCCGAGCTCTTCCATGACATCTGTACGGTAGAACATAACGTTATAGTACTGTGTCTCGGGGATCGCGTACAGACCGGGGTGTACGGTTCCGTCTTCGTCTTCCGTATCATATCTATAAGGAAGAAGTGCGCTCTCGTGGTAATTCTTGGTTACTTCCTCCAGATCGGGGAAGTTTGCCAGGTTGTATGCTGCGCCACGGATCGCATAGTTGACGGGGTCGCCCTGGCCGGTCGTGAGAACGATATCCGGTCCGTTACCTGCAACTACTGCAGGCATCAGGGCTGCAGCGGTAACCAGCTTGAGGTTAACGTTGATATGATGGTTCGGTGTGAAGTTGTCATCGATCATGCTCTTCAGAACCTGGCTCTGGTCACGACCGGTCAGGATCCATACATTGACCGGGTCCTCGTTTGAGCCATAGGTATCACCGAGTGAATTGTAGTCGATCGTAAAGGAAGCAACGAAGCTGCGCACCTCGTGCATTGCATTTGCCAGGAAGTTGCTCTTAACCTTCGGCACTTCTGCGTTCGGTGCGGTAATGTAGATCGCGTCGATATCGAGCTGCTGCTCGGAGAGTGTCAGGATATCGGTTCCGAGCTGAGCTACGCTCTCTTTGAAGCCCCCCAGGCCCTTTGTGATACGGGAAGGTCTCTTAGCGAAACGCTCCAGCATGATCGCGAGGTTCTCGGTCGATGCAACCTGCGTTCCTTTTTCACCGGAATACTTAACCAGATCATCAACGGTCTTATAGAGGATCTTGTACTCAAGGTTCATATCCTCGATAACTTCCGGGAACTCTTCGGCGATGCCGTAGTCACGATAGACATCCGGCTCCGTACCGGTAAGGACGATGATCTTACGATAGTCTTCGTTCATACGAGCTACGCTCGCATCCATGCTCTTAAGAATGTCGCCCAGGTCGCCGAGGGTTACCTCGAGGCGGATCGTGTGCTTGCCTTTTGTAAGGGCGAACTTATAAGGATTTCCATCCGCATCCGCGATGGTCTTCATGGTCCAGTCGGAGGAGTACGGGAATGCAACAACTGCTGCTTCCTCGAAAGGAACCTCACCGTCGATCATGACTTTACGGTTGGACACGTAACCACGGTTGTAGAACTGACGTCCCTTGATCGTGATCTCGTAGTAGCCATCCTGAGGAACCTCGAAATCCCATTCGATCCAGTCACCGGCAACACGCCACTGTGTTCCGCCGATCATGTTGAAGACAGTCTTCTTAATGTTATAGGGTTCCGTGTTCGGAGATGAGTGATCATATGTACGATACAGAGAAGGGGTGGAACGATACTGAGCATCCTCGCCCTGGATAACAGGGATCTCACCGGAGGGATTCTCAGAGAATTTGGATGCCGGGTTGGCAGCCAGATATTCGTCGTAGCTGGGAGTCTTCTCAAGCGGGCGAAGTTCGAGTTTGCGAATAGCCATTGTCTCGTTCGTCGCCTTCAGGCGGATCTTGTTCTCGCCCTTGTTGAAATAGAACTCATAGGGATATTTCTCGTAGCCCTGGTAGTCGTGAAGGCTTACGCTCTCCCAACGGGGTGCCTCTGCCTGAACCGGGCGGATCTCGTTTCCGCGGTTATCCGTTTTAACCGGATCACGGTCTGTCCAGATACGGGTAAATGTAAATGCGTCACATCCGCGGAACGGAAGTTCGAACTCTCCGGTCTCCGCATTGTAGATATACAGTGCGCGCTCAGGGTCAACGCCTCTCGATTCGTAGGTGTCGTCTTTGCGTCCGCCGAGCGGGAAATACTCTACATAGATCGTGTAGAGACCTTCCTCAGGCGCATCAAAAGTAAGGTCAACGGAACCGCCGTCCTTAGTTACGAGCGCTTTAACACCTTCGATCGTATCCATCGCGGTGTCCTTACCGTTCGTGAACTTCGTCAGGTCGACGTCGATCACAGAAGTGCCAGCCTTCTTATCTGCAAGCTTAAGCTTGTAGATCGAGTAGTTATCCGCGCGCTTAGTCTGAGTTTCTGCAGCTTTTTTTGCGGCTTCGGCACTCAGTCTGGCGGTTTCTGCTTCGATATCAACGTCAGCATACTTCTTCTCGTAGTTCGGAATGCTCTTCGGCCAAGCCAAATAGACGATAAACGCAACAACAATCACGCCAATGATCGCCCATTTGATCAGCTGCTTTTGCTTTCTGTTTCTCATAAATAGCTCCTCTCTGTATATCATTTCAATGGAAAAGCGTACTTTAGACTTTTGTATGCATACCGTGCAAAGAACCCGGCGCGGAAGGCGCCGTCACGTAGGTTCCGTCAGATATCGTCATGCATGCAAAAACCCGCCTTATGGCTTTGTGCTAACCGCACAAAAAACAGGCGATACACTCCACATATTTATGTAATAATCTTACAACAAACACGTTTTGTCCGCATTATAATTATTGCGTGCTTCTTCCCAATTATTGCTTTGATACTCCTTTGGAAATCATAGGTTTTTTCTATTTTTCAAGAGAAAACCCATATTTCGGACTGGTTCCTCCCCGTCCAACCGCTTTTTTCCGTTCCGGTTGGACAATATATACAAAATCAGAAGCTGTCTTTTCGGCCTTTTTTGTAATAATCTTATGGATTTAGGGGGGAAATCCACTTCGCTGATACATAGTATAGCATTTATTACGCTCGGAATCAAGTGTTTCTATCAAATTTACTGAAATAATCGCCTGCAATTTGTGTAAAATGCCGAGAAAAAAGCGGCACAGGAAGTTTTCCTGCGCCGCTTTCGGCACTTTTTACCGGTTCGAAAGATCCCGGTCTTATATTTTACTGCTTGCGAGTGCTCATCTCGAGCAGTTTTTCCTTCATCTGGTTCTCGATCTTACGAAGTTCGATCTCCGCAGCCGCACGCTTCTCGCGGCCTTCGTTCTGAATGCGCATAACCTCATCCAGCGTATCGATCAAGGACTGGTTCGTCTGCTGCAGCGTCTCGATCTCAACGATGCCGCGCTCGGATTCCTTCGCCGTCTCGATGGAAGAGATCTTCAGCATCTCTGCGTTCTTCTTCAGCAGTTCGTTCGTCATGTCGGTCACCTCTCCCTGTGCCTTAGCAGCTTCCATGGAGTGGCTCATGCCGAGCGCCAGGACCATCTGGCTCTTCCAAAGCGGGATCGTGTTCACCAGTGTGGACTGGATCTTCTCGCTCATGACTGTATCGTTGCTTTGTACCGGGCGGATCTGCGGTCCCATCTGAATGGAGATCACGCGGGTCAGTTCCAGGTCGTGGAGTTTCTTCTCAAAGCGGTTGATCAGCGCCGCAAAATCGTTTGCAGCCTGTGCATCCTCGGGCAGACCGGTCTGCTTTGCCTTCTCATTCAGTGCGACGAGTTCTTCATTCTTAGCGCGCTCTAAGCGCTTTTTGCCGGCCAGGATATACATGGTCAGTTCTTTATAATAGTTCTGGTTGGTCGCGTACATGTTGTCCAGCATCGCAACATCACGAAGCAGTGTCACCTGATGCTTCTCGAGAGACTCGGAAACCTTGTTGACATTTGTCTCGGCCTTTGCGTACTTCGCCTTCATGGCCTCGACTTTATTCGCGCTTCTCTTAAACCATGCGCGGATGCCCTTCTCGTTCTCCTTCACGTCGAACGACTTCAGTTCGGTAACCAGGGAAGACAGCATGCCGCCGACCTCACCGAGGTCCTTCGTGCGCACGTTATTCAAAGCTGCCTCAGAGAAATCCGCAACCTTCTTCTGCGCTCCGGCACCGTACTGCATGATAGAGTTTGTATCCTTCAAGTCGATCTGCTTGGAGAACTGCTCCACCTGCTTCAGTTCCTGTTCAGACAGGATCGCAGCGGTCATATCCTCGACCTGCTCCTCTTCCTTCTGTGCATCTGTGACCAGAACGGGCTTCGTCTCGGGTGAGTCAAACGGGGTCAATGTAAGGCTGGGCGCCTCGGGCGCATCCGCCACGATCGTCTCGATCACCTGCTCCTGAACCGCTTCCTTTACCTGCTCCTGAGGCTTCATAGTTTCATCCATATCTACTCCTATCCGCACGGTTTCGCCATGCTATTTCTATTTTCTCGGAATCACTTCAAATTCCTTTTCCTTAAGGCCTTCCTGCGCAAACAGCGCATTCAGGACCGAAATGTCGGCGGACGCTTCCACTGCCGCATCCTTAAACAGGTCATTCAGCAGGTTCTCAAACGCCACATTGATCATATCAAGAGTATCCTCGATATCTTTTTTCGTACGGGTGATGTTGTCACCCTCCAGCTTCTGATCTTCGAACTCACGGTACGTATGCACCAGTTTCAAGGTCGTCGGCATGTAGTATTCCATGAATTTCCGGATCTCCGGAAGTTTCTCGGGATGGTCTTCCACCACGCGGAAGATACGTTTGCAGACATCCTCCAGGCTGTCCAGCTTACGGCTGACCACCTCACCGGGGATCGCGTCGTTTTCATTACGGAGCTGAAGCAGATAACTGCGCCCCTGTTCCAGTGCCTTTTCGACTTCCGGGGAGTGCTTCTTTTCTTCTACTGCTGCGGGCGCGGGCAATGCTCCGGCCGCCCCCTTTCCGCTTCCTTCCGAAAGTCCGTAGGTCTTCATATAGTTTTCGTAGCCGGCATCCGAAAGGTAGATCACCTGTTCGCCCGCCGCGAAATGCCCCTGCGGGAACACACCGAGTTCGATCATGGCCTTCCAGTCTTCACGGACTACGGAAGGCTCGACGCCCATGGCCGCCGATATCTCGAGAACCGAGACCTGCGGCTGGGTCGCATATCGTTTGATATATTCGCGGAACCGTGCATATTGTTTTTTCTTCGCCTTGGAGCGCATAAACAGGAAAAGGAACACTCCGAAGACCCCCAGAGCCAGCACAAATCCTATTATCCCGCCGCCTACGGTCTCCTCTCCGTCAAAGATCTCCGAGAGCATGCCGAAAGAAAAGATGCCGGACAGAATGGCGAATACCAGAAACGTTACGTTACGCGTGTTGTTGTCTTCCTCACCGGGAAATGCGTCCGCCTTACGTGTCACACGCATCTGCTGTGCCGGCTGGTTCGCCCTGCGCACCGGAGCCGGACGGCTGGTCCGCATATAATCGGGATAACGCGTATCGTTAATATGCGTATTCGTTTCCACCATCGGATATTGATTTACATTCTGGTTGCCGCCCGCTCCGCCGCGTCCTCCGAACGCCCCGCGTCCACGCTGACCCGGAGAGCCCGCCTGGCCCGCTTGTGGCACCGGCTGCATAAAGTTTTGCTGCACATTTTGACGCGGAACCGCACCCGGCTGCATCGGTTGCTGCATAGGGCTCACGTACGGCTGCACGCCGGGAACCTGTCCCTGCGGCAGCGTCTGCATCGGCTGTCCCGGCATCTGCTGAACCGGCTGTCCGGTGTACTGCACGCCCGGAACTCCGGGCTGCGGATAATAGACCGCCGGATACTTCGGCGCTGCATCAAACTGATTTCGCACCTGCTGCGCTGCCTGCGCGACGGAATTCTGTCCGTTAAGTGCCGCCTGCTGCTCCTGTGCCTTCCGGCGAGCCGCCAAACTCTGCGGCCGGCCTTGTTGTTGATTTGTATTTGGGGTCGTTCCGGTTATCTGGCCGACCATCGAATTGATCGTATTCACCGCCTGCTCAACAGAACGACGTATTGTGTCGCCCAGGTCATTCGGATTCATTTTGTCAGCCATGATAAACTCACCACCTTTATAGTAAAAAGCATTCTTACAGAGTCGAAATCTGCCGATTCGACCGCACATTAACATGTTACCATATTTTCATGTTCATTTCAACGGATTTTTATTTTGAAATCCTTAAGGAATCCTTTCGATTTCTTCCTTCGTCACCGGACCGTTGTTCCGAATGATCTCCTCAAGCATATCATAGGAAAACTTCTTTCCCCAGCTGATCAGCCCGTGCCGTGATGCGCGGCTTCGCGTGTAATCGCTCCACGGTATCGCCGTCATTCCGGAAAACAGTTCAATCGCCGGGTCGTACTGAAAGTGCGTCACCACGTAGTCCATCCGGTAATCGTCGAGCGTCAGTTTACCGGTCTGTGCGTCGATCTTCAGACGCAGTTTTGCCATGCCTCCCAGCATCTTCGGCGCCGTGTCCTGGAGGGAAATGAAGTTCCCCAGCGAGTAAAACACCAGCGTCCGGTTTCCTCCGGCCGACGTCACCCATTCCACCTTTTGTACGACGTGCGGATGCGTCCCGATCACGACATCGGCCCCTGCGTCCGCCAGGACCGCAGCCATCTGATACTGGGCGTCAGTCGGCACCATGCGTCCTTCCACGCCCCAGTGCGGAAGCACGATCACAAAGTCGCACTCCTCTTTTGCGCGGGCAATGTCCGCCCGCACCGTCGCCTCATTCAGGATGTTCAGCAGGTAAGTCTCCCGCCCCAGATTCCCCGAGTTGATACCATAGGTGTAGTTCAAAAATGCGATCTTTTTTCCCTTGCATTCGACATACGGTACGGAATCGCGTTCCTCCTGACTCAGGGATATCCCCGTAACGAGCACCTCCGGATGCTTCTCTTTCCAGTATTTTGCCGTATCGATCAGGCCCTGCCGCCCCATATC
Source organism: uncultured Eubacteriales bacterium (assembly GCA_900319565.1). GTDB lineage: Bacteria > Bacillota > Clostridia > Lachnospirales > Lachnospiraceae > UBA1201. Next base: position 11,842 of record ONPC01000133.1, on the reverse strand, counting down.
CATCATATGGTTCGTGGCAAACGTGACCACATCAAAGCCCGCCCAGACCATGGCGTCGCCGATCTGCTGCGGCACATTGAAACGCGGGTAAGTCTGGATGCCGTAGGCATCGCCGCCCATCGGCGTCTCCTGATTGATCACCGCAATGTCTGCCTGCGCTGTCAGGTACTTCGTCGCGCGGTATACCGGCGTATAATCGTAAGAACCGTCCTCACGGATTCCACTCTGGGACAGGGATCTATGATAGAGATTGTCCCCGACCGCAATGATGCTGATGTATTCGTCAGCAGAAGTTTCGGGCTCAGAGGCGCCAGCTTCGGACGAATTTTCCCCGGCAGTTTCGCTTTCAGGGAAACCGGCTTCGGAAGAACTATCCTCAGATGTATCTCCCTCAGAGGCTTCGGCTTCGGAAGTGCTTTCCCCGGCAGTTTCGCTTTCAGGGAAACCGGCTTCGGGAGAGCTTTTCTCAGATGAACCGCCCTCGGAGGCGCCGGCTTCGCTACCCTGTGCCACCGCCCGGGCGGTCGTTTCCCCGGGATCTGCATGCGCTCCCCCGGTCCATCGCGGCAGGATCAGAACGGCGAACAGGCACACAAAAAGAAGGACCGCAAACACACCTGCCACGATGCAGATGCCTCGGCGCCCCTTCTCAGAGCCTTCCTTTCGATCTTTCTTCCAGCTCGATATCTGTCCCATTACCGTCCGTTCACCATATATTCCACAAAACGTGCGCAGCGCACAGCCGCCTGTGCCTCAAAGGTCGGATAGTCCACCGAGGCTCCGCCGTTCGCGCGGTCTGAAATAGCGCGCAGGATCAGGTACGGCAAGCCGTTGGCGTACGCCGCCTGGGCTATGGCAGCCCCCTCCATCTCGCAGCAATCACCGCGGAATGTATCGATCAGGCGCTTCTTCACGTCAGCATCCGACACGAAGATATCACCGCTTACCACGCGGCCCTGCAGGAAATGAACGTCGGAAAAACCGGGTTCGGCCTTCAGCACATCGGCGGTCCGCTCCGCCAGATAGATCATCCATTTATCCGCGGGAAATGCCAGCACGGGCACTCCGGGGATCTGGCCCGGCGCATACTTTAACGCCGTCACATCCACATCATGCTGCAGCGCGTCTACGGAGATCAGGATATCACCGATATCCAGTTTTTCGTTCAGCGCACCCGCGACGCCGGTATTGATTATATGTGTAACTTCAAAGAAATCCGCCAGGATCTGCACGCAAAGAGCCGCATTGACCTTACCGATGCCGCACTTCACGACTACGGCCTCCGTGTTACCGAGTTTCCCGACGGCGAAATCCATCCCAGCATGGCGCTTGGACGAATAGCCCCCGTTCTGAGCCATGTGCTTCTTAAGTGTAGCGACCTCAGCCTCCATAGCGCCGATAATACCGTATTTCATCCTGAATACATCCTTTCCCAATTCCGTCCGCACGCGGACGAATATATATGTCTAAATTATACCAAATCTTACTCAAATGCGCAAGATGCGCCGCCCCGCCTCATGGGCATTTCCCCGAAGTCCGTCCGGCTATTCGTCCGACGCCGCGCGCTGCTGCGGCATGTCCTCCTTCGGCATCTTTCGCATCTCATGCCACAGAAACGCCATTGCCAGCAGGAACGTCAGAAGGTCCGTGACCGGCTGCGCGTATTTGATCCCTTCCAGGCCGAAGAAACGCGGCAGGATCAAAAGCAGCGGGATCAGGAAAACGATCTGCTTCGAGAAAGAAAGCAGGGCTCCTTTCGCCGCCTTACCGATCGCCGGGAAGAAGGTCGCGCAGCAGATCTGCATGCCGTTTAAGAACACGCAGAACAGAAACGCGCGCATGAAGCGCACGCCGTATTCGACGTACAGCGGGTCATCGCCTCCGTCGCCGAACAGGGAAATGATCGGCTTCGGGAAGATCTCGAACACGAGCCACAGCGTGGTCGAGATGATGACCGCCGCGGTCATGAAGAGTTTCACCGTGTGACGCACGCGGCCGTACTTTTTCGCTCCGTAGTTGTAGCTGCAGATCGGTTGCGCGCCGTTGATCAGGCCAATGATCAGAGCTATAAAGATAACGTTGATCTTCGTGACGATGCCCGCCACGGCGATCGGCGTGTCCGCGCCATAGGCCGACTGCTCGCCATAGGTCCGAAGCACGTTATTCAGCGTGATCTGCACCAGCAGGTTGGACGACTGAAAGATAAAGGAATTCAGGCCAAGCCTGCAGATATCGAATACCTCCGTGAAACGGGGGATAAAATCTTTCACCGCAAATCTCACGGACTTGAAGCGTGGGAAATAAGCGACCAAAATCCCGGCCGACAAGATCTGGCTAATGACCGTGGCCCAGGCAGCGCCGCGGATGCCCCAGCGAAACGCAAAGATAAAGATCGGGTCTAAAATGGTGTTCAGTACCGCGCCGATGACGATCGCCGCCATGGAGTAACGTGGGCTTCGGTCTGCACGCACCAACGGGTTCGTTCCCGTCGAAAACAGGACGAACGGAATTCCGAAGGACGTGATGCCCGCATACTGCTCTGCATAGGGCAGGATATTGTCCGTTGCGCCGAAGGCTACGAGCATGGGCTTCAGGAAAATGCGGACCAAAACGCAGATGGTCACGCCGCAGATCACCAACATGCCCACTGCCGAACCGGCGATCTTCTTCGCTTTCGCTTCGTTCTTGCGGCCCAACTCCAAGTTGAACCCCGAAGCCGCGCCGAGGCCCGTCATCAGGCCGATCGCCATGCAGATCGTCGTCAGCGGAAACGATACGCTGGTCGCGGCGTTTCCGAGCTTGCCGGAGTCCTGTCCGATGAAGATCTGATCCACGATATTATAGAGCGCATTGACCACGTTCGCGATGATCGCCGGCACCGCCAGCGACAAAAGCAGCTTTCCAAGCGGCCGCGTCCCCAGCGGGTTTTCTTTCGGTTGTGTATTTGTTTGCTGTGTATTCATATCCGGGTCGTTACTCCTTAGTTGCCTCTCGACTGCCCGTCGATCGTTGATTGAGGATCCGTTGATTTCCGATACCAAAGGCAGGCCGCCTTCGAATACTATACCACAAAATCGCAACCACGTCCACGCACACAATACTTGTTTTTCCTCTTGCTTCATGCTAGTATAACCATAGGGCGGATCGGCGCCCGTAACTTGCTTCATCAGCCTACGCGGCTAACTGACATAGCGTTTTCAGCCCTTCCGTTAGCCGGATCGCCGCCCTGTACTAACTCAAGCAGCCTACGCGGCTAACTGACATAGTGTTTTCAGCCCTTCCGTTAGCCGGATCGCCGCTCGGAACTTGCTTCATCAGCCTACGCGGCTAACTGACATAGCGTTTTCTGCCCTTCCGTTAGCCGGATCGCCGCTCGGAACTTGCTTCATCAGCCTACGCGGCTAACTGACATAGTGTTTTCAATGCTTCCGTTAGCCAGGCAAAAGAAATACAAATTCCATGTCCTTTAAGGCAACCAAAACCATGCTTTTCGCTCGCTTTGGTGGTCGGCGCCTTACGCTGCTACGGTCTATCGCCACTGAAGAGCAACCAAAACCAATAATCCAACTCGCCAGGTAAGGAGCCCCCCTTCCAGACAGAAACATAAGGAGTACCCCATGAAGAAAACGATCCTGATCACAGGCGCATCCCGCGGCATCGGCGCCGCGATCGCCCGCAGGCTGGCGGTCTTCGACGGCTCGCCGTCCCGCCTGATCCTGAATTGCAATACAGACACCGAAGGTCTCGCGACCGTCATCGACGAGATAGGCCGCGCAGTCCCGGACTGCCAGATCATCCCGATGATCTGCGACCTGTCCGACGCCGAAGCCCGCAGCGCAGCCTTCATCCGCGCGGTCGATGCTTCCGGCGGCCACACGCCGCATATCCTCATCAACAACGCCGGCATCGCCGACATCGGACTGCTGCAGGACCTGTCCTCCGACCGCCTCATGGCGATCCTTTCGACGAATCTCGCCGCGGCTCTGGACCTGTCCCGCCTGTGCATTCCCGGCATGGTGCGGCGCATCCATGATACGGAGGCGCATTGCAAAACGCAGGCCTCCGCTCAAAGCGGGAGCCGGACAGGCAGCTCCGATCCCGGTTTTACACCGCTCTCTGAAACCAAGCCCACCTGCGCGATTCTGAATATTTCCTCGGTCTGGGGCTCCGTCGGCGCCTCCTGCGAGGTCGCCTACTCGGCCGCGAAGGGCGGCTTAAACGCCATGACCCGCGCGCTGGCAAAAGAACTCGCGCCATCCTCCATCCCGGTCAATGCGATTGCCTGCGGCCTGATCGACACGCAGATGAACCATTGTCTTACGCCGGAGGAAATCACCGAAGTAATCGACCAGATCCCGGCCGGCCGCATGGCCTCCCCGGATGAAGTCGCCCGCCTCTGCGAGTTGATCCTCTCCGCCCCCGCCTACATGACCGGTCAGGTCATCGGATTTGACGGCGGCTGGATCTGAAGCCACTAATACAGATATAATAGCGAACTATACAAATCGGCCATACCCGCCTGCTTTCACTGCACCGGTTATGGCCGGTTTCTTGTCTTCGTCATATCCGATCGTGACCGATGTCATCCCACCAACAAAAGCGGAGAGGCCGTCGCACCGGACCGCCTCTCCGCTTGTTTATCTTCTCTCTTTTCACTTTTTCTTCCACTGCTTCGGGAAGTACATTTTGGGCAATGTCTTGAACGACCGGTTGAACTCCTCCGTCTCCTCCGCCGAAAGCTCGGAGTAGACCTCCGGCCATACCATGCGGCCCGGCAGCATCTCCAGCGCATGGGGCTTGAGTTCATAGCCCATAAGCGCCTCGGAAAACGTTCCGTCCTCCATCGTGATCATAAAGTTATCCGTGGTCTTAAAGCCCAGGCGCGGATAGTAGGTCGGCTCGCCGAGGATGATCACGCCCGGATATTTGCCGTCCTTGCGGATCATCTCCATGGTCTCCGTGAGCAGGATCTCACCGACGCCGCAGCCCTGCCATTCCGCCTTTACGCACAGCGGTCCGAACGAAGCCACCGAATGCTTCACGCCGAACGCATCCTCCACGGCCGTTTCGGCATACATGATCATGCCGATGATCTCGCCGTCCTTCACGGCCACGCGGGAATAATGCGGCAGATACGCCTCACTCGTACGCAACTTATGCACCAGCAGATGTTCGTCGCAGCCTGGCATGTATTTATTCCAGAAAGCTTCCTGGACCATCCGCTCGACCTCGTGATACTCTTCCTCACGTTCCTCACGGATCTCGATCTCATCGCGCGTCACCTTCTTCGCCTTACGCAGGAAGTACGCCATCTCGATGCGCACGTTTTTCTTCTTCAGGTCATCGTTGCGATAACGGCAGCTGTCGAAACCGCAGAGCGTGAAGCCCTCGTGCAGGTAGAAGCCCAGCGCGTTCATGTTGCTCGAGCGGAAGCCCAGCACCACGGCGCGACGCGACTCCAGGCGCGCCTGCTCCTTCGCAACTTCCAGCAGCGCATGGCCAATGCCCATGTTCCGGTACTTCTCGTCGATCCAGATCTCCCAGATACGCAGGCGGTTGCTCCGCGTCTCCGAACCGGTCTCGATCGCAGCGACCAGACGGCCATCCTTCACCACGCCCCAAGCACACGCATCCGGAACAAACGGCGCATACAGACAGTTCTCCATGGCAACCGGCGCCTTCTTCTTCACGATCGGCTCCTCACTCATCGCCATCCGAAACGAAACGTCAAAACCACCCTCCACCGGATTGATCACAACGTCCATATAATCATTGGATGTATAATCCATGGGAAGCTGATAGCCCTCCCAGTGTTCCTTCGGCAAATGTATAATATCAAATCCCATAACCATTCCTCACTTTTCGAAGCGCCGGCCGCAGCCATCCCGCCTACTATGTACTACTTACAGTGTACTCTTTTCGGAAGGTTTTTTCAAGAACGAAATGGTCTTTTTTTCACTTGATCAAATGCCAGGTTTCCACGTCGCAGAAGAAGGATTCCTTTTCGGGAAGGGAGCCGACATTCAACGATTCCAACGGGTTTCCGTCACAACGAAGAGTATTCAGTCCGGTATTCGCGCTAACATCTATCTCCCGAATATCATTCCGAGTACAATCGAGGGTTTCCAAGGCTTTATTCTGACTCAGATCCAGTGATCTAAGTTTGTTCCCCGAAACGTCCAGGTTCTTCAGTGCGATATTGTGACTTATATCCAGCTCGATCAATTGATTGCCCGCACATTGAAGCAGTTCCAGTTGCGTGAAGTATTCTATTCCTTTCAGGCTTGCTACCTTTGCACTGCCGTTTACATTTTTATCATCTTTTGAAGCACCGAGCCTGATTTCCTTAGCGTTTTGGATCTCGAGGTCATCGAGCACATTGTCTTTATTCGTGTCGAAGTATCGGATGATGTATTCCCGGAAATTCGGGTCCGGGAAACGCTCCTCGTCGATCTTCAATCCGGCAACCGTCGGCTCCTGTGTGGCTGCCTCAGTGACCTCCCGTGTTGTGATCGGCTCGGTTTCCGCCTCCGTAGGAGCCTCAGTGGCCTCCTGCGTCGCATCCGTTGTCGAAGCGACCTGACTGTGCTTCGGGTTCCAGAAGAATACGAACAGCAAGATCGCTGCCGCGACGAGGGTCACTCCGATCGTGATGCGGACGAACGTTGCTGTTTTATGCTCTGATGTCGCCTCCGGCTTCGGTTCTTCTTCGTTGGCAGGCTGCTCCGCGAGCGATCCCTGCCGCCTGCTCTCTTCTTCCTTCTCTGCAGTTTTCGCTACTACCGGCGCGCTTCCGACGGGCGCCTGCATGCGCTTTTGTTCTTCTTCGGTTAATTCCGCTTCCAGGATAAATGCATCCCGGATCTCATTGATTTGATCCATTAGTTTGTCCCTCGTAATTCTTATAGTCATATGGTCACCCCCGCTTTCTCTAAGGCGTCCCTCAGTTTACTCCGAACGCGCGACAGCACAGTCCGTACATTGCCCTCGGTCATCGCAAAGGCTTTGGCGATATCTTCGATCGAATTGCAGTACCAATAGCGCCGTACGAAGATGCGGCGGTTCTGCACCGATAGGCCGGCGAGTACGTTATCCAGTACTTCCCGGATCACCATCTCCTCCTCGATCTGCTCCGCACTGTGCGCGGAGCGGTCCGGGATGCACTCCTGAAGCTCATCGATGGCCGCCACCGTTTCCCCGCCGCCACGTTTTACCGCGTGGGTAGTCCGCACACGCTGCAATGATACATTGCGCGTGATCTTACCCACGAAGGTTTTGAGGCAGTTCGGCCGATGCGGCGGCATGGCGTTCCAACTTTGAAACAACGTGTCGTTGAAGCACTCCTTTACCGCCTCCTCGTCATTCAATATGGTGCGCGCGATGGTCCGACAGTAATTTCCGTACTTATCGGTCGTCTCCATCAGCGCACGCTCATTTCGATCAAAATACAGATCAACGATTTGCTCATCTTGCATCATTGTGATCTCCTCCTCTATGTATCAGAGCGGCTCTCTCGAGCCCTTTCACTTATCTACTAGCCACTTCTCGAAAAATGTTACATCACCATTTTAACTTTTTTTCGACCGATGCACAAGGCGGCAACAAGCAGTGAGCCAAGCGGCCCGGAAACGCCGTTTACCGGAACGGTTCCCTAGCGGCATGTTATCAGGGAGCAAAAAAGATCCCCTCCCCACCGGAGCGTACGCCCGATGCGGGAGGGGATCATTTTAAAATATGTATCGGTCGGTCATGACGATCCGTTATTTCTGACGATACCAACTTTGCGTTTCCACAGCTGCTTCCGCTTGCTATTTGAACAATCAACTACTGAAATCATACTACGTTTGAGGCGGGATTTCAAATAAAAAGGCAGGGAAAACTCCCTGCCTCTGCATTTATTTATCTTCTTCCACCAGCCGTTTACCGGTCCACTTACGGCTGTGCCAACGACCCATGGTGATCAGGCCGCGGATGCATTCGTCAAAGGCCGTGCCCATGAAGACACCGGCCAGGCCGAAGCCGATCACATTGCCCCAGATATAACCCATGGGAACGCCGATCAGCCACATGGTCAGAAGGCCCACGATCAGCGGGAACATATAGTCGCCGGCCGCCTTCAGGCTGCTGACGAACGTCATGTTCAGGCAGCGTCCGATCTCGATGAAGATATCGACGAACATGACCCAGAACGCCAGGTGGATGACCTGGTCATTCGAGTCGAAGATGCGCATGGTCCACGGGCTGATGAGCCAGTTGACCGTGGCCAGGCCGACCGTTATGGGCAGGGTCAGCCTGAGCGTCGCGAATACACGCCGGTACGCCGCGTCTTCCTTTCCGGCGCCGACCAGGTGCCCGGTGATGATCTGTGTCGCCATCGCCGCGGAGTTGGAAAATACCATGGCAAATGCGATCAGTGTGTTGCACAGCGCACGCGTGTTGCTGGCGTCGTCGCCCATCTGGTTGATGAACGAAAGCAGGACCATCTGGTAAATGGTATACGACATGTTCTCTCCGGCGGACGGAAGCCCCACGCGGATCATACGAAACAAAAGATTTGTCGGGAAGGGACGCAGCTTCGACAGCTGAATCTTACCGACCTTCTTGCGGTAGAAGTAGATCAAGGCGGCTGACAGAGCGACTACGCGGGCCACGGCCGTCGAGATCGCAACACCGGCAACGCCTAAGTTCAGGTAGGCCAGCGGCCCGTACAGGAAGAGGTAATTGCCCACGATGTTGATCACGTTGATGGCCACAGAGATATACATGCCGACCTTCGAGTAGCCGTTGCAGCGCAGGATCTGCAGCATAACGTTGTAGCAGGCCTGCAAAAACAGCGTGCCGCCGACGATGTTGATGTACGTCCGGGCATCCGCGCGCATGTTCTCCGGCACCTTCAGAAGCGCCAGCATCGGACTCTTCGCAGCCACGATCAGGACGCTGAAGAACACACCCGAAGCCAGGTTCACGATAAACGCCAGCGAGTAGATGGTGTTCATCTTATCATACTGCTTCGCGCCCAGATACTGCGCCACCACGACCGACGTCGCAGTCGCGATGATATTGAACATCAGGATCATGAGCATCAGGATCTGGTTCGCATTGCCCACCGCCCCCGGCGCGTTCTCCGAATAGCGGCTGAGCATGATGGTGTCGATGTTGTTCACCAGAATGTTCAAAAACATCTCCAGAAACATCGGCCCCGCCAGCAGCATCAGCGGCGTCTTCTCATTTATCAAAAAGGATTTCTTTTCTTTCTTCTGTGATACTTCCATAATCTCTCTTTTCCCTGTCAGAAACATACTGCCTGCGCACTATTCCCGCTATTATGCCCTGCGTTTGCATCGCATAATGAACGTATTATACCCACATGCTCCCGAAAATACAATGGATATTTCCACTCAAAAATCGGCGGTTTCTATTCTACTTGCGCACGCAACAAAAGCCCGTCCCCTGTGCTTTTTACACTTATGGGACGGGCGCTACATGCTGTTTCAATTGTATAAATCTATGCTTTGAATTACATCTTTACCACGAAGTCCCTGCCCAGACCGACGATCGTGATCCGGCATCCGACCGGATACGATAGTTCGGTCATCGAAGACGGCGCTTTCATCAGAATGCAGGTCTCCCGCCCGTCGATATCCGCCAGGACTTTTACCCGGGTCCTGAGGAGGTTTTGCACGGAATTCACACTGCCTGCGCTCAGGTTGAACGGCCGTACCTCATAACCCAAAACGATCGCGTCATACTCACTCCCCTGAGCCATCACCTTTTTGTATCCGGCGGCCGGCTTCAGGAACATTGTGATCAAACCAATCACGCCGACCGTGCCCATACCAAAGGGAACGATACCGAAGATCGGACCGGCTCCCATGGAGAGCGCGAAAAAGCCCATTCCGAAAGCGGCCGTGCACCATACGATCAAAAATGCTATCCCTATGATCTTGCCAGAGGCCTCCCCCGACTCCGGAGGCTCCACATCCGAGATGATATCCACCCTCCGGTCATCCTTTTTCGCATTCGACGCCACCGGCGCATCCTCGACCTCCTCGATGATCCGCTTCGTCTGTATCATGGAGCAGCCACAGTAGTGGCAGGTCGCTTCCTGACCCACACGCGGCGCTCCGCAACTCGGACATTTCTCAAGCAAAACTTCCACGGTTGTCTGTTTCTTCATTCCTATTCCCCTTTTCTTTGTTGCTTGCTTACCATTTTACCTTGAGAAACCGATCCTGTCAATGTATCCCGACCGTTTTCCCCTCGGCGGGAGTTCGATCCTACGCGCAGTTTCGCGATATGCTTCATTTTGCGCGTAGCGATCCCCGACCAGCCCCTCACCATAAGCCCCCGCAGGTCAACAAAAGGGACAGGGAGCGGTACGCGCTCCCTGTCCCTTTTATTTAACCGGCCAGTTTCATTACTTCGATCAGCAGGAGCCAGCTCATGCCATAATACGTTACTACGGCCACCAAGTCGTTAATAGTCGTGATCAGCGGACCGGACGCCACGGCGGGGTCGATCTTGATCTTCTTGAAGAACAGCGGGATCACGGTTCCGACGATGCTTGCGATCACCATGGCAACGATGATCGAAATGCCGATGCATGCGGATACCGAATAAGCAAATGTCAGCGACTTGCTCTTAAACAACATGATATACAGCCCCAGCAGCGCAAAGGATATGCCGCCCAGGATCGCGCCATTGCACAGGCCGATGCACATCTCTTTGAAGACCAGCCCGACTTTCTGGCGCCGCGTCAGGTTTTCATCCATCAGCACACGGATCGTGACCGCCAGCGACTGCGTGCCGCCGTTACCGGCCATATCCAGGATCAGCGACTGGAACGCGATGATCAGCGTCAGCTGCGATACCACCTTCTCGAACGCGCCGACCACGCTCGACACCAGCATGCCCAGGCCCAACAGGACCAGCAGCCACGGCAGGCGCTTGCGCATACTCTGCGTCAGCGGCTCCGCCAGATCTTCCTCTGCGGTCAAACCAGCCAGTCGTGCGTAATCTTCGCCCATCTCGTCATCGACCACTTCGATGATGTTCTGCGCGGTGATGACGCCCTGGATGTGGTTCATATTATTCAGGACCGGAATGTATGCCTCCGAATAGTCCTTCAATCGTTCAATACAACTGTCGATATCTTCATGGCCGTACACGTACGGGAAGGACGTCACGACCAGGTTCTCCAGCGGTGTGGACTGGCGGGCAATGATGAGCTCCTTTAAGTCGATCGCCCCGTAATATTCGCCCTTTTCGTCCTCGACGAAGATCGTGGCAATGTTGTCGTTCTCCGCCGCCTGTTCGATCAGGCTCGACATGGCCTGCTTCACGGTCAGGTTCTCACGGATCACGATGAAATTCGCGGTCATCCTGCTACCGATCTCGTCCTCGTCGTAAGCCGCGATCATCTCGACCTCGCGCCGCGCCTCCGGCTCCATGCTCGAAATGATCAGCGTCCGGCGCTCCTTTTCGATGCCCTTCAGCAGCTGCGCCGCGGTGTCGGTCTCGAGGTTGCTGACGATATCCGCCGCCTTCTTGATGTCCATCTCATCGAGGAAACGCTTCGTATCCTCATCTTCCGTGTATTCAAAAACAGCGGATAAAACTTCGGTGCCCAGCACCCGATAAAGTTTTACCCGCTCGGAAGATGACAGTTTAGGGAGAACCTCGGCAATATCATTCTCATGATAATCACCCAGCTTCTCTTGCATCACCTTCGGGGAGGACTGACTTCGGACGATCGCCATAATCTCGCCTTCATAATCCGGTCGTTTCGCAACCTCTGTTTCCATAAGCTCCATTTCTTCGCTCATTTCGTCAGTACCTCCTT